>NZ_MAKD01000076.1:0-73657 GCF_001691235.1 Vibrio sp. ZF57 | reverse complement strand
TTCACACTTGTTGCGGTGAACAGCACTTCATACGACTTCAGGTCGCACGGACAATTCCGTGTCAGTGACTTTTCTAAATTAGTATTTAATGAATAACTACAGGTATAACAAAGTAATTGTTGAGCGCTAATGGGAAGAATTGGTTTATGGTGCGAAAGCAACTGAATTCATATAAAATAGCATAACTAATTGATTCCTATATTTATCAGAGGCAAAGATGAAAAAAACTTTAATTGCAATCAGCTGTACAGCGATCATCGGTGGTGGTGCCTTGGTTGCCAATAACATGTTGATTAAGAATGCAGCAGAAACTGTGACCAGTGAAGTTGAAAGCTCACTAATTGGACTAAAAAACCAATTCATTGATGCCCAACTGATCGATACGGAAATCAACAATAACAATATCAAGCAGAATTTCGCTATCTACATAAACAATGGTTCAAAAAGACTTCCTGAACCAATCTACCTAAGCCACACAGCAACGGTTGCGCCATTCGGACTTAGCGTTGAAGGTAATTTTAGTCTCCCGAAGGATAAAGGACTTACCTCAACGTTAATCAGAGAGGTAGCAAGCTTAAATGAAAGCATAAAATACACATTCGATACCAGCAATCAGTCTTTAGATCTACAAAGCAACTTCTCACTTGGAGAAATCAATACAGGCCGCTCAAGCAACTTCAAACTTGGCGATGTTGAGATTCTGTTTAAAGGCAATAAAGAAGCCTTCACTACATCCACAAAAATTGACGGAATTAGAATCTCTGAAAGAAGAGAACAGGCCTATATAAACGGCATTGAGCTTAAGTCAAATATCACTAATGACACCCATAATACTGAAATAATTGCAAATGATGGAGGTTTCAACGATCGATCTGGTGGATTTAGCTTCAAAGACGCGAAGTTTCATTCAGCAATTACAATTGAAGACAATACGAGCCTGAAGCTTGATTGGAAAGTTGACTCACTAGATCTTCAATCTCCAAACATCACCCAACTATCGAACAAACTTGGCTTAAGTGGTGAGATTAAAGGAGTTAATACTCAAGAGCTTAATAGCTTCATCGGTTTGATTGAAAGAAATCCTACAGAGGAAACAATTGAGGCTGCTTTTAAATCCATAATAGGTAATGGGATCAAATTCGAGAATATCAACATCTTCGTTAATGACTCAAGTTCCGATGGAGAAATTGAAATAATGCCTAAAAATTATAAAGGCTTAACTAACCGAGAATCAGAAGAGGCATTTGAGAAGTCCCTTAAAGTTGACTTCAATGTCACTATCACACCAAAGCTAGTTAAATTACTTGAAATCAACCAAAACGCATTGGACAGACTGTGGAACGAAGAAGAGTCAGGTAACTACACCACAACGATCAAGCAATCACTTGGGAAGACATTCATCAATGGCGTCGAAGCGAACTAACATTTCGTTCAAAAGTCTATTGCCGCCTTGCTATTTGAACATGCTAGGCGGCATGAATTCTCAGCTAAAGTACCAAAAGTACTCCATATATAGTAACGCCTTTCTTCACCGCATAAAATTAACTCAAAAGTTTTAAATATCCCTATGGTCGATACTGCATATCTGAGAAATTCTGAAGGGTAGACTCGGTCGGATTACCTCTTATAGGGTTAATATATATAAACACGATATTTACTATCTCGAACTCTAACCAACAATGGGGCAAATCCGTGTTAGCCCAACCTCCCTCGGTAATCACACCAACCTCAAATTCCCTCCTAATCTCCCCTTAATCCGTATTTTCGACCCATTATGATTTCGTGGAAAGGGGAGGAACTGAATGCCGATGGCGACATGCGCATTTTCACATTCAGCGCCAAAGAAGATTCTCCCCCTCGGTCGTCAATCTAGAGAGGGGGATGAACTCAACTTGAGGGGGAGTTAGAGGGGGAGGGTGTTTCAAAATCGACGAATACACGGCAGCCTATCAGCTATTGAAAGCACTGCGATTGAGCCTGATATGAATGGAACGCACATACGTTCCAATTGAAAGGTTTAGCGTTCTAAAACTCACAACGTATAAGCGTTATTCGATTCCAGCCACTCTTTTACCGCTCGGTTAAAAGTGACTAACTTCTGCGGTGTTACTCTTCTTTGAGCATAGATAAGGCTTAGCTTTTGGGCTTTTATCGACCACTCAGGGAACACGTGAATAAGCTCACCTTGTTTGAGCTGCTCTTCAACTTGATAGAACGGCAAGCTGGCGACACCTATCCCTTGCATCGCTAACTCTAAAATTGAACTGTAGGTATTAGAGCTAACACTTCCGGTTACTTCAACATGGTAGGTTTGTTCGCCATTGCTCAACTCCAGCTGATTCCAGCGTTCATTTTGACTGTTAAGAATGAAGCTACATTTGTGGATGTCTTTGGTGGTGGCGATTGGGTAAGTTGATGCGTAATCCGCACTGCAAACGAGAACATTGCGGATGTGCCCGAGATCGTTGGCAATCACATCATTAGGCAGTTCATCGTAGGCTCGGAAAGCAATGTCAAAGTCGCCAGACTCTATCTTCTTTTTCATCGGCCCAAAGTCGAGAATCAAATCCACTTTTGGATACTCTTGCTTGAAAGTAGGGATGATATGACGACAAAGCGCACGCCCAAACTCTATCGGGGCGGTAATTTTCAAATCGCCTGCCACTTCCTGCGTCATGTCTAAGACACGCATTTCCGCTTCGATTGCTAATAGTTGAATTTGCTTCGCTTTCGAATACAACTCTTCACCCACTTCCGTGAGGCTGATAGAACGAGTCGTTCTGTGAAACAGCTTAGAATTCAATGTTTCTTCGAGTCGTTGTACATGCCGAGACACCAAACCTTTTGACACATCCAATACTTCAGCGGCCTTGGTGAAGCTTTGCTCTTCGGCGACAGTCAAGAAGGTCTGCATATAAATCAAATTCATCATTAACACCATTTAGTAAACAGTGAAGTCATTTTGTACTGTTTTTCTCACTCCTTCAAGCAACTAAGATTCAAAACGTAAACAGAAAGGAGAAGAACAATGAACAAATTACTACTTATTACCGCTGCAATGGCTGCCTCTATGAATGTTTCAGCTGCCTCTGTTGTAGAAAGCAACCCAACATTGGTTGGAGACTCATTCGGCTTTGTTGAAGGCCCTACATGGGATGTGGAACATCAACGTTTCTTGTTTAGCGATATTCCAAATAACACAACCTATTCTTACGACCTTAACGGCAAGTTGAGCGTTTTTGATGACAATTCTGGCTATGCCAATGGTCTCGATATTGATGCCAAAGGCAACCTGTGGGCTGCCCGCCATGATAGAAAGCTGTCGTACCGTCAGGGCAACGGAGAGAAAGTGATTGTCGCTGCAACGTATAACGGCAAGCTGCTTAATAGCCCGAACGATTTAACCGTTAATAGCGATGGAAGCGTGTGGTTTACCGATCCTCCGTTTGGTATCCAAGGTTACGGCCCAGCAAAGGCAGAACCAGAGCAAGCGGTTAATGGCGTTTATCGTTACCTAAATGGTGATCTAAAGTTGATCACTGGAGAGTTCAAGTTACCAAACGGCATCGCTTTTTCTTCTGATGAATCTTCGTTATACGTTGCCGACACATCTGATGGCTGGGTATACCGATTTGATGTTGATGGACAGTCACTCAGCAATAAGACGCAATTTGCTCAAGTGAAAGCGGAGTCTGGCTCTGAACCTATGGTTGATGGCGTTGCTGTTGATGCCGATGACAACCTCTTTGTTGCAGCGCATGGTGGCGTGGGTGTGTTCGATAAAGACGGTAAGCAAATAGACTTCATTGCTATCGATGCGGGCCATATCAGCAATCTAGAAATTGGCGGGAAACAGCAAGATTTACTGATGGTAACGGCATACAACAAAGTGTTGGTGTTCAAGCTTAAGTAACACCTTATACAAACGAAAATAAAAAAGGGACGGGTAGAAATACCGGTCCCTTTTCTCATTTGAATAGGTCGAAAGTGGGTTAGCTCGATGCGCTGCAAGGATGCTGCTGGCAATTAAGACTTAGTCTGATTGGCTTCTATATCAAGCGCCGTTTGATTTGGCTTACTGAAGTACTTCTTCCACTTTATTGGCATCATCGGAATGACGATCAGGCTGATGCCGACAAGGGTCAACATGTCTGGAATCTCATCAAACCACATCACGCCAAATAAGGTCACGAACACCAACCCCGAGTATTCCGCGAGAGCAATTTGGTTTGCTGGTGCTTTTTTATAAGCCACCACCACAAGGGCATGGTATCCAAGAACGAACAGGTTGATTGCCATAATCCACCCAACATGACGCCATTCAATCGCCGCCCATGCAGGTAGAGCAAGAGCCAACGCCAGCGGTAGAGTCATCACACTGGTCCAAAATAGTGTCGAGATAATGTGTTGTTCTGCGTGAAGACGTTTAATCAAAATATTGCCGACACCCATCGCGAGCGCACTGCCTAACCCTGCAATAGCGGCCCAGTGAAATTGCTCTGGACGCAACACGATTAACACACCCACGAAACCAATCAATGTCGCCACCACTTTTGATGATGTCGGCTTCTCTTTCAGTAAAACAATAGAAAGCGGGAGCATAAGAATGGGCCCAACATAGAACATCGCATTTGCGGTCGCCAACGTTAGGTGTGTGATGGCAATCATTGCGCAGCCACTACCTACTAGGATGAATTGAGCCCGTAAGAAGTTGATGCGACAGCCACCTTGCATGCGCGTCTCTCTGGGTAGCTTTAGCCAAAAAGGAAGCAGCAACATCACGCTCAATAGCTGGCGGATAAACACATATTGGAACGTGGGCACTTCGCCATTCAGTACTTTTAGTGAAACGTCTGAAAAGGAGGCGAGCAGGTTGGCGAATACTAAGAGCAAAATCGCGTGGTTGGTGGCTTTGGTCATACAGAAACGGCGCTACATATTTGTCATACAATTATGGGCGCACATAATACATGAGAATCGAAAATATGTAAGAACAAAAAACCAAGTAAGAACAATGTCGTTCGATGCTTAGTGATATGGGGTGCGAGATCTGCTATTACGACCTGAGTTCAGTAGGTGAGTGCCCAGTCCAATTCGGTATTTATCGAATAATCGAATGAATATGCAACAATATCAGCGCATTGGAGATCATCGCTGTTTGAGCCTACTTGGCAGAGAGACACTGTCGGGTAGGATCTCGCAGCTCAATAATGGTATTGCCTGTGTCTTTTCGTTTGAAAGCAGAGTCATTAACTTGAGCATTGCTGAAGTCAGTGCGAAACAAGTCGGCACGCAGTAAATCGACGTTGAGCATTTGGGCGTAACTCATGTTGTCGTTACGTAGGTCAGCATCGCGGAAGCTCGTATTGTTGAGGTTCGCGTGGCTGAAATTGGCATAGGTGATGTCAGCCTCATTCATGTTCGCACCCGATAAATCGGCGCCACTAAAATCAGTACGTATCAGGTTGGCGCAACGAAGGTCAACATCTTGAAGCGCTAGATTACTTAGATCGGTATTACCTAATTGTGCTCGTTCGCCGCCTTGGTTTTCCAACCACAATTTATGCTGTTCTAAAATAGAATCGAGTTGTTGTTGAGTGTATTTATTCATACTTCACACCACAAATTGAATCAGAGATACCGGTATTGGGCATCTCTTTCTCGCGTCTCCGTTTATCGCGACTTAGCTAATCTTGCTCTGCCATATTTCGCTGTCTGGGCCGATAACACAGTCACCATCAACTCTCATTGATAAGCGAATCTGACAACGTTTAACCACTTCTTGGAAATCATCTTCTGGCAAGTAACGAACAGAGTCGACCAAAGCTTTGCAGTGAGGCGCGGTTTGTTCTTTCAAGGTGTAAAACACCCATTTGCCTTTCTTATCGTGGTTAAGTAGCCCAGCTTTGTAGAGCATTTTTAGGTTGCGAGATACGTTGTATTGGGTTTCACCTATGATGTCGATTGCTTCAGCGACAGCCATGCATTCGTCAACATGCAGGAACAACCAGAACAATCTCAGTCGATTAGGTTCTGATAAGGCTTTTAGCGAATCAATGTATTTTTCATCCATCATGGTTTTACCTTTTCAACTTAGTCGCACCACTCTCAATGAGCGGCGCGAAGCTTTATATTTTTCAGTGTGTCCGATTTTACACAACGTATTGGAAGATAGCGCCACCAATGATGGCGGTCGTTAAGACTATTCCCACAAACGCGATTACGGCTTTTCTTTTAAGAACTGCAGATACTAGCGCGATTTCAGGCAAACTGGCACCTGTACCGCCAATAATTAATGCCAATGCAGCACCTAAGCCCATTCCCTTAGCAATTAATACGTTAAGTAGTGGAATTGCCATCTCGATACGTAAGTAAAGCGGGATACCAATCAATGAAGCGACCACGATAGATTGGAAGCTGTCGCCACCCACGTATTTCTCTACTAAGTCTGCAGGTAGGTAAGCCGCCGAGAAGCCACTGATCGCCGCACCTAAAAGTACATACGGGATGATTCGTTTGAACAAAGACCAAGCTCCACCCATTGCATTACGTATTCTTGATGCGGAAGAAGGGGTTGCGCTGCACGAGTTACTCGCATTGATTGAGCTATCTGAACAGCTTTTTCTTTTGGTGTCTTCAAGTTCAGCGCCGCGTTTGATCTCGTTTCTCCAAGGTGATTTGGAAATCAAGTAACCACCAAGAACCGCTGCGGTAAAGGTGACCAAGAAGTACACCACGGTGATCTTCAATCCGAACGAGGCGTACACCATCGCCAATACGATGAAGTTACACAGCGGTGACGAGATGATGAAGCTCATCACAGTGCCTAATGATGCGCCCATCGACGCCATTGCCATGGTCACCGGAACCACGGCTGCGCTACAAAATGGGGTCAACATCCCGAACAATGCGCCTAGTAAGGTTCCCCATTTGTCGTGTTTGGTCAGCGTCGCTTGGAGTTTATCTTGAGGGATATACTCTCGCATGATGCCTGTAAGCACCGACACAATCGCGATGATAACAACCAGCCCTTTGGCCACATAAAAGAACTCATTTAACGCAATAACTAATTTAGCATCCACAATTGGAATCTCTAGCAAGTAAAAAGAGATCTGAATAATATACATATATGCACGATTGTGCAAATGTGTATATTTAATTGTCATGTAATGCAAGTTAAGAAGGGTGTTAAGTGACGAGGGAAATTAAAGATATTGCTAGTGACTGCGTTGTCATTAAGTCTCTATTTTCCAATTGATTGAGTTGTTTTCGTCGATGACCAATAGATCGGCATACGCGCTTTCAACCACTTGACCAAGTTTGCCTTCTTGGTATGGCTAGATCTTATAAAATGTTAAATCGGTGTCAGTATTTAGGGGCTCTGACATTGGTCTGAAATTTAAGTTCGTTCTATGAGGCAACATCCTTACATCAAGAAAAATATATGCTTAAGGATTAACTCATGAAAAAACAAAATATCTCGGCAGTCGCCCTTCTAGCACTGATTATTACGGGTTGTGGTGGAGAGAGTTCATCAGGAGGTGACAGCACAACGTCTAATAACGCTAATGTTCCAAGTAATCCAAGTAATCCAAGTAATCCAAGTAATACCGGCTCATCATCTACCTCTCAGCAGCCTGACATTAAAGCTCTTAGCAACAATATGATTTTTGCGATCGAAGGTTTTATCGAAGAAACGGATCCAATCAGAAATTTCTCATCTATTACCGTCAAAAATGAGCTGCCTGCGTTCAAGAGTGGAGATACTCAGGAGGTTGATGTGACTATCGCTGTACCAACAATCGTTATCGATAATGGCAGCAACTTTGTTAACGATTGGCACTGTTACGAAACCACAGGATTAAGCGCGCAAAGGAAGGATCATCAGTTACTTGTGGACGGTACAATTTCTGAATATCGATACGATATGCAAAGTAACTCTTGTTCTAGTGAGCTCTTGGGATCGTATGTGTTTAACGATGCGGTGTTCGACAGTTCGTTGGAATTTAAAACCGTTGGCAGCGTAGTTTCCAAAGATGGGAGCGGCACAGAGTCTAATTTACCTACTTACGATTTTATCGCTCAAGCTTATGGAGAGCAGTCAAAAGAGCGGTTTGGTGATTCGTGGGAATTATTACAGCGCGACAAAATTAACGCAGCAGCTAAGGAGGTTGGGGCCTCGATCTTTGAGTTGAACACTTCATCTGGAAAGATCGATTTGGATCTAGGTCAGCTTAATAGCGACACTCTCATCGATTTCGCTTCACTAGATACAAATCAATTATTGAATGGTGCGATTTGGGGGATGCCCGGTCAAGGCGTTGCCGATGAAAAATGGTGCCGAATTGTGAATATTCCAGAAGATCTAAGTCAGAACAGTATCAAGTACCAATCTGTTATCTCGACAAATTGTGCGAGGTCGACACAACGTTATTGTGATGCCTTTGGTTCATCGTTTTCGAGTGGTAACTACCCACCAGCAGCTCCTATCGCTTGGGACAATAATACGGCGAGTAATGCCCAGTTGAACTCAGATGAGCAGTACCGAAGAGATGCTCAAGGTCACTTTGTTGTGAACAGTTCTGGTCAGAATGCGTTTGTCCTCTCATCCAATTCGGTTGTGATTCCTATTTTCGGTTACACCAGTCCACGAAGTGATGGGCAAATTAACAATGCCGGTCTTAATAGTTGGGCTGGTCACGAAGGTCACTGCCAAAACGTGATGAATAGCCGACACACAAAGATGGGGATTGGATACAAAGCCAGTAAGTCAGATGCATCAAAGGTGTCTTATTGGACGCAAGATTTCAATTAACACACTCATTGCTTAAATATGGGGCATCCATTTAGCGTCTCTATTCTTTCTTTAGTTGGTAGTGGCAGGTTACTTGGTAGTAGTAGATCATTCGACAGTGGCAGGTTACCTGGTAGCTGCAGATCACTCGAGAGTGCCATTTTACTTTACAGTGATACGTGGGCGATCAGGATTATTGAAGGTGAGGGGGCGAAGACACTATGACGATTCATTTGTGTTGTGAATGATTTTGAGTAGTGTCATGAAATGGTAAGTTTTGCTTCGATTCGAACGCTAAGATGTATTTCAAATCAAGGCTACTTATCAAATTAGAGAGAGACAGAATGATTAAATCAGACAAAGTTTACGGGTTCAACACACCACAACGTCTATTCGTAGGTTACACGTTAGCCGTGCTGGTGGACTTGGTCGTACTTAACTTCTTCGATGAGTACTGGGACTTCGTCAACATTGAGTCTTTCACTATCTCTTTGATTGCGGCGTTGTTGTTGAAGCTCTCTATTGGTTTAGAGCACAAGATTGCCGAGCACTTCAAAAGCAAGCCGGGCACCGCGCCTAAGGTTTACCGAGCAATCACCACTTATATCATCTTGGTGGGCTCAAAATTCGTGATGCTAGAAGCGATTAACCTTCTGTTCGGAGATAAGGTGAGTTTTACAGGCCCTTGGGGCGGTGTTGTCGCGTTCTTCGCGGTGGTATTTACGATTCTGGTTGCTGAAGTGATTGTATCGAAGATCTACTTTGCTCTGGATGACAAACAAGATTCAAATGTGAAAGCGCTTAAAGAGACCAACGCGTAACACAACATAAAATACCTATGTGAATAACAGACGAGCCAGCTGAATAAGCTGGCTCGTTTTCGTTTGAGTTGCGATAACCAATTCGATACGCTAATTGGCTTTATTTTTCGTAAACCACATCCCCGCGTAACACCGTCATCAACACCTGAGTCTTAGCGATTTGTCTTGCTGACACTGTGGTGATGTCGCGTTCGAGAATGGCGAAGTCAGCGGATTTCCCCACCTCAATAGAACCTGTTACGTCTTCAATTCCAAGACTTTTGGCGGCATTGAGTGTGTAAGCATCAATCGCGGTATAAATATCAGTTAGGCCGGTTTTGCCCATGATTAAGCTGTTCGCGATGCCGACCAAAGGGTTGATGTCGTGTACATTCCAATCACTGCTTAAGGTGATATTCGCGTCGGTCTTGAGTATCGCGTCGAGGTTCATCATGGCTTTGGCACGGCGAGCACCAAGAAAAGCTTCGGCCCATTGGTGTTGATGCCTTGCAACGTAATCAGAGCCGACTTGGAAATCTGCGGTCACGTCTAATTGGCGAAAGCGTGGCACATCTTCATCATTGATTAATTCGACATGGGTTAGGATGTAGGGTTTGGTTGAACCTTGTTTGCGAATACTTTCTATCGCATCAAGAGATTCACGAACCGCTCCATCACCAATGGCATGAATGTGGGCGCTAAAGCCGATTTTCTCGAGCGCAGTTAGCCACTCCTTCATTTGTTCTGGTGGAATATAGTTCAAGCCATTAGGAGACTGGGGCAGATAAGTATCTAAGTAGGGCGCGAGTGTTTTGGCGGTGCCGTTGATGAAGATGCCATCGCTGTACATTTTCACCTGATCGACAAGTAACAGACGGCTTTTATCGTCGGAATACATCTTCTCAAAGACTTCTAATTGAGAAGGCATTGCCATCGATGGATACACCCAAGGGCGCAGCGATACACGCGCCGTTAAGTCTTGATTTTGCTCGGCCTCTAGCCAAACGTCATACCAACCTCGTTTCCAATACATGCGACCGTCGCCAATGGTAGTGATGCCGTGGGCTGCCGCTTCTTCAAGCCCGAACATTAACCCTTGGTAGCTTTGCTCAAACAGTTCGCTTTGTCTGCTCCAAGCCATCTCCATCAGTTGATCGCCAGCATTGTCTAATAAGATGCCATTGAGCTTACCGCTGTCTTGGTCTTTTAAATAAACACCGCCTTGTGGGTCTGAAGATTGTTGGCTGATTCGAGCGATTTTTAGTGCTTTTGAGTTGACCCACATCGAGTGTGAAGTCTGCTCCATGATCACCACTGGGCGATCCGGGAAGATACTGTCGATGATCTCTAGCGGTGTATAGTCAGAGTCGCTATCGAGCGTTGCTTCTAAAGAAAAACCATAACCCATTAGCCAACCTCTGCCATCGGTATCAGCATTGATCTTACACGCTTCTAAGTAGGGGATTTGCTCTTCTAATGTTGCTTCAGAGTCGAGTTCACAATTGCCACCCAGCTCTGAGGCGGCTTCAAACACATGGTTATGGTTGTCAATGAACCCCGGCAAGACAAAGGCATTGTCTAGATCAATGACATCAGTGCTTTGCCCTTGAAAAGTTTGCGCCTGTGATTGGTTACCGATAAAGATGATCTTGCCTTTGTGGGTAACGATCGAGTCTGACTCGCGATGCCCATATATATCTGCATTGGTAAAAATTTGGTCAGCACTTTGGCTTTTAACAGTTGTTTGCGCTTGAACTGCTGTTTGTGTTTGAACTGCTGTTTGCGCTTGGACAACGGTGTTGGCTTGTGCAAGAACCGGCGCTACGGCCGTTAAGCTTGCGAGTAATGCTATCCATGCAGTGCATGGCAGAGTGAGCTTGTTGTTCATTATTATGTCTTCCATGTTCCACTGTTTAGTAAGTATAGAAAGCGAGTGGCAAGTGTGAAACTCTACATGAATGACAAATAAAAACCGCTATTAATCAATAAATTGTGGTTTGAATAAGCCTTTCATCACGACTCTTGTCTTAGGCTCTTACGCAGATCTTTCTTATATTCGTCATAAGAGTTATAGCCATAGAATTTCCAGGTGTGGTCACCTTTAATATTGTGACTGTAGGTGATCTCGCCGATCCACTGTTGACGTGTGGCAAGAATCATATCGCGAATTTTTAATAATAAAGTGTCCATAGTTGCTCTCCTGATTAAGTTCACTTGCAGTATATTTATCGGAGACGAAGAGAAGAGTACCGTCAGCGCAATGTTCAATACTTTTCAGTCAATGTGCTGATTTGGGTGGTTTGTTACGTATACTTTCAATATTAAAAGGTCATTGAGTATCGTAATGAAAGGTTACTTGGAAAAAGTGCCACAACGAGTTGGCATGTCTTGGCGCTATAAGAAAATTGTCGAGAACAGTAAAAGCTATGGTTGGCACCGACATGAAGAGTACGAGATAGCGATACATCGTCACTTTGCTGGCCATAGTTTTATTGGGCACCATCAAAGCGATGTGTCTCATAATCACATGATTTTGGTTGGGCCGGACTTGCCTCATGCTATTTATTCTGAAGAGAGCGCAGACGACTCGCGAATATGTGAAACGCACGTGATTTGGTTTCGTAAAGACTGGATAGAGCCGTTGATAGACAGCTGTCGAGAGCTCGAACCGTTGCGTGCTTTGCTGGAAGATTCAAAGAAAGGATTGCAGTTCTCTCCCAGTTCGGCGGAGAAGGCAACGGAATTGTTAGATAGGGTGATGGAGAAACCGCCACACCAACAGTTACTCACCTTATTCTCATTGTTTTCGGTGTTACTTGATGACGAAGAGGTGGTGCAGTTGATTAACCCGATCTTTAAGGCCTGCGAAGGTGATGAGATCAGCGATAAGATAAATAAGGTCGAAGCCTTCTTAATGAATCACTTCATTCAAGATATCTCGATTAACGATTTAGCCAGTCATCTATACATCAGTGAGAGTAGTGTTAGGCGCTTGTTTCAAAAACATTATAAAGAGAGCTTCAGTCAACGGCTTAAAAAGATCAGGTTGAATGTCTCGTGCGACTTGCTGATTAATACGTCATTGCCTGTCAGTTTGATCTTGGAGAAAGTGGGATACGATAACCAAGCCAACTTCAATCGTCAGTTTAAATCCTATAAACAGGTGACACCGACTCAATATCGAATAGCAATGAAACGCCATTGATTCATTCGCAGACTAAACGATTCACATAAGATTCTGAATAAATTACAGTTAGGTGAACTTTAAAAATGGATTTAACGTATTACCAAGGATGTAAGTTTATG
The DNA here is from genome assembly GCF_001691235.1 of Vibrio sp. ZF57. NCBI lineage: Bacteria > Pseudomonadati > Pseudomonadota > Gammaproteobacteria > Vibrionales > Vibrionaceae > Vibrio > Vibrio sp. ZF57. The sequence continues at coordinate 60,757 of NZ_MAKD01000076.1, read as the reverse complement.
TTTTCACAAGGCTTACTCGCATTACTAATAAAAACAAGCCGAGGTTAGGATGAAAAAAATATTATTGCTGCTTAGTGTGATTCTATTGGGTGGTTGCGTGGGCATGCCTGAAACAGTAAAGCCCGTTCAACAGTTTGAATTGGATAGATACTTAGGGAAATGGTACGAAGTGGCTCGTTTAGACCATTCGTTTGAGCGTGGCTTAGACAACATCAGTGCCGAATACAGTCTACGTGATGATGGTGGCGTGAAGGTGATTAACCGCGGCTATTCGGCTGAAGATGGCGAATGGAACGAAGCGGAAGGCAAGGCGTATTTTGTCGAAGGCAGCGAACAAGGCTATTTGAAAGTGTCTTTCTTTGGCCCCTTCTACGGAGCTTATGTGGTGTTTGAGTTGGACAAAGAGAACTACCAATACGCGTTTGTTTCGGGCCCAGATACTGACTACTTGTGGTTACTTTCAAGAACACCAGAGGTTGCGCCAGAAGTGATGGAGAAGTTCAAAGCGATGTCTAAAGAGCGTGGCTTCAATACTGATGAATTGATTTACGTTGAGCACAGCAAATAAGCTGAGCGCGCTAGGTTAACGACAGTTGATTGAGAAAAAGGAACAGATGATGAGTTCATCTGTTCCTTTTTTATTGGTTTGGTTTTGTATGAACTAGCCTTGTCGACGAACCTGCAACACGCTGAGTATCGATAGTGATAGGAAGAACGCAGGGTCACTCCAACCAAAACCAACAAAAATGCCTGTAAACGCGGCATACAAGGTGATGATGGCACCCAGCATGTTGGTCACAACCAAACCTTGTACGAGCTTTTTGGCACTGACTCCGGGCTCAATATCTCGCAATAACCAGCTTATCGCGGCAATACCACCCAAAAAGATACTGGTGTGTTGAGAGAGAAAGTAAGCGTACTTATCATTAATTTCCACGCCGTACATGGGCCACATTACCGTTGGGATAAAAAACAGTGCGATGGCAAACCCTGCGTAAATAATGCCGTGTAGGCTAAGAAAAGTTTTGTTGTTCATTACGTATCTCTCTACTTATTACTTAGCGACTTAGCGACTTAGCGACTTAGCGACTTAGCGATTCAGTATCTTTGTTGTCATTCAGCGAATGAACAAGTTTGATTAACCGTTGATTGGGCCTCTATTAATGGTAGTTAATGGCTGATTGACGTCAAAAATCACCCCACGCACTTCCGCTACGCCCATCTCTTTTAAGCGAGCAGCGTGCATCGCCAGATAGGTTTCAGCACTCAGCTGATCTTCAAATAAGTAGACGCCGCCGCCCAGCTTTTCTGCTTCGCTCTCTGTCCAGATTTTCCAGATCATGCCCGGTTCGTTATTAATAGACTTTGCTAGGTCAACGAGTGCGTTTGACATCTCTTCACCAAATGGGCCGCTAAATTCAAAATCGACTTGTAATAATTTCATGGTTATTTCTCCAAACAGTTACTTGGTGTTGCGCTGAGACTCATGGTCATTTCGCAAAACATAGGAGGCTTGATTGCCTGTTGAAATAGATATTACCTGTAAAAAACAGACAGAAAAGTTCATAATATAGTTATTAACTGTCAGGATTTTAGACCGATGAGATTGAAAACCACCCTCGACCAATGGCAAACGCTTTACGAAATTGACCGTGCAGGCAGCATTCAGGCTGCGGCACTACAATTGAACAAGAGTCACACCACGCTGATCTATGCGCTGAGAAAATTGGAGGACCAATTAGGCGTGACTTTAGTGCAGGTTGAAGGTCGTAGGGCGGTATTGTCGGAGGATGGGAAATCACTGTTGCGCCGTGCGAGCAGTATGTTGGAACAAGCTCGCGAGCTAGAGTTGATCAGTGAACAGTTAGCGAAAGGTGTTGAGTCTGAAATTGTGGTTGCTGTTGATCACTTGTGCTGCCTTGAACGCCTTTATCAACCGATGGCTACATTTTTGGCGGAGAACAACACCACATCGATACAAGTGATTGAAACGTCTCTGTCTAAAACAACCGAAATGGTGACTCAAGAACTGGCAGATGTGGCTATCATCAACTTGCCTATTACTAATTACTCAGCCGAAGCCTTTGGTTTTACGATGATGGAGCCAGTAGTTGCTAGCTCACATCCGTTAGCAAGTGCCGTTTCAGTGTCGTTGAATCAACTGTCGTCTTTGCCACAAATTGTGGTGCGAGATTTAGGTACACGATCTAATCAAGGCACTAAAAGCCAAGGGAACAAACAGGATGTGGGCTGGTTGAAGTCGAGTCAGCGTATTACGGTGGATAATTTCGACCATGCGTTTGGCGCGGTAGAGCAGGGGGTTGGGTATTGTCGACTACCAAAGCACATTGTTGAAAGTCGAGGTAGCGACAAGCTCACTGTGTTGAATGTCGAAAATGGCAGTGGGTATCACGTTCCGCTGCACCTGACTTTACCAAAAGGAGCCAAGACAGGCCCTGCTGCTCAACGTTTCTATGAGTTACTTCTTGAGTCAGCTGCTCCTGCTAACTAACCCTCATTCAGTAGGGCTCAAATTAGCGAGGCTGGTTGCCGTTCAAGAATAGCGCGACACATTCGCGAGTGTAGTGAAGTCTTTCTTCTTCAGATTCTCCGCTGTCGTGTCCGAAGAATCCCCAATACGCCGATTTGCCGTGAAACATCAGCAACAGTTGGCGTGCTGCAATGACTGGCGAGCTTGATGTCGACAGTGTGAGATCACCAGAGTCTATTTTCGACTGCAAATAATCAGCAAGTAACTTGGTGGTTTTCTGAGGCCCAGTTTCTAAATAGATAGAGGCGATCTCTGGATGCGTATTCGCTTGGCTAATGGCATTTTGAAAGGTTTGTCTAGATTGTTCATCAAGTAATAAATCCTGAAACTTCACACCAAATTTCACCAACTCATCACCCACCGCAGCATCCATATCAAAGGCAGCAGGACTGAGTTCTCGCTCCGCACACTTGGTTTGCATGCAGGTTTCGAAAAGTTCGTCTTTGTTTTTAAAGTGAGAGTAGACCGTTTGCTTAGAAACGTTCGCTGCTTTGGCTATCTGGTCCATATTGATCTTGAAGCCATGTTCAGAGAAAAGTTGGCTGGCTGCGGTTAAGATCTGCGATCTCTTCTGTTCACTCTTGATGATTTTAGTCACGTGCTTGCTTCTCGTTACTTAGTGTTGTCTCGTTACCTAGTTTGTCTCTTTGCTTGGTGCCTGTTGGTGCTCAGTTCTATGTGTCTCGTTTTACGCTAAGCATTATGCTTTTTGTGATGGTTTTATCAATCATTAACGATGAAACTTATTTTTAACACAATCAAACTAGACAGTCTAGTTTGATTTGGTTAGTCTAAAAAAAGAACATAATTGAGTACCGCATAGGAACAGTACGTATGTATAAATTGATGAAGGGAAGCGCAGTGGCAGTGGCGTTGTCGGCTTTTCTTGTTGGATGTGGCGAAAAGGAACAAGCCCAAGAGTCGGTTGATTCAACCTCTGAAACGGCATCGAGCGTCCAAACTATTTTAACCGTGGAAACGATGGCCTTGGCGCTGTCTTCCTCTTATGCAGTACAACGCGAATATGTCGGTGTGGTTAAGGCGGGTCAACAGGCCAATTTAGGTTTCGAGTTGGCCGGAAAAGTAAACGAGATTCTGGTGGATGTCGGTGACACAGTCACAACGGGTCAGCCGTTGATCAGACTGGATACCCAACTTTTGGAAACCGAGTCTAGCCAACTGAAAGCGCAGGCTGAAGAAGTCAAAGCTCAATTGAGTTTGGTGGCAGCGAACCTTAAACGTCAACGTTCATTGAAAGCGAAAGGCTTCAGTGCCGAAGCGGAGATTGATTCTCTCACCAGTGAGCAACGCGTATTGCAGGCGAACTTGTTGCGCATCGATGCATCGGTAAAAGGCAATGAACTGAAATTGGTGAAGTCGACAGTGCTTGCGCCTTATTCTGGAACCATCGCGACGCGCTTTGTTTCGCTCGGAGATGTGGTGAATGTGGGTAATCCAACTCTTACACTGCTCGCTTCTGAGGGCAAAGAGGCCTTCATCGGTATTCCTGCTCACCAAATGCAAAAAGTCACCTCACTTTCTTCGCCTAACATCCGAGTTGGGAGAACAGATTATGCCGTGGAGCTATTGAATCCCGGCGCAATGGTCGACACCCAATCTCGCAGTGTCGGTTTGCGTTACCTATTCCCTGAACAATCATCGGTATTGGAAGGGCAACTTGCCTACCTTAAATTTGATGAGCAGATTGATGACTCAGGTTACTGGGTGCCATTAACGGGTTTGATTGATGGATTGCGCGGTGTGTGGAACATCTTTGTGATTGGTGAAGACAATAAGGTTGAACGTAGAAGTGTTCAGGTGTTGTTTGCCAACAATCAACAAGCGTATGTGAGTGGGGCGATTGAAGACGGTGAACAGGTCATCGCCAGTGGTTTACATCGCTTAGTTCCGGGCCAAATCGTGAAACCAGTCAGTGCGGCTGAGTAGGTAATAGTATGAAAATAATAGAGACTATTTCCAACACTCGACTGCTTATCTTGATGACCGCGCTGCTGATGGTGAGTGGTATTTCGGCGTTCATGACGTTGCCACGTGCAGAAGACCCAGTAATCATCAACCGTTACGCGAACATCACAACCAGCTTCCCCGGCGCCAGTGCCGAGCGTGTTGAAACCTTGGTTACTGAGGTAATCGAGAACAAGCTGCGTGAGCTGAGTGAAGTTAAATTGGTGAGTTCAACCTCTAGGCCGAGCGTATCGATTGTCACGCTAGAACTTAATGACACCATCACCGAGCCAGAACCCGTCTGGTCCCAAGCTCGCGACAAGTTATCTGATATCGAATCCATTTTGCCTGCGGGTGCTCAATCGCCTGATCTCGATAGCGACCATACTTATGCTTTCACGACCATCGCATCTCTAACTTGGTCTGGTGCAGGCGAGCCTGATAGGTTAACGCTGGGCCGTTATGCCAAAGAGCTCGCCAAGCGACTAAGAACTTTGTCGGGTACTGAATTCGTTGATGAATACGGGATGCCGCAAGAAGAGATTCAAATCAGTTTACGTACGGCCGATGCCGCTGCTCTAGGGCGTTCAAGCGCCAATATCGCTGAATCGCTCGAAGGGGCAGACGCCAAGAACTCGGCGGGTGAACTGGTCAGTGCTTATTCTCGCTTTGGCTTAGAAATTAAATCTGAACTGGGTTCCATTGAACGCATTAAGCAAGTGCCAATAGCCACTGATAGCAAAGGTCACATCATCCGTATGGAAGACATTGCTTCGGTGAAACGTGGTGAGAAAACCCCACAAGACCAGATTGCTATTGTTGATGGTGAGCCGGGTGTGATTGTCGCGGCAAGAATGCACCCTGATCTGCGAGTTGATAACTGGACGTCGCGAGCTAATGCTCTGATTGGTAAATTTGAGCAAGAGTTACCAAGTAACGTTAAGGTGACCGTGCTCTTTAATCAGCAAGGTTATACCGAGACTCGCTTAGACGATTTAGGCAAAAGCTTGATGATCGGTTTTGGTCTGATCTTGATTGTTCTGTTTGTCACTTTAGGCGTGCGTGCCGCGATCTTAGTGGCAATTTCTCTGCCGTTAACCTCATTATTGACCTTGTCGATCATGAAAATGACCGGTGTGCCGATTAACCAAATGTCGGTGACAGGCCTAATTGTGGCGCTCGGGATCATGGTGGATAACGCGGTGGTGATGGTCGATACCATTCAAGCTTATCGCTTGAAAGGGCAACAGCGCGCTGAAGCGACCATGAATGCATTGAAGCATTTATGGGTGCCGTTATTAGGCTCAACCTTAACTACCGTGTTGGCGTTTGCCCCGATTATCTTGATGCCGGGTGCATCGGGTGAATTTGTCGGTGGTATTGCGATTACCGTTTCTTTCTCATTGATCGGCTCTTACATCATCTCGCACACCTTAATCGCAGGCTTAGCGACCAAGCTATTGCCGAAACAACTCAGTGATGTCGATAAGAAAGGGCAGCACCATTGGTACATGACGGGTTTGAGAATCCCGGCTTTGACGCGCTGGTTCTCATCTTCTGTCCGCTTTGGTGTCACGCATCCAATCATCACGATTGCTTTGGTGTTATTGGTACCGTTTACCGGTTACTGGAGTATGTCTCAGCTGACTGAGCAATTCTTCCCGCCATCAGACCGAGACATGTTTGAGATTCAGGTTTACATGCCGCCGCAAGCGAGCATTTACGCCACCAAAAACACCTCTGAAAAAATCGACGATATCATTCATCGTTACCCTGAAGTGGAACGCATTGATTGGCTAGTGGGCGCAAACTTCCCATCCTTCTATTACAACCTGCAAGCAAGGCAAAATAACGCGCCGTACTTCTCGCAAGCCATGGTGAAAACAGAGAACTTTGACCAAGCCAATGCGCTAATTCCACAGTTGCAAAAGGTGTTGGATGAAGAGGTGCCGGAAGCACAAATCTTGGTACGTAAGCTTAACCAAGGGCCTCCATTTACCGCGCCCGTTGAACTGCGAGTGTATGGTGAAAACCTCGATACGTTGAAAGCGATTGGTGAGGATGTGCGATTGATTTTGGCGGGTGTTCCTCATGTGACGCACACAAGGGAAACGCTGCAACCGGGTACACCTAAGGTGTGGTTGAAGGTCGATGAAGACACCGCAAAGCTGAACGGTATTTCATTGAACCAGTTCGCAGGTATGCTGCAAACTACGCTGACAGGTCGTGAAAGTGGCTCTGTGATTGAAGGCAGTGAGTCGGTACCAATCCGTGTTCGTGTCGCGGATGAAGCGCGTGAAAGCCTAGCGCATTTAAGCAATATTCGTTTGCCAATTAGCTCTGAGGTGTACTCAACGGGAATTAATGTTTCGACTCTGGCTGAACTTGAATTAACTACTAGCCGCGGCGCGATTACTCGTCGTAACGGGCAACGAGTGAACACAATTGAAGGTTACATTGAAGCGGGTGTTTTACCTCAAACCGTCCTTAATGAATTCCAGAAACGCTTAGCAAGCTATCAGATGCCATCGGGTTATACGATTGGTTTTGGTGGTGAATCCGCTGAGCGTGACAATTCAGTTAACAGCCTTATCTCGAATGTCGCCGTTGTGGTGGTATTGATGGTGTTGGTGGTGGTGATGTCGTTCAACTCGTTCCGAATGAGTAGCATCATCTTCATGGTGGCGGGATTGGCTGGTGGCCTAGGCTTGCTGTCGGTGTGGATCTTCGGTTATCCATTTGGCTTTACGGTGATCATCGCCATGCTCGGGATTGCGGGCTTAGCGATTAACGCTGCCATCGTGATTCTGACGGAATTGAAACTCGATGAACAAGCTTCATCCGGTAATGTCGATGCAGTCGTTGAGGCGGTGATGTCGTGTACTCGTCATATCAGCTCAACCACGATAACGACTGTTGGCGGCTTTATGCCATTGATCATCGCTGGCGGTGGTTTCTGGCCTCCGTTTGCGGTCGCGATTGTGGGTGGTACTGTGTTAACCACGCTTATCTCGTTCTACTTTGTGCCGGTGGTTTATCACTTGATGACTCGAAATCAGCGAAAAACCATCGCGACTCAAGCGGCATAACTGTTTTTTAATTTAACTGCTTTTCAATTGCCCATAATCGAGCCGTATCTTGCTCGATTATGGTGTTGTTATTCTCGATAAATTCATCCCAATTCCTACCATTGTGTTGTTCTTTTCACCGCTATAACGTTCTCAATTAGTCAAATTATCCTTTCTGTTAGTCATAATATTCTTTCAATTCGTCACAGTAGTACATCGATGAATGCTTGGTTATCTTGCTGGTGAATGAGTGGGTATTTTGAATAATCTAACCAGTGAATACCTTGTAAATGGTATGTGAATTCACAATCTTGATGGGCGTCACACTTCTATTTATTCGCTCTTTCTAATGTACCTTGAACTTGCCCTGAGCAGTGGTGACGCGCGAGTGTTTATCTACTTTTTCTAAATCCCTTGTCAGTACTGGCTCCATCTGTGTAGCACGCTATTGATGTGTGTCTTAATCGCTTACTGCTTCTTAGTTTTCGTCTTCATAAATGGAAGGTTAGTTTCCAAGTTTGTTTGGTGAGCTTTCAATTTCAACTCTTCATAATGCGCCGAATGTAACAATGTATTTCAAAGTGTAACAATTAAGTCATGTTTTCTGTGTGGTTTTAACCCAGCAGTAACGAACCTTATTGCATTGCTTTTTGAGATGCGGCGTTTCACATGCTCAACACATAAATATTCTAATGATCATGACAACCAGTACTCAGACGTTCGTTCTGAGGCTGGATAACCATCGAGAAAGTTAATGGAAGCTTCAAGATATAAACGCATTTTATCGAGGACAAATTTGTCGAAGATTGGTTTGCTGGGAACCGTTCTGATGCTCGAAGGATGTAACTCCGCATTGCTCGACCCAAAAGGTAGCGTTGGCGTTCAGGAAAAAGAGCTGATTATCACGGCTCTGTTGCTGATGTTGATTGTCGTCATCCCAGTGATTCTGATGACCATCTACTTTGCTTACCGATACCGCGAGAGCAATACCACGGAAGAGTATGCACCTGACTGGGCACACTCAACCAAAATTGAAATAGTGGTATGGACGATTCCAATCATCATCATCGCGATTCTAGCCACCATCACTTGGCGAACAACACACGAATTAGAGCCATCAAAGCCTCTGGTGAGTGACGTTAAGCCTATGGTGATCGAAGTGGTCTCTCTGGACTGGAAATGGCTGTTCATCTATCCGGAGCAAAACATTGCGACGGTTAACTATGTTGCGTTCCCGAAAGATGTTCCGGTGACGTTTAAGCTGACTTCAGACAACATCATGAACGCATTCTTTATCCCGCGTCTTGGTTCGCAGATCTACGCGATGCCGGGAATGGTGACCAAGTTGAATTTGATTGCAAACCACGAAGGTGACTTCAAAGGTTTTGCATCGAACTACAGTGGAAAAGGGTTCTCACAGATGAAATTCACCGCATCAGCTCTGCCTGATCAAGTGGCGTTTTTAAACTGGGTGGAGAAAGTGAAAGCAAGTCCTGATCGTATTGAAGATTGGGAGCAGTTCCGTTCATTGGCCGCGCCAAGTGTGGCTGAACCTGTGACTCTGTTTTCTAGTATCCCACCATTTTTATTCACTGATGTCGTGACCCAGCACCCTGGTTCAATGAACTGTTTGCCGGAAACCCAAGGATAATCGTCATGTTTGGAAGATTAACTCTAGACTCAATTCCCTACCACGAACCCATTATTTTGATCACCTTAACCATGATCGCCTTAGTGGGTAGTTTAGTGGTGTATGCGGTAACAAAAGCCGGTAAGTGGCAATACCTATGGAATGAATGGTTTACGTCTGTAGACCACAAAAAACTAGGCTTCATGTACATTGCGGTCGCGATGGTGATGTTAGTTCGTGGCTTTGCCGATGCGGTCATGATGCGTAGCCAGCAATTGCTTTCTGCAGCTGGTGAGACTGGCTATTTACCGCCACATCACTATGACCAGATCTTCACGGCTCACGGCGTGATCATGATTTTCTTCGTCGCGATGCCACTGGTTATCGGCCTGATGAACATCATCGTGCCGCTGCAAATTGGCGCTCGTGATGTTGCATTCCCTTATCTGAATAACTTGAGCTTCTGGCTATTTGTGGTGGGTATTATCCTAACCAACATGTCGCTTGGCTTAGGTGAGTTTGGCCGTACGGGTTGGTTGGCGTATCCGCCGCTGTCTGGCATTGAGGCGAGCCCAGGAGTCGGGGTCGATTATTGGATATGGGCACTGCAAATATCCGGTGTGGGTACCACGTTAACGGGTGTGAACTTCTTCGCGACTATTTTGCGCATGCGTACTCCATCTATGCCAATGATGAAGATGCCAGTGTTCACTTGGGCATCTCTGTGTGCCAACATCCTGATCATCATCTCTTTCCCAATCCTAACGGTCACTATCGCGTTACTGACTTTGGATAGATACATCGGCACGCACTTCTTCACCAATGACCTTGGTGGCAACGTGATGATGTATGTGAACTTGATTTGGGCATGGGGACACCCTGAGGTGTACATCCTAATTTTGCCTATCTTCGGTGTGTTCTCTGAAGTGACTGCAACCTTCTCTCGCAAAAAATTGTTTGGTTATACCTCGCTGGTATGGGCGACGGTGGCTATTACTATTTTAGCGTTTGTGGTTTGGCTGCATCACTTCTTCACCATGGGTTCTGGCGCCAATGTGAATGCCTTCTTCGGCATCGCGACCATGATTATCTCTATCCCAACCGGGGTTAAGATCTTCAACTGGTTATTCACCATGTACAAAGGTCGTATCCGCTTCACCACGCCAATGATGTGGACAGTGGGCTTCCTAATCACCTTCACCGTTGGTGGTATGACGGGCGTATTGATGGCGGTTCCGGGTGCGGATTTCATTCTGCATAACTCGGTATTCCTGATTGCGCACTTCCACAACGTAATCATCGGTGGCGTGGTCTTCGGCTGTTTTGCTGCAATTGGTTACTGGTTCCCGAAAGCGACCGGATTCACTCTGAACGAGCTTTGGGGAAAACGCGCATTCTACTGCTGGATCATCGGTTTCTTGATGGCGTTCTTGCCGCTTTACGCTCTTGGTTTTATGGGCATGACGCGTCGTTTGAGCCAAGACATTAACCCTGAGTTCTTCCCACTACTGGCGGTTGCGGCTGCAGGTACGGGCGTGATTGCGATGGGTGTGGTGTGTCAGTTCGTTCAGATTTACGTGAGTGTTCGTGACCGAGACCAAAACCGAGATCTAACCGGTGACCCGTGGGGCGGACGTACCTTTGAATGGGCAACGTCTTCACCACCGCCGTTCTATAACTTTGCAAAACTGCCTAAGGGCGATGAGATCGATTCGTTCTGGTATCAAAAGCAAAGTGGCGAGTTTGATCCAACTCAGGAAGAAGAATACGAACGTATTCACATGCCGAAGAACACACCGACAGGCATTTATGTGTCTGCATGGGCGTTGGCATTTGGCTTCGCAATGATCTGGTACATCTGGTGGCTAGCGGCTGCAAGCTTAGTGGGCATCGTGGTGACGTGTATTCAACACAGCTACAACGACGATGTGGACTACTACGTGGAAGTTGAAGAGATCAAAGCGATTGAAGCGGCTCGACGTGCGCAGCTTGCAGAAGCGAAAAAACAGTCAGTGAAAGGCGATCATTCTGGTCGTGGTAACAGCGCTGACGGTGATGCTGATAGTGATAATAACGACAATAAAGATGACTTGGAGACGACGTATGCAAGCTAATACTCCGTCACACACTTATGATCTTGCACATTCGCATGATCATCACCACGAAGCTGCGGGCAACAAGTTGTTTGGCTTCTGGGTTTACTTGATGAGTGACTGTGTCCTGTTTGCCACGCTTTTCGCGACTTATGCCGTGCTTGAGAGTGGATCAATTGCAGGGCCGACAGGTAAAGACATCTTTGAACTGCCGTTCGTGTTTGTCGAAACCATGATGCTGCTGTTCAGTAGTATCACATTCGGTTTTGGCATGATTGCGATGAAGCGCAAAGACGTGACCGGACTGAAGCGCTGGATCAAAGTGACTTTCGTATTGGGCTTAGCCTTTATCTGTATGGAAGTGTATGAGTTCCATCATTTGATTGCAGAAGGTTATGGCCCTCAAGAAAGTGCATTCCTTTCTGCGTTCTTTACCTTGGTTGGCACACACGGTTTGCACGTAACGTTTGGCCTGATTTGGATGGCGGTGGCGTACCACCAACTTTCAACCAAAGGCTTGAACGACAACATGTCGATGCGCTTCCAGTGCTTGAGCTTGTTCTGGCACTTCCTTGATATCGTTTGGATTTGTGTATTTACCATCGTGTACTTAATGGGGGTGATGTAATGGAACAGCATCTAGACAGTGGTGCAACGGATTATGTGAAAGGCTTTATTGCGTCACTGATTCTCACCATTATTCCGTTCTACATCGTGTGGGCGCATGTGTTACCAAGCACAGAAACGTACGTGATCTTGTTCGGCTGCGCGTTGGTGCAAATTTTTGTGCACTTTAAGTACTTCTTACATATGGAAGCGAAATCTTCCGATGGGCGTTGGAACTTGGTGTCACTGATGTTTACCGCCATTGTTGTATTGATTCTTATCGCTGGCTCGGTATGGATCATCTACAACATGAACGTCAACATGAAGTTGTAGGCTAGGGTATGCTGAAAAGATATCTGTCTATCACCAAACCGGGCATCATTTTCGGCAACCTGATTTCTGTTGCGGCGGGGTTCTTCCTCGCCGCAAAAACAGAACCAGCCAGTGCGATGTTGTTACTGACAACATTAGCGGGTGTGGGACTTGTGATTGCATCAGGTTGTGTTGTGAACAACATCTTTGATCGAGACATCGACCAAAAGATGAAGCGCACACAAAATCGAGAATTGGTTCAAGGAAACATCAATACAGATGTAGCGTTCGTCTATGCCTTGGTTTTACTGCTAGCAGGCACAGCGCTGCTGTTTCAGTTCGCTAATCCGATCTCTGCGGTCATGGTGTTGCTTGGCTATGTGTTTTACGTCTTTTTCTACACCATGTGGTACAAGCGTACATCGGTTTACGGCACTTTAGTTGGCAGTATTTCGGGCGCAGTTCCGCCATTGGTGGGTTACTTGGCGGTGACGAATTACATCAGCCTTGAAGCGATATTGTTGTTTGTGATGTTCTGCTTATGGCAAATGCCACACTCGTACGCGATCGCGATGTTCCGCATACAAGATTATCGAGATGCAGGCATTCCCGTGTTACCGGTGAAAGAGGGCGTCGATAAAGCACATCAACACATGAAAGCCTATGTGGTGGCGTTTTGCGCAGTCTCATTGGCGCTGTTCCTACTCGGGGAAGCAGGTTATGAGTATCTAGCGGTGTCGGCAGCAGTCTGTTTTATGTGGACCAAAGTGACATTCCGCAAAGTCGATTGCCTCAACTACATCCAGTGGTCAAAGACCGTCTTCAAGGTCTCTCTGCTGGTGGTAATGAGCATCAGTGGTGTACTGGGGCTGGAGTTGATTCCGTTGCCTACGCTTTTTTGATTTAAGTTTGTCGTTGAACCCTCAATGTTCTGAAGTCCGAGGGTTTGACGACTTTTTATTGTTTGTTTTTGTCATCTGTCTTATTTTTCTTTGTTGCTCCCCCCTTTAACTATTCAGCCTTGAATTACTTAGATTTTAGCTATTACCCTTCAAAAATATCATTGAACCAAGCTTCTAATTGCTCACGTTTATCTTGGGGGCCGTTGATGACGATTAAACGTTGCAAGCTTGCTTGATCCCAAGAAATGGTTCCTGTTGCTAGCGCATCGAACACGTCTAACTCTGTGATCAGAAGTAAATCTTCCTCGGTTGGTAATGTATCTCTTCCTGAAACTTTGACACCTTTAGCAAAGCTGATTTCGCTGTAGTGGCCTTTGATTGCTTCAAATAGATTGAACTCAATTTTGTTTGGATGTGCTTTGCCAAGTGCTGCTTGTATCGCAAAAAGGCGGAAATGATCAGGCTTATTTAAATTGCCAAATTCGTCATCTTGTCTTGCATTGATTATGTTGCCAAAGACTTCGAGAGAGCCCGGTTCAGTGATCAAGCTAAGTCCAGTATCTTGATGCAGGCCGCAAGCAAAAACCAAAGATGAACTGAGTGAAAGTAGCAGAGCGAAACGTTTTAGCATCTAGAAACCTTGAGTCGAACGTATATATTTCACATCACGCCATCAGTAAAGTTGATGTGAGCGGAGGAGTTTGAATTATATAATAAGCAAAAGATAAAGGGACCGCGAAGGGTCCCTATGTTTATCCGTTTGCTATCCTAGCGAGCCCTTAACTAACGTGTGTCAGTTAACGAACGATAAGCATCAGCTCTTCAGGGGAAAGAGGCTTATCGAAGTAGCTCATGAATAGACCAAAGGCTTGAATGTCGCCATTCGAGAACTTAAACGCACCAGACTGCATGTTGGTACCAATCACTTGTTGAGCGTTTGGACCAGCCATCAAGATTTGGTTCAATACTTGACGAGAAGTGTTGATTTGAACATCAGCGCCTTCTAGTGCCGTTTCATGAAGCTGAGCAATACCGTTACGCACTTCGATAGTGAATGACTCGTTGGTATCAGAGAAGTTGTAAGTTAGCGCAGTGTTCACATCTAGCGTGTTCTCTGCGATTAACGTCGATGTCATCATATCGAAGATTTGTTTACTTGGTAGGGCAGTTAGAACGTCTACAGAAGCAAAACTGATCATGTTAGAGAAGTCACGATTACCTTCTAGTTCAGCTGCAGCATTCAACGCCCAGTTACGCCAGTTGATGTTCACTTGATCGGCAGACCATGCTTTGTAAGCTTGTGCTTTCATCTCACGAGCTTCCATATCTTGCTTGTTTACCGTGATAGGGTAAGAAAGAATCTCCGCTGCAAAAGTGTAGTTCTCTGCTTTCATCGCTGCTTTTGCTGTGTCGATGATGTTATCACGGCCGCCCATGATTTCTACGAAAGCTTTAGCACGCTGCTCATAAGCCATTGGCTCTAGTTGCCACGGATCGGCTTCGAAGAAACCGTTGTAGCCTACGTAAATTTGGCGAACAGCGTGTGCAACAGTACCATAATGCTCACCCAACCAAGGGTGTTCTGCAAGGTGCTTAGGAAGTTTAACCACTTCAACTAGCTCGTCTGGCGTCATACCTTTGTTCATGTGACGAATCGTTTGGTCGTGTGTGTATTGGATTGCATCACGGTAAGCCGTTAGTACATCCGCTACCGCTTCTTTGCCTTCAACAGGACGACCGTGAGAGTTAATCATGATCTCAGTGTCGAACTTACGCATTACGTCGATGCCCTTGAACCACATTGATGGGTCACGGAATTTAGTACCACGGATGGTGTGAAGGTTAGGGAAGTTCTCACCTTGAAGTACTTCAGCCGCGTGCAGGATTTTCTGGTCTGGGAAGTAAACCACTAACTCATCTTTAGTTTCAGATGGCACGTTCTCGATGTGCATTTTCACGCCAGAAATTTCGATTTCTATGTGGCTTTGGCTTGGTACAAGCAGGTTTGGTTCGATGAACGAGATAGCACCTTGCATGAAGCGCGGACCAAGGCCGTCGTTTACTGTGCCGTGCTCGCCTTCTTCTACGTGCTTAGCACCTGTGTAAGAAGTACGGTGACCAAATAGAGTACCTAGGTTTGAAGACCAGTTAGCCACTGCAGCGGTTAGGCCTTCTTCAGCGATGATTTTTACTTCACCTGATGCCACTTCTTCGTCAGTCACCCACGCACGCACACCAGAGATGTGGTCGATGTGGTTGTGAGAATAAATGATTGCTTTAACCGGCTTGTCGGTGATTTGACGGAACTGTTCTTTAACCGATTGAGCCATTTCTACCGACTCGCCTGGATCAACAATGATGATGCCGTCCGTACCTTCAATCATGACGGGTGTATCTAGACCGAAACCGTAACCAAGATATACGTTGTCATCTACTTTGATGATTGCTTGGTCCATTTTACGACCATGCTTGGTGAGGATTGGGTGAACATGGTCAGACTCAGCAGTGTAAGCTAGAGAATCGCCTGTTTTAGAAACAACTTGAATACGTTCGCCTTTTCCCCAGAACATGTTTGATTTGTGTTCGAATAGAACCTCGCTCTTGTAGCGAGCATCAAGATCAATGTTTTGGTATTGCGCAGTATTTGCCGTCTGAAGTTCTTGGCCGACTTTCGATGTCGCTTCTACAGTTGGCGTTGCAGATGCAAAACCAGAAGCAAGTAGAGTGCTCGCAATAGCAACAGGAAGCGCCATTTTTTTGAATGTATTAGTCATGGTAGTGACCTTATATTTGGATACAGGAATTGGATTTCTTGAGCCAAATGATAGAGGTGGGGGAGGTCGCTATCTACGCGCTAATAATATTTCAATCTAACGTTTTTTCGATGATTTGTTTGATAAACGATTGTATTGGCGATTAATTTTGATCTAAATCAATTAGTAAATGAGCTTGCAACAGATACAAAAATGCCCTGAAATTCAGGGCATTTGTTTTACAATTAGTCGCTAGTTCATGAGTGGCTGTGATACGAGTGAATAACAGCCAAATCATTGAATATTTAATTGCTTATCAAGAGCTAATCGTTTACCAAGCACCTAAGTATGACTTGTAAGATTGTAGGCGAACCGTTGCTGCACCGATTACATCGATGAAGCCCCAGAACGGATGTGGCTTCTCAGCTGAGATCCAAGCCGCGCCAGTTGAACCAATAGGGATGTTGTAACCTTCTGGTTCAATGATCTCAAGTACGATAGTACGACCTAAACCATTGCCGTTTCTTACCACGTGTTGACCGACGCTTTGTGGCCCCTGAAGTGGAGAAATACTCGACTCACCGGTACCGGCATTAAAGCTGTGTACTTTTGCTCGGAACACGTGGCCTGGGTATGCATCAACGAAGAACTCAGCGAAGTCTCCTACTTGAACATAGCCATAAGTTTGGTCTGAAATACGCATCTCAAGAAACTTTTTGCTGGTGTTGTAGAGGTGCATGTTACCCATGACAGAACCTTCAGCAATATTCACTATCGATACCTGACCATCAAACTCAGCTCTAATGGTCTTTTTCTCTTGCGCCCAATTTACTTTTTGTAAATCGGCTTTTAACGACACCAGTTCAGCATGCAGCACTCGAAGATCAGAGTCGTACTTTTCTACGTCACGCATATTGAAAATTTCAGGTGACGTTTCAGCACGCTCTAAGTCGCGATTCATTTGCTTGATCTCTTCTTCTTTCTGAACAATTGAAGATTCGATCTTTGCTTTGTCTGCGGCTGAGTCAATGTCGACGAGTGTGTAAATTACGTCGCCTTCTTTAACCATTTGGTTGTGTTCAACAAGCACTTGGTCGATCTGCTGGCCAAAGATCGGTGACATTACCGCGTGTGGTGCTTTCACTGTGGTTGAGTTGGTTAGATCAACGGGTGCCCACAAGCGAGAGATTACCGCTAATACCGCAAGAATCGTTACGCCACCAATGGCAGCCCATGTGTAGTTCTTGAAGTTCTTCTTAAGTGCGCCTGTCGCAAACAGTGACCATACAATTAGGATGTATGGAATCATCATCTCTTTCATTATGCGACCTCTTTTTCTGTAGCGGATGGTGTTGTTGGAGTCTTTTCTTCTGAAGCCTGTTCTTTTGAAGATTGCTCTACTGAAGACGGTTCTGTTACCGGTTGTTCAGGTGATACGTGGACTGCGGCTGTCTCTGTATTGGTCGCGTCTTGTTTAGGCTGAACACCACGGCGAATCACATCACTCAGTGATTGACCAATATGTTTCCAGTTCGCCAATGCGATAACCAATGCGATAACCCAGAATGTTTTGCTGATGAAGAGTCCGCAAAGTGACAGTGCAAACACGATTTGAACGTGAGCGCTTTTGTGCTCTTTTGCTTTATGCACACCCAGTTCATGCAACTGCCACATGCCGTAAACACCGGCTAAAACCACAGCAATGGTCACTGAGAACAAGTAACCAGAGAAGGACTCCATCTGGAAGAAGTTCATCATCATTTCATTGGGATGATTGTTGAATTGAGACATGTCGATGTCTTTAGAATGGATTGTGCCTAATGGTGCAAGAGCCCATGCTCCCGCAAACATCACTGCCATAAACAGGCAGAATTTAATCAAGACCATCACAACGGCCCAGATTTTCTGGAAAACGATTTTTATAAAGTTCATATCTCAACCTAAATAAGGAGAGAGAAAGTGCAGCCTTGGTACAAGACTTTTAGAAGACATCTGAAAGAGGTGTTGAACTCACGTAACCGTATAGACCTACTGAGTCAAAAGTACTAGATGACAATTAAAAATCGCTTTGACCACGTAGACAACGCATTCTCGCGAATAGAGTGTTAAAAACACCTGGCGAAATCATTCTTAAGTAACGTTTACCATTGATAGGTTCGTTTGCTGCATTGGGTTTTAAGGCCGTCTTCCGTGATGTGTGCAACACCATCATCTACACATTTTTAGGTTTTCTGTTTAGGTTAAGAATTGATTTGTTGGCGAAATAATAGGAAGTGTAACTGGTGCTATCTACGCATTATTGCGATATTGAATTATCGTAATTACGATGAATTGAGTGGTTGCTTAAACGTGAGGTGGGTTTATTTGAACAGGCTCAAACTCGGCTTATAAAATATGTCTATTTAATTAGCCTGGATCATAGAAGTGGCTATAAAAGTATCAATAAGGCAGGACGGAAATATTGAATACTCCGACCAGTCTAGGGTGAGTTGTTCTGACATTTTTGCTCTTTACCATATGATGCTTCCTTCTCAGTTTTGTTTTCTCAATGAGCATCCGTTGTTTCATTCTATCGCTTTTACGATAAGATAATTAAATCTATCGCCAAATGAGCACTGAATCATGAGTAATGACATTCCGAATTTTAACTTATTGGCTGTGTTTTCAGCGGTGATGGAGCAGGGCAGTTTGAGTAAGGCTGCCGATCATTTGAATACCAATCAATCGACGATCAGCACTGCGCTCGGCCGACTGAAAAATGGAATTGGCCAAGAGTTGTTTGTGCGCAGTGGGCGAGGGGTTGTGCCTACTGCTTACTCGCAAAGCTTGTATGAGCAAATCAAAGCGCCAATACACGAGCTCAACGGCGTGTTTCAAGGTATGGCTGGGTTTGATGAAGCGAGTACAGAGCGCAGGTTTGTGGCTTCGGTTCCCGAACATTTAAAGTGGATGTTGCTCGATCGATTTTCTCAGTTATCTAACCAAGGCTTATCTCTTGAGGTGTATGACCAACCAGATAGTGATGATCAAGTCCATGAGGATCTATTAACTCAGAAGTTTGATTTGATGATCGACATTGTGTTGCCTGAGCATTCAAGCATGATGAGCGAAAAGCTCTACGACAGTGAGTTTGTGATTGTTTGCCGAAATGGGCACCCTAGGATCAAAGGTGAGATCACCGAGGCGCAATATCTCAGTGAGCAACATGCGGTTTTAGCCAGAACACGTCGCCAAGTAAGAAGTTTGACTCACTACACTTCGTTAGACTTATCCTCGCGTAAAATTGTAATTCACGGCAGCTCTATGGCCAGTAACCTAATGCTGTGTAGCCAGACTGATTACATCACTGTTGTGCCGCTTTCTATGGCGAACCAGTATCAGGAACGTCTTGGGTTACAGTTGTTCAAACCGCCTTTCGATTATCAGCCTATCTCTCATTACCTCATTTGGTTGAAAAAACAGAACACCGATCCGGCACATAAGTGGTTGAGAGAGCAGATCATCAATACGACTAATGACATGTCTAAATCACTAAACAGTTGGCGCTCCGCTTTCTGATCGTCGCCCTATCTTTTGTTTGCCAAATATCTTCTTAACAAATCACTTGTATTAAGTGAGTTATAATAAAAAATTATCACAATGAGAATTTATGATAATTTCATTTATTTGCTGTCAGCTCGTATATTAACCCTAACAAAGAAGTGGGTAACCTCCACTCACGATTATATCGGCTCAGGTTGCTGGGCTAAAAAAGGGCGAAATATGAAATTCCTACACACAATGATCCGAGTTACTGATTTAGACAAGTCTATCGAGTTCTACACCAAGGTATTGGGAATGAAGGAACTTGAACGCCACGAAAACAAAGAGTACCGCTACACATTGGTTTTTGTTGGCTATGAGCAAGGCGGCACGACTATCGAGCTAACGTACAACTGGGATACGAATGAGTACGAGATGGGCAGCGCGTTTGGTCATCTGGCATTGGGTGTAGAAGATATTTACGCAGCATGTGACAAAATCAAATCGCTAGGTGGCAACGTCACTCGCGAAGCGGGTCCAGTGAAAGGCGGCTCAACTCATATCGCTTTTATTACTGACCCAGACGGCTACCAAATCGAACTGATTCAACTAGGTTAATCGAGGATATAACAATGACAAACGCACTATTTCAACCAATTCAACTTGGTAATATCGAGCTTAAAAACCGTATTGTTATGCCACCGATGACGCGTTCTCGCGCAACGCAACCTGGTAATTCAGCAAACGATATGATGGCGGCTTACTACGCTCAGCGTGCTTCTGCAGGTTTGATTATTGCTGAAGGCACACAAATTTCACCTATGGGTCAAGGCTATGCTTGGACTCCGGGTATCTATTCTGATGAGCAGATCGCTGGTTGGAAAAAAGTGACTGATGCCGTACATGAAAAAGAGGGCGTTATCTTCGCTCAACTTTGGCATGTAGGCCGTGTAACACACCCAGACAACATTGGTGGTGAACAGCCAATCTCGTCTTCTGCACTTAAAGCACAAAACGTAAAGGTATTCATCGATAACGGTACTGATGAACCGGGCTTTGTTGATGTGGTTGAACCTCGTGAAATGACGAAACAAGACATCAAAGAGGTGGTTGAACAGTATCGCCAAGCGGCTTTGAATGCGGTTGAAGCAGGCTTTGATGGTATCGAACTTCACGCAGCGAATGGTTACTTAATCAACCAATTCATCGATTCTGAAGCAAACAACCGCACTGACGAATACGGTGGTTCAATTGAAAACCGTTTACGTTTCCTAGGCGAAGTGGTTGAAGCTATGGTTGAAGCGATTGGTGCTGACCGTGTTGGTGTACGCCTTGCTCCGTTCACATCGTTGAATGGTACGGTTGACGCTACACCAGTAGAGACTTACACAGCGGCGGCAGCACTACTTAACCTATACAAAATTGTTTACCTACACATTGCAGAAGTTGATTGGGACGATGCACCTGAAACGCCAAAAGCATTTAAAGCAGCAGTTCGTGAAGCCTACGAGGGTGTCCTTATTTATGCGGGTAAATACGATAGCGAGCGTGGCGAAAAAGCCGTTGCTGAAGGCGTAACTGACATGGTTGGTTTTGGTCGTCCATTCGTTGCGAACCCAGATTTACCAGCTCGTATTCAAAATGGTTACCCACTTGCAGCGCACGATCCAAACACATTGTTCGGTGGTGCTGAAAAGGGTTTAACGGATTACCCAGAATACGCAGGCTAAAAACAGCTGCCTGAAGCAGAGTATTGAGATAGTATCTCGATCCTGTTGAATGTTTATAAAAAGCAACCTTGCAGAGTCGGGTTGCTTTTTTTGTTATTGGACTAAGTAAAATGATGAACGTGAAAGCGATGCGCGGAGAGCTTTACCTTCTATTTGCCACCCTGCTAGCTGGGGTGGGATGGATTGCATCTAAGCTGGTGGTATTAGAAATGCCTGGGCCAGTGTTCATTGGTGTGCGATTCCTCGTCGCGAGTCTTATTCTTCTGCCATTTTGTATTCACCATATTCGTAAGCTTTCGTTTAAGCAGATTCTGTCTCTTTGCGGCGTGGGTTTGTTGTTGTCTGCCTCATTGCAGGTATGGGTGTTTGCAGTTTCGGTGACTGAAAGCTTGTCGGAAGGGGCATTCATCATGAGCTTAGCCATGATCATTGCACCGTTTGTGTCTTGGATTTTGTTTCGAGTTAAGCCTAATCGCGCGTTTTGGATGTCTTTCCCGATCGCGATTATTGGCATGCTGTTGCTGACTTTGGGTAACGGCTGGCATGTTGAGCAGAGTCAGATTTATTTCTTACTAGCATCGATGTTGTTGTCTGTTCACTTTGTGATGAACAAGCGTGTGATTACCAATATCAAGCCTATCGCATCAATCTGTGTGCAACTGTTTGTGGTGGGTGTGAGTGGTTTAGCCTTTGCTTCTATGACAGCTCAGCCGGAGTTCGAAATCACCAAAACTTTAGTCTTCTGGTTTATTGTCTCTGCGGTGATCGCAACGTCTATTCGTTACTTGCTACAAACGGTCGGTCAGCACTCCGTGAACATGGAAGTGGCGGCATTGATCATGATTCTTGAGCCTGTGTGGACGCTGCTGTTAAGTGTGAGTGTGCTTGGCGAAAGTGTAGAGATGCAGAAGCTGCTCGGTGGGGCGGTGATCATTGCTTCACTATTTTGCTATATCAAATGGTCGAGACGAAAATAAAACACTCGGCGCAAGGCCGAGTGTGGGTTGTTTTTCAATACACGTTCAGAGTGTAATAATTTCTAAGCACTAAGCTTGCTAAGCAGTGAACGCGGTAAGATCAGATTGCCGCGACTACTTTCTGAAGTAGCTTGAGCATTTGTTGTTGCTCTTCAGCATCTAACTCGTTCATCAACTCTTTGTTTAAACGAACGGGGATAGGAACGAGTTGTTCTTCAAGTGCTTTTCTGAGCCTTATCAGGCGAGTGTTGAACAAGACTTGTCGAGTGCAGAGCAAGGGTTAAATTCTGCGAATAAGACGTGCAAAGGGTGTCACCGTACTTATCGTTCTCGCTGGTAACTATTCTAACAACGAGCTTTGAATACAGGTGGTAAAGTCGAACCCTTACCACCATAGTCCTATCGCACAGCCTTCTTTTCTTTATGCCATCAATTCGAATGCACTAGGGGCGGGAAAGGACGTGAATGAATTAGTCGCGAATAGTGACTTTTGTAATCACAATATCTTCGCAAGGCACATCTTCGTGTCCCCAGCGAATGGTTGTTGGTGCTTTCGCAATTTTGTTTACCACATCCATACCTGCTGAAACCTTACCGAATACCGCGTAACCCCAGCCAGCATTGGTTGTTGAGGTGTGATCTAGGAAATCGTTGTCATCAAGGTTGATGAAGAACTGCGCCGTTGCAGAATGTGGTGCATCAGTCCGAGCCATTGCCACAGAACCAATCACATTCTTCAAACCACGGTTTGCTTCGTTGACGATTGGGGCGCGAGTTGGTTTTTCTGTCATGTCGATAGTGTGACCACCACCTTGAATCATGAAACCTTCAATAACACGGTGAAATGTCGTGCCTTCGTAGAAACCGTCTTGGCAGTATTTAAGGAAGTTTTTCGACGTTACTGGCGCTTTTTCAAGGTTCAGTTCAATCTCGATATCGCCAAAGTTGGTGGTGAAAGTAATCATAGGGCTACCTAAAGTTGAAGTTTTACTGAGTCGTAATGACGAAAGTGGGTTGCAGTATAGGGAAAATAACAGCGGATACCAGTGATGGTTTTATTGTGGTTGAATTCTCGTCAACCACCAAAATCACGCCTGATATTGTTTAAGGAACATCTCGACACTTGAAGTAATGAGCACTTGCTTGTGTGCAGCATCCGGTGACGGCACATGACCAATGATTTGCGGCCAAAACGCAAAAGACTTAAGCAGACCAATGAACTGCGTGGAGGCGAATTGTGGGTCTAGTTCTACTAAACGACCGTCTGCCAACGCGGCTTTAATCCAGGTTGTAAGTCCACTTTCTGCTTGGGAATATTTTTCCATCGCTTGATGCGCCAGTTCTGCGTTATGGAAATACTCTGAGAACAAAACGCGTGACAGGTCGATGAAGCCTTCAGACTCAAGTAACTCAAGCTCTTGATTGGCTATCGAGGAAAGCTGTTCTTCAAGTGGCAGTTCTGCTTGATATGGGAAATGCGTTGCGGCCAGAGTTTTGCTCCAAATGCTGTCTAGAATCTCATCTAAAAGCAGTTCTTTGCTGGCAAAGTGATTGTATACGGTACGCTTTGATACTTCTGCGCGACTCGATATTTTATCCATGCTGGTGGCCTTGTAGCCATGCTCAGTAAACTCTGCGATAGCAGCGGCAACGATCGATTCACGTTTTCTTTGGCTCAGCGTTTTTTTTACAGTCATCGGGATACTACTCAATATGTCGCGGTTAGCATTACATACGCTAATTTTACACCAGTAAGTTTACTTTTAGAACACCAATCCGCGTATTGGTAATTCGGTCGAGAGCAACTGAATCGCTTTGCAATGCACGGTGGGTATCATAGAATCGAAAGTGTATTCGAATTTTATTGATATCAACGGAAGAGAATAAACAATCAATGAGTAGTATTTTAGAGTGTATTCGTACAGTTGGACGAGGAGAAAGAGGGCGTAAGCCTTTATCGTTCGAACAAGCCTACCGCATCATGGATGAGTATTTAAGCGGAGAAGTCGGTGACGACCAAATGGCTATGCTACTGATGTTGATTCGTGTGCAGAATGAAACCAATGAAGAGATCGCTGGCTTTGTAAAAGCGTTTCAATCTCGAGTGCCAGATTTAGGCGCTGATATTGATTGGCCGTGTTATGCAGGTAAGCGTAACGATAACGCCAGTGGCAAGCCTTGGAACTTGTTGGCGGCAAAAATCTTAGCTGACAATGGCTATAAAGTGTTAATGCATGGCTATATGGATAAGCCGAGCGGTAGGACGCACGTTGAAAGCCATTTGCAAGATGTCGGTGTGCAAAGTGCTGAGAGCCCTGAACATGCTAAGTCGATTCTTGAACAAGACGGCATTGCTTATTTACCGCTAGCTAACTTTGCGCCCGAAGCACAAACCATGATTGGTTGGAAACACCGCTACGGTTTGAGAACACCAATTAACACGGTAGTTCGAGCATTGAATCCTGGTGGTGGCCGTTTAGGTCTGCGTGGCAGTTTCCATCCT
The DNA here is from genome assembly GCF_001691235.1 of Vibrio sp. ZF57. NCBI lineage: Bacteria > Pseudomonadati > Pseudomonadota > Gammaproteobacteria > Vibrionales > Vibrionaceae > Vibrio > Vibrio sp. ZF57. The sequence continues at coordinate 36,145 of NZ_MAKD01000076.1, read as the reverse complement.
GGCTTTCCACAACTTCATGCGGAAGTTGAGCATGTTATCGGAAATAAATCCCACTCGGTGATTTCATTCAAAGGGATGAACGGTGAGTCGGAATATAATCCTAAAGTTAGCCAAACGGTATGGATGAGCTCTCCTGACAAAGTCGAATCGTTCTACTGGGAAGAGATGATGAACCTAGAGCTGCCACTTCCTAGTCAATGTGTACTTGGCACATCGGCTGAAGATATGGCGCTAATGGCGAATACCGTTGTCGACAGCATGACAGCCATTCTCTTTGCAGAAACGCACGATAAAACTGAGGCATACCAGAAAGCGGTGCGCCTGTGGCATGAGTATTGTGCGCGTTAGATGGTGGTTTGTAATCAATGAGAGAAGGTCAGCGAGCGCTGGCCTTTTTATACTTGATTTCTAGCAAGGGCTTTTCGTGAACGCCCAAACAATAAAGCTACTTCACTCGCATCAAGCGATGCATTTTGTCTTCGAACTGAATCTCAATCACCTGTGAGATTTTCATCTTATCAACACGATCAAGCATTCTCGCTTGGTAATCACGTTTTTTCATCCACTCTAGCGGTTCTTTAAAGCCATCTTCATTAATCACAAACGACTGATCGGTAATAGAGTCTTCAAAGATATGAACCACCCAAATGCGTGATTGGAAATCCAATAACTCACTAAAGTAGCTTTTTAACTTAGATAAGGAATTCGTTAGATACGTTTTAGGTGGGGTTTGGGAAGACATAGTAAACCGTATTTGGACAATGAAAATCGGCAAGGGCGCCGTCTGATCATTATAGCCTTTACCCGTTAGGCTTGTCAGGTCGAATTCGGCAGCCATTCACGGCTATTGCGCTTGCTAATGCTACTATGGCTGCCAGTTAGAGATTAACCAAATCAGTGTCGGATTCACTATTTAACGAATAGGCCGAAGTCGATCTCTTGTTCTCTTTGATATTTCACCAGCTTCACTTTTAGGTCGTGTTTTGCTGCTAAATCAATGGCTAAGCATGACATGCGTTTTATCTCATCAACGCAGCTTGATATCAGCGGTTTTTCTTGATTATCGATAGTGGCGATGAGTGTGTTTTCTGTGCCGTCGTTACCTGCGTAAATATACGCGTACATGTTGTTGTCGTGTTGCATAAACTTCCTAAAACGGGATTTCTAATTATTAGTGAGGTGAAGATTACAGGGTTTATTTACGCAGGCTAGCTCGGCTAAGTAAGGTTAAGCAAGGGAAAGTAAGGCTTTGTAAGGGCTCTTTTTTTTCTTTTTTCTGGCGTTCGAAAACGTGCTCAACCCTTTGTTTGTCTCACTTTTTTGTCTTGTTAGGTTTTGCCTATCAATAAAATTGTTGAAATCCATTTAGTAAAATCAAGATTTTAGACAACAATTAACTTAACAAGATAGAAAATATATGACGCAAAGTATTTAGGGAGAACGCAATGCATTCTATTAAAGTGAAAGATTACATGACGCAGCAGGTTGTGACATTTACTCCTGATATGCCGTTAAGTCTAGCGTTAGACAAAGTGATGCGTAGCCACCATATGGGTGGGCCCGTAATCGATGATAACGAACAAGTGATTGGCTTCCTTTCAGAGCAGGATTTACTCGAGAAACTTGTGAAGGTCAGTTACTTCTGCCAAGACACACACCTTGTGGGTGACTGTATGTACCAAGAAGTGCTGTCGGTGTCACCTGACTTATCCATTATTGAATTGGCGGACATGATGCAGGTTGGAAAACCTAAAGCATACCCTGTGATCGATAATCGAAAACTGGTGGGTATTATCACCAGAACTGATGTTTTGAGAGCAATTGGCAAGAACTTGGAAGAATGCTTCAAACATCAGGTATAGTAGCGTGTTAAGAACGATTATTTTTCTCAATACTCTCAATTGAAAAAAGGCGCACTAGCGCCTTTTTTCTGTATAGCGCTTTTCTTGGTCGATCCTCTCTTTGTGGATCCCTAGCCTGTTGAACTGTTGAACTGTTGAACTGTTGAACAGCTGATTGGGCTTTAGCTCTTGGGTATTCCAACTTTTGGAGGTTTCATGTCAAATCAAACGGCAAAGTTTATTGAAGGTTCAACGATGCGCCACATATTGGTGATGTCGGGGGCTGGCTCTGTCGGTTTGATGGCGTTATTTGTGGTCGACTTACTCGACATGCTGTTTATCAGTATGCTCGGACAGGTCGAATTGGCTGCTGCGGTAGGCTTTGCAGGTACGCTGACTTTCTTTTCTACCTCCGTTTCTATCGGTACTTCCATTGCCATGGGCGCATTAGTGTCCAAAGCCATCGGCTCCAAGAATCAAGAGCACGCTCGAAACCTAAGCACCAGTATCATGCTGACTGCGTTTGTTATCAGTTCAACCATAACTGCAATCATGTTCGCTTATATTCCAGAGCTGCTAGCCGCGATAGGCGCCAAAGGCATTGCAGCCGAACGCGCTCAAGCTTACCTACAGATTTTGCTACCTAGTGGTCCATTTTTGGCGTTAGCGATGGCAGCGGGTGCGGGCTTAAGAGCGGCAGGTGATGCTAAGCGTTCGATGTGGGCAACTTTGTCTGGCGGCATTGTTAACGCGATTCTCGATCCTCTGTTTATTTTTGGTTTTGGTTGGAACATCGAAGGGGCGGCTATCGCTTCGGTTGTCGCTCGTTTCTCGGTGTTGTTCTTCTCGCTTTACCCTCTTATTCGTAGCCATCAGCTGGTGGCTCCCCCTTCTTTTGTGCAATGGCGCCTTAATATTCGACCAATATTGGCGATTGCGCTGCCTGCGATTATCACCAATACCGCAACGCCTATCGGTAATGCGATTGTGACAACGGGTATCGCACAGTATGGTGAGGATTTTGTCGCGGGCTTTGCCGTGATAGGTCGTCTGACGCCAGTTTGTTTTGCGGTTATCTTTGCCTTGTCTGGCGCTGTGGGGCCAATCATTGGTCAGAACTTTGGTGCTGAACGCATGGACCGAGTAAAAGAAACACTCAATAACTCATTGCTGGTTACTACGGCATACACCATCGCTGTTTGTATTCTGTTGTACTTCGTTCAAGGTTATGTCATTCAAGGCTTTAGCTTACAAGGTGATGCAGCAAAAATTGTGGCGGCTTTCTGTACCTATGTGGCGTTAACCTTCACCTTTAACGGTGCACTATTTGTTGCCAACACGTCTTTCAACAACCTAGGTAAACCGCTTTACTCGACAGCATTGAATTTGGGTAAAGCGACGTTAGGTACTCTGCCGTTCGTATATCTAGGTTCGCAATGGTATGGCGCTTTGGGTGTTCTCTATGGTCAAGCTTTGGGTAATGTTTTGTTCGGAATTTTAGGTATCTTGGTGCTTCGACATCATATCGCTGAACTGATGCAAGGATCTCAAGTTGATCCAGTGGAAGATGATGTGTCGATTGTCAGCTTGAACACTCAGCCATTCTGTTCACACGATGCGGTTCTTATTGATGATGTATCCGCTAACCGTGAAGAGTGTGCGGAGCTTAAATCTCAGTAAGCCATCGGCGCTGGCATAATATTTTTGTTTTCTTGAAAACTTCTTCTTGACCTTGGAGTAGCCTCCAAGGTTTATACTTTTGATGAACTTAAGGTTCTGTTGCTCGTAAGTTAGCAACAACCTCAAGGCTTTTGAGTATTAAGGAGATACATTATGTGCGCAAAACATGCAGCGTGCCGCTCAGCAAAAGTGGACGTTCAACCTCAAGCGGCAGGAGCAAGTTGCTCTAGCCCTAAAATTTCAAGCATCACAGCAGCAGGTACTTCATCTGGTTGTTGTAGCTCTTCTGCTGCTTCGTCATCGTCTGGAGATGATTGTTGTAGTTCGTCGGATAGTGGAGAAGAAGACAGTCAGTCCTCAACTTTATCTCTCGATGCCAAATTTTCGAAAAGTTGGCTGGTTGCCGGAATGGACTGCCCAGCTTGTGCAAGAAAAATAGAAAACGCGATCAGCAATATTGACGGTGTTATTCAAGCGAAGGTTCTCTTTGCTACCGAAAAGCTGGTTGTGAAATTCGATAATGAAAGCCTTGCTGACACCATTGAACAGGTCTCTATCAAAACGGGTTTCCCTCTTACGGAAGTCGGTTCAAAGAAAGAAAAACAACAACCTGAGACTTTTTGGCAAGCTTATATCCAACCTAATTTACAGATTATCGCGATTGCAGCGGCAATGCTGTTTGCGGCGCTTGTAAAAATCACCTCACCTCAATTAAGTGAAGGCTTGTTTACGGTAACTTGTCTGCTTGGTTTATATCCGGTGGCGAAGAAAGCGGTTCAGCTGGCGCGTTCAGGTACACCGTTTGCTATTGAAACCTTAATGAGTGTTGCCGCGCTGGGTGCTTTGTACCTTGGCGAAACTGCGGAAGCAGCGATGGTTCTATTGTTGTTCTTGATTGGTGAGCGCTTAGAAGCGTTTGCTTCATCAAGAGCAAGAAGTGGCGTTCAAGCGCTAATGGCATTGGTACCAGAAAACGCGACTAAGATCATCAACGGCGAGCGTGTAGAAGTCGCAGTCAGTGAACTGGTTCCAGGTGATGTGATTGAAGTGGCCGCGGGCTCTCGTTTACCTGCTGACGGCCAATTGATTACAGACGCGGCAAGCTTTGATGAAAGTGCGTTAACCGGTGAATCTGTTCCTGTTGAACACATCGAAGGCAATAGCATCATGGCTGGCGCTGTGGTGGTCGATAAAGTGGTTCGTATCACCATCACTTCAAAACAGGGTGAGAACGCGATCGATCGCATTCTTCATCTGATTGAAGAAGCAGAGTCTCGTAAAGCACCACTAGAGCGATTCCTCGATAAGTTCAGCCGTTGGTACACACCGTTAATGATGGTAGTGGCTCTGTTGGTCATCATCACACCACCATTGTTGTTTGCGCAGCCATGGGAAACATGGGTTTACCGTGGCCTAGCGCTATTGTTGATTGCTTGTCCGTGTGCCTTGGTTATCTCGACTCCTGCAGCGATTACCTCTGGCTTAGCAGCAGCAGCGAAACGTGGCGCGCTCATTAAAGGCGGCGCAGCGCTAGAGCAGCTTGGTAAAATCCAAACCATCGCCTTCGATAAGACAGGCACACTGACCGAAGGTAAGCCTCAGGTTACGGATATTCAACCTCTATCGGGGTGGCAACAAGACGCGATGCTGCGTGTGGTTGGGGCGATTGAAGTTGGCTCTACTCACCCGTTGGCGCAGTCACTTGTCGCTAAAGTAAAAGACCTGAATATTGAGATTCCTGAATCACACAACAAGAAAGCGTTGATTGGTAGTGGTGTTGAAGGGGATGTTGATGGTGTTAAGTATCAGGTTCTGTCACCGTCTAAAGTCACGTTCGAACTTGGTTCCGATGTGGTTTCTCAGGTAGAAGCATTAGAAGGTGAGGGCAAGACGGTTGTGGTTGCTCTTGAGGTTAAAGATCAAGAAGAATCAACAGAGCAAGCTACGACGGTGATTGGTCTGATTGCTTGGCAAGATACGTTACGCAGTGACGCTAAGCTTGCGATTGAACGACTTAATGAATTAGGTATTCAATCTATCATGTTGACCGGCGATAATCCGCGCAGTGCAGCAGCGATCAGTAGCAAGATTGGTATGCAGTACAAGGCAAGCCTATTGCCAAGCGACAAGGTATCTTACGTTGAGGAGTTATCTCAACAGTCGCACGTGGCGATGGTCGGTGATGGCATTAATGATGCACCAGCAATGAAAACGGCGAATGTCGGCATCGCAATGGGTGGTGGTACGGATGTCGCTTTGGAAACGGCGGATTCAGCACTGACTCATAACCGTTTAACTGAGCTGCCAGCGATGATTGAACTGTCGCAAGCGACCATGAACAACATCCGTCAAAACGTAGCCCTTGCGCTTGGTTTGAAGGTCGTATTCTTGGTGACAAGCTTGTTAGGTATTACCGGTTTGTGGGTGGCAGTTTTAGCGGATAGTGGTGCAACTGCATTGGTGACATTGAACGCATTGCGTCTGCTTCGATTTAAATCTAAAGCGGACTAAATCGAGCTCACCGACATAGAGCATTCTTAATATAAAAGCGCCTTTAGCGGTAATACGTTAAAGGCGCTTTTTGTCTCATTAGTATGCAACATAGGCGTGCGGATTGCTTATTTTTGTGATGCCAATCGGTTTTTTGTGAAACTTGAATTATTGTTGCGATCATTCATGTGACATGTGTCACTTCATTTTGTAATGAGCTTGGTTAGAGTGTGTTCGTACCCCACGAATTTACTATGAGCTTAAATAAGGGTAAAAAGCCCAATAAGCCAAAAGGAGCGAACTATGTCTCAAGCTGTTTTCCACTTAGGTGTTACTGAAGCAGATCTTAACGGTGCTACTCTTGCGATCATCCCTGGTGATCCTGCTCGTGTGCAAAAAATTGCAGAAGAGATGAAGAACCCAGTATTCCTTGCTAGTCACCGTGAATACACGCTTTACCGCGCAGAGCTAGACGGCAAACCAGTTGTTGTATGTTCAACAGGTATTGGTGGTCCATCGACTTCTATCGCAGTTGAAGAGCTTGCTCAACTTGGTGTTCGCACTTTCCTACGTGTTGGTACGACTGGTGCTATCCAACCTCACGTAAACGTGGGTGACATGATTGTTTCTACAGGTTCTGTTCGTCTAGACGGCGCTAGCCTACACTTTGCTCCTATGGAGTTCCCAGCAGTGGCTGACTTTGAAGTTGCAACAGCAATGAAAGCGGCAGTTGATGAATCAGGTGCAACAGTTCACATGGGCGTAACGGCATCAAGCGATACGTTCTACCCAGGTCAAGAGCGTTACGACACGTTCTCTGGTCGCGTTGTTAAGCGCTTCCAAGGCTCTATGCAAGAATGGCAAGACATGGGCGTTCTAAACTTCGAGATGGAATCTGCAACACTGCTAACTATGTGTGCAAGTTCTGGTCTGAAAGCAGGTTGTGTTGCTGGTGTAATCATCAACCGTACTCAAAAAGAGACGCCTGATCACGACACTCTAAAAGTAACAGAAGCACGTTCAATCAAAGTGGTTGTAGAAGCCGCTCGTAAAATGCTTTAAGTCTTAAAGTGCTCTGAGTTTTAGAGAGCATTAAGTCTTCAAGTGACATTAAATTTTGAAAATGGCCGCATCGTATGATGCGGCCATTTTTTTGTGCCGTCTGAAAGTAATCAATAGAGAAAACAGACAACAAAAAAGGCGAGTGACTTAATCGTCATTCGCCTTTTTAACAATCTGCTTAAGAGCATTGAGCTCTCATGAGCTTATTGGTTTTTAGTACTCTAGATCTTCACTGCCACCCGCAGCTGTAAACCATGCCGTTAGGTGTGTTTTAAGATCTTTCAATTCGTCAGGGCCAATCAATGCAAGGCCAAGATCTTCAGCTCGTGTGATGTCGTTATGGCGAAGAGGGCGGAAGCTCACTAACATTGCACGTGCTTGTAGGCCACCTAGCAGGTCTCTAAGCGATTCCAGTTTGTACAAGGTGTCATCACCATCATCACGCATGCCTTTGGTCTTACATTCGATGATGTGCAGCTTATTGTTCACCACAGAGGCAACATCAAGCTCGTTACGAACCTCACGTTCACCCAGTTGACGGTATACCTGAACATTCAAAGAACGGTCTTGAATGGTCGGCATGTCATCTTGGATCTGCTTAACTGTGCTGTGAACCAATGTTTCAAGCCATTCACCGTTTGAGAAGCGGCGCGCGTCTTCGTTGGCAAAGGTCAAAATACCATTGTCGTAAGTCGCAATTTTAGCTTCAACCAAATCGCTCAGCAGCATGTTGAGCTCGCGATAGCCTTGTTGCTTCTCAGATAGGCCTACATCAAGTTTTTGTTCTTTACGGCAGGTCGTTGCTAGGTAGTTCAATGTCGCAAGGCCAGGGCCTAGTTCGAGTGCGTTACTTGCCCAACGTTCACCCAGTTCATAAAGTTTCTGATCCAGTTGCGGAGACAGCTGAACATCGCTGAATTCACCGCGAGCACCGAACACAGTTAGGTAGTCGTCGATAGTGATGCGGTCTTGAACTTGTGCGTCTTCTTTACCATTAGGGTACAACCAGCAAAGCTTGTCGCTATTTGGTTCAACCACGAAGATTGGCCAGTGGTAAGTACGGAATACTTCGTACACAGAAAGTAGGCGGTGACGGAGGCCACAACTTGCGTTGAGCTTCACTTCTTGACCGCGTGCTTTGAGGTCTTCGGCAAGGGTTTGGATAGATTCTTTAATGACAGATGTATTTACGATGGTCGGAATTTCGAAAAACTCACTCGTAATGTCGCGCTTGTGCAAAACGCTGTCTAAACGTTTGTACATACTGACTTGATTTTTGTCACCGATAAACACGATGTGAGTGCTGACCGTTCGGTTATCAAGTAATGGGGTGAGCAAGCGAATGGGGTCTTGATCGATAATGCCAACATGAACAGCCATATAAATTCCTTAATAGCGGCTCGCTCATAAAGGTGAAAGAAAAAACGGGAAGCAGCAAGCCTTAATAATCATATAATGACAAAGCTCATAAAAAACAAGGGCAACCCTTGATAAAAGTTGCCCTAGCTCAATTAGTCACCACTATTGGGTAAGAAGTCTCAACAATCTCACTAAATATCTATCGATTCTTCATTTATCTATAGTTTGAATTGATGTACTAAATCACCTTGCTGATTCGCCAAAATTGTTAGGTTTTGGCTTGCCTCCGCAATTGAAGACATCGCTTGGTAACTCTTATCTGCGATGTGGTTGATGTCTTCGATGTTGCGTGCAATATCACCAGACGTTTCACTCTGCTCAGCGGCTGCTTGAGAGATGTGTGTACTCATGTGGCTGATCTCTAGAATCAAGGCTTGGATCTCTTCCATCGCACTGTTTGCACTTGAAGCTTGTTGAACCGACATGTCCATATCGCTCATACAGCTTTCAATTACGTTACTTGCAGTTTTCGAGCTTGATTGCAGATTGCTGATCATAGTCTCGATTTCAGAGGTTGATTGAGTGGTCTTCTGTGCTAGCACTCGTACTTCATCGGCAACGACTGCAAAACCACGACCTTGTTCACCTGCACGCGCTGCTTCGATTGCCGCATTAAGTGCAAGTAGGTTGGTCTGTTCAGCAATACCACGAATAACGTCAAGGATTGAACCAATCTGGCTACTCATCTGTTGTAGCTCGCCTACAGCGCCCACTGATTCAGTAAGGCGAACTTCAAGCTGATTAATGGTGCTGATGTTGGTGTTCATGATCTGACGACCAGACTCAGAAGCCGATTCTACTTGTTGAACCATGGTGAGTGAGCTTTGCGCGCTGTTCGCCACTTCTTGTACAGAATGAGACATCTCTGTCATTGCGGTCGCAACAGTCGCGGTTTGCTCACGTTGGCTGTTCAATTGAGCCTGCGTTTCAGATGACGTCTTCTGGTTGACGCTTGCAGTTTTAGTTAAGTCATCTGAAGCATCATTCAACTTCACAAGGATATTGTGCAGGTTGTCAGCCAAGGTGTTGATGTGACGGCTCACGCGGCTGAATTCGTTGTCGTAGCGAATATCGATACGCTGAGTCATATCACCTTCAGTTAGACCTTCTAATGTACCGAGGATGCGAGTTAATGGCTCTCGTACGCTGTGTGCAATGTGGTAACCAATCGCAGCAGCGAACACAGTCACAACAATGCCAATGGCAATCGCGTTGAATAGGCCTTTGTCGTAGATGCTGCTTGCGTCAGCGAGTGATGAGTTAAGTTGCTCTTCAGCGGTCACGTTGAATGAGTCCAAAACAGCCATCGCTTGGTCAACTTCTAGAGCTAGGTTAGCGATGTTCACGTACAACGCTTGTTTGGCTTGTAGGTAGTTGTTGTGTTTGTCTAGTACGCCACCTTTCTGACCAACGTCTTTGGTGAACTTCTGAACCGACTCATCGAAGACATTTTTAAGTGCTGGTAGTTGTGTTGATAGACCTCGATAAGCGTAGTTAAGATGAGTAACGGCCTTTTTGTTTTGGTTAACGGCTTTTTGAACGAAGGCAACATCAGAGCTAGCAAGTGCATCAGAGGTAATAACTTCTGCGTCTTGCAGTTTGATGAAGTAGCTCTTTGCCATCACTTTTACAGAGATGCTTTTTTGGTCGGCAACGTACTCTTTCATACCAACGGTTAATTCTGAATGTAAGCGTTGGAAGTCACGAGACGCTTTTTGTACTTGTTCTTGTGCTTCGAACATCGCGACGTAGTTGTTCATCGCTTCGTCAGCTTCGGCGAAGTAGCGTTCTTCCATTGCTCTTAATTGCGCGATACGTTCAACAAGTGAAGCATTGTTTTGGCTTGCCGCTTCTAAACTACCGAGAACTTCTGAAAACGAGTTTTGTGATGCAGCAAATTCTGTACGCATTGCAGACATGCGTTCAGCGTTTTGTGTGGTTAAGAAATCTTTGAATGACTTATCAGCAGAAAGCAATTGAACACTCGTTTGATTTGAAAGCGCGACAAGTGGTAATGAGGTTTCTGAGACACTCTCAAAATTGCTGTGTATCTGATTCATGCTGTTCATCATGATGGTTATCGTGACTGCGAACATGATGATGATCAGTGCGAAACCAGCGTACATACGCTTGATCACAGATCCCTTCATGGCTTTCTCCCTAAATAAAAATGCAGACCTAATGTCAGGTCAAAGTAAAACTAACAAAATTATCAGCATTCTATTGAGCTCGGCTTACGCATTTTATGACGCACACGTCAAAAATAGCGCTCAGTTATAACCAACATGCCATTCTTGAGAGCTAAGGCTCGTTTTCTTTGATTTGAACGGTGTTTTTTATTATGCTTTAAAGCAGATTTATTGTGGTTTGATGCGGCATAGCGCATACTCAAAGCATTAAAAAATAAATGTTTTATCGGAGAGAAACATGGCTGAAGAAACCATTTTTACTAAGATCATCAACAAAGAAATCCCAGCAGATCTACTATACCAAGACGATTTAGTAACCGCATTTCGCGATATTAACCCTCGCGCGCCAAGCCATATCCTAATCATCCCAAACAAGCTGATTCCGACAACTAACGATGTTGAAGTCCAAGATGAAGCGATGATGGGGCGCATGTTTACTGTTGCTCGCAAGTTAGCAAAAGAAGAGGGCATTGCAGAAGATGGCTATCGTCTTATCGTGAACTGTAACTCTCACGGTGGCCAAGAGGTTTATCATATTCACATGCACTTGGTTGGCGGCCGTCCACTTGGCCCCCTATTAATGAGCTAATAAAAAGTTAATGAGCTAATGAAAAGCTAACGAGTTAATGAAAGCTAATGAGCTAGTTTAAACGCGCTCATTAGTGGGTTAACACAAGTAGTTAGTTGGAAAATTTGTAGTTTGTATGCCAACTTTAAGTTCTATCTGTTGTCTGAACGTCGGCATCGCCTAGGCAGAGGCTAAATCAGTAGGGTTTCAACTGGCTTGAGATCCTTTTTACAACGCGTTTCGTTTTGATAATGAGACCATTAAAGGTCAGCAGACCCTAATAAAGTTGGCATTTTAAACATGCACGGAGACGATAAGTGAAGCAACAGTTTAGATTCGCTTCCATTGCCCTGTTATCGGCGTTGACCGTAGGTTGTGCGAGTATGTCTGCAGGAAGCCTGTTCAGTCATTACAGCGCACAAAACAAAGCGATCTACCAAGCCGTTAAATCTGGAGATTATTCAGAGGCTCAGCAAGAGCTACCAGATTACGCGGCAGGCGACATCCTTGATAACTTTGAAAGAGGCAGAATTAATCTGCTGGATCAAAAATACCCTGAGAGTAAGGCTTCGTTTGAAGTGGCTGATCAGGCGGTTACTGAGCAGCAACGCAAAGCCGTGATCTCAATCTCAGACAGTGCAACCAGTGTGGGTGCGTTGGCTGTGAATGACAATATTACCGAGTATGTGCCAGCCGATTACGAGTTGGGCTTTCTTCATCTGTATCTCGGTTTAAATTACCTCAAGAAAAACGATTTAGAAGGTGCGGTGATTGAAATGCGTCGCGCCAACCAAGTTCAAGAACAAGCGAAGAAGCAACGCGAGGCTGAGTTAGACAAAGCAGCCAGCGATGCGAAGAGGCAAGGCTTGTCTGCCAATGTGGGTAGCATCCTTGCCAATTACCCTGATGCGGGTAAGAAACTGCAGTCAGTACAGAATGCGTATCTGATGTTCTTGTCTGGTCTGCTTTATGAAGCGTCAAATGATTTAAACAGCGCCTACGTTGACTATCGTCGTGCTTTGGCTGTGATGCCAGATAACCAAGAAATCATCGATAGAACCATGGCAACAGCCGCTCGTTTAGGGATGCGACAAGATTTAGCAACATTAGAAAAACGCTATAAGCAATCTTCTAAACTTAGTGCAGGTGAAGGGCGAGTGATTGTTCTTCAAGAGCAGAGCGCTGTGCAAGCTATGGACAGTTGGCGACTGGATTTGCCTGTTTATGACAGTCGCGATCAGGGGGCAATATACTCTCTTGCGCTGCCATATTACCCAAGTCAAAACGTAGAGCGTTTTTCTGCCTTGCGAATCAGCGGACAGCCGCTACAAGAACATTTGATCACTGATGTAAACGCGATGGCGCAGAACGATCTATCGGAACGTATGACAAGCATTGTTATTCGCCAAGCGCTACGTGTAGTCGCGAAAGATCGCATTCGAAAAGAAGCAACCAAAGGCGATGATGTCGGTAATATTCTGTTCAACGTGTGGAACACACTGACAGAGCAACCAGACACTCGCAGTTGGCAATCATTACCTGCAGAGATTAAGAGCAGTACGTTTGTAGCAAATAGCGGTCAATATACGTTGGAAGCGGGCGCTAAAACGTACGACTTTGATATTCGAGAAGGGCAGACCACCTTGGTGTGGATTTCTCGACAAGGAAACAATGCAACAATGTGGCATAAACAGCTAGGGAGGCTGTAATGAAAAAGTGGTTAGTGAGCTTAGCAGCGGTTATGGCTCTGGCTGGTTGTGCTGATAATACAGCTGGCGTAAGGGTCGATAGTCTGACTCAGAACGTTTTCTTTGGTGACAAGGTATTGGGCAGCCGTTTACAGGTTGAAGATATTCGCACCGATCTGGTCGACGGTCATACGCGAGGAATCGTTCGTTTAAACAGTAACTATAAAGGCGATCAACATATTCTTTATCGTTTTTACTGGTACGACGATGCCGGGCTTGAGGTCAACCTTAAACAAGGTCCTTGGAAGCAAGCGATTGTTCGTGGTTTTGAAAGTATTTCGTTGTCGGAAGTGTCGGTAAACCCGAAAGCGACTCAGTTCAGAGTCCAGTTCCGAGAGCAGTAAGTTAGATTAAACGGGTCTCATGATTCGTAAATACAAGAATTTAAGAGTGTGGGTAACCCCGCTCAGTGATAAGTTGAGGAAACAAAATGAAAAAGAGTGTCATTGCGCTACTAGGTTTAGCGGTTATTTTAGGCGGTTGTTCAAACAAGGTAAGCTACGGTGATGCACAAGCAGTAGAAACCACGACAATCGATTTCGGTTCAACTGACCTTCAAACGATTGCGGGTGAAATGGTCGATAGCATGATGGCGTCTGGTTCTGTGTCTTACATTACTCGTGAACAGCGTCCAATCGTGTTTGTAGAGCGAATCAAGAACAAAACAAGTGAGCACATCGATACTGAGTCAATCACTGACACTATCAGTACTAAGATGCTGAACTCTGGTAAGTTCCGTTTCGTTGATATGGACCGTGTAGAGTCTGTTCGTGACCAATTGAACTTCCAAAACAACGATGAGCTTGTAAACCAAAGTTCAGCGATTCAATTCGGTAAAATGGTTGGTGCTCAGTACATGCTGTACGGCAACCTATCAAGCATCGTTAAGAAAGCGGGTAGCGATGAAGACGTATACTACAAAATGACGATGCGTCTAATGGATCTTGAGTCTGGCTTGATTGAATGGGCTGACGAGACTGAAATCCGTAAGCAACAATCTAAGAGCCTACTAGGCCTTTAATTTCGCTTACTTGCCAACTATGCGCAGCCGGATTTGACAATGTCTAGTATTGGCAGCGCTTAATCTTGACAGCGTATAGCTTGGTCACACGCCAATGCAGTGCATGATGTGCTGTTTATGAAGAGACACTGGCTTTTGGTCAGTGTCTTTTTTGTAGGGAATGAAGACGTTTATAGGGAGTAAATATGGCAATTTTTTCTTGGTCTGAGGCTAAGCTTCTTGATACCAGTTTGAGTTCGCTTGACGGTTACTTTTCTGAGCCTCCAGTTAGAGCACAGACATTAACAGGCGGTTTGACCAATCGATGTTGGAAGTTGGTCGATGCCGATGGTACTGCGTATGTTTGGCGGCCAACCACACCTATCACCAAAGCGTTCTTCATTTCTCGCCATGAAGAGTACCAAGTGCTGTCTGCCATTGAGCGACTCGGTATCGGGCCAAGCCCAATGGTAGTGAATGAGCAGGGGTTACTGGTTGAGTGGATTGCGGGTGAGACACTTTACGAAGATCTAGAACTCGATGACCTGTTGAAAACGCTGATCTCTGTTCATCTGGTTAATACTGCGCGATTACCACTGCAACCATTCAGTTTCACGGCGCGAGTCGACCATTACTGGCTGCAGCTTGATGCGATTCATAAGACCGAAGCCTGCACTAAGATTTATCAAGAGTGGCGCGTGGCTCCGAGTATTACCAATGTTGACCTGTCTTTGTGCCATTTTGACTTAGGTGGTTATAACCTAGTGAGAAACAGTGACTGCATTAAGATTATTGATTGGGAATACGCTGCGCTCGCAGACCCTAGGCTCGATTTGACATTAACCATTGCGGTTGCTGGCGCGCCAGTCACAGAAGCGGTTGAGAAGTACTGTCAGCTGCGAGGAATCCATGATGTTCAGCCTTGGCTTGATGGTGTAGAAGCATGGTTACCAAGAAGCCAGATGATGGCGATGCTATGGTATTTACTTGCTCATCAGCTTTGGGGCGATGAAAGTTATCTGCGTGAAGCGGAGGCTCTGAGTCACACTTTATGTAGCTAGGATCACGTTTAGGAAGTGAAAAATATAATTTCTCAGCTGTTACCTTTAAAACCTTGTTTTTCGTGTTAGATTGATCAAAACGTACCAATATTCAACGGGGGAGGTACAATGATTATCTATCTACATGGCTTCGACTCAACAAGCCCGGGCAATCACGAAAAAATACTGCAGTTGCAATTCATTGATGATGACGTTCGTTTCATCAACTACAGTACTTTGCATCCAAAACACGATATGCAGCATCTGCTAAAAGAAGTGCATAAGGTGATAGAGCAATCCGATGATCCGCATCCCATTATTTGTGGTGTAGGTTTAGGTGGTTTTTGGTCTGAGCGTATTGGTTTCTTATGTGGGATTAAGCAGGTGGTGTTCAACCCTAATCTGCACCCTGAGAACAACATGGTAGGTCGAATTGACCGTCCAGAAGAGTACGAAGACATCGCAACTAAATGTGTTGCTCAGTACCGTATGAAAAACAAAGGACGCTGTTTAGTGGTGCTTTCTCGTGAAGATGAAATTCACGACAATACCAAAACAGCTGCCGCGCTAGAAGATTACTATGATGTAATCTGGGATGAGAAAGAGAGTCATAAATTCAAAAAGATCTCTCAACATCTTCAAGCAATGAAAGCGTTCAAAAACGCTTAATCAATCCAGATGTTTTATAAAAGCAGTGCTCAATGAGTGCTGCTTTTTCACATCTGAATCTTAGAGATTGGTATTGATAAAGTAGTTGTATATGTTTTATCGGTCGGTTTGTGCATTTATAGATCAGTTTGCGCAAACGTTAACTAATTAGTCGCGAATCCTCATTGAGGGTAAGGATTTTTTTGTTGCGGTCATCTTTTTGCTATATATAATGTTCCCAAGCAAAATATTTTGACAAATATCAAAAAAAATTGAGAGCGAGTGAAAAAACTTGCCCATAATTTGTGTTCTGCCTCTCAGGTAGTCACCTTTTATATCCACGTGAGCAAAGCAACAAACCATTATTTGTTGTTTGTAACCCCTCTAACTACTCGGTGAGCTGTCGTTATTCTTTTTCGCGGTAACCCAATTTGTAACAGCCTTCGCATTCAAGGCCGAGTAGATACATAGAATTTATCGGTTGGAGTAATCGAGCCGAACCCCATTTATTCATTTTGTAGAGGATTGTCATTGTGACAAAAATTATCGTAGTAGGCGGCGGTGCTGGTGGTTTAGAACTAGCAACTAAGCTAGGCCGCACTTTAGGTCGTAAGAAACGTGCCCAGATTACTCTGGTAGACCGTAAAGCAAGCCACCTATGGAAACCATTACTTCATGAAGTAGCAACGGGCTCACTGGATGAAGGTGTTGATGCATTAAGCTACCGTGCGCACGCAAAAAACCATTACTTCGATTTCCAAATGGGCAGCCTGAACGACATCGATCGTGAGCGTAAAGTGATTGCACTAAGCGAGCTTACAGACGAGCACGGTGAACTGCTGATGCCAAGCCGTGAACTTGAATACGATATTCTAGTGATGGCGCTAGGCTCAACGTCAAACGACTTCAACACTCCAGGCGTTCGTGACAACTGTATTTTCCTTGATAGCCCAGAGCAAGCACACCGTTTCCGTACAGAAATGAACAATCAGTTCTTAAAGCTTCACGCTAAGAACGGTCAAGGCACGGTAGACATCGCGATTGTTGGTGCTGGTGCAACTGGTGTAGAGCTTTCTGCAGAGCTACACAACGCCGTTAAAGAACTTCGTACTTACGGCTTCGGCGACCTAGATTCAAGCAAGCTGAACGTAAACCTAGTTGAAGCGGGTGAGCGTATTCTTCCAGCTCTACCTCCTCGTATTTCAAGTGCAGCACACTCTGAGCTAACCAAGCTTGGTGTGAACGTTCGTACGAATACGATGGTGACTCAGGCGGATTCTGACGGCCTAACAACCAAAGATGGTGACAAGATCCCAGCTCAAATCATGGTATGGGCAGCAGGTATCAAAGCACCAGATTTCATGAAAGATATCGGTGGTCTTGAAACCAACCGTATCAACCAGTTGGTTGTGAAGAACACGCTGCAAACAACACTGGATGACAACATCTTTGCAATCGGTGACTTGGCGCAATGTACACAAGCAGACGGTTCATTCGTTCCGCCACGTGCACAAGCGGCTCACCAAATGGCAAGCTGTGCATTCAGCAACATCATTGCTAAGTTGAACGGTCGTGACCTGAAAGACTACATCTACAAAGACAAAGGCTCGCTGGTTTCACTTAGCCGTTTCTCTACGGTAGGTAGCTTGATGGGTAACCTGACGAAAGGCTCGATGATGGTCGAAGGTCGTATTGCTCGTGTGGTTTACATCTCTTTGTACCGCATGCACCAGATGGCGCTTCACGGCTTAATCAAAACATCACTGATGATGCTGGTTGGTCGTATTAACCGTGTACTTCGTCCAAACCTAAAGCTTCACTAATCAGGTAAGCCTTCTCAGAGCATTACGCTGATAATAAAAAAGAGCTCTTCGGAGCTCTTTTTTGATCGTGTCGATTATGGATTATCGCAGGTGTTGAACTCATTTCTGCTGTTAAGACGTTGGAGGTAGCACAGAATAAACCACGCCATCTTTCGGCTTACCGTTAAACAGAAATCGATTCTGGGCAATGGTTTCTCGCTCAGCGCCACACTTCTCGATCAACTTTTGGCTGGGTAGGTTCTCGGTATCGCAGACAATCTCCAAACGCGTTAACTTGAGTTGCGCGAAACAAAATTCAAATAGGGCGAACATCGCTTCTTTGGCGATCCCTCTCCTTTGAAAGTCATCACCGACCCAATAACCTAAACTCGCCATATTAAAGGTGTGGTAAAGCTCATTAATGGCAACCATACCGACTAACTTATCGCTTTTTCGTTCAAAGATGCCAAAGCCAAACGCATCGGCTTTCACCCAGTTCAGGCGAGTTGCCAGAATAAATTTCTCGGCCTCGACGATAGAAAACTCTTTATGACACCAGTCGACCCATGGCAGCAAGCTAGGGGAGGACTTAACCAGCTGAGAAAATTCTTGAGCATCTGAGGCCTCAATGATTTTAAGGCTAAGATTTTGTGTGTTGATCTGAAATTCAGGGCTCATAGAGCGTACCAAGTAACGTGTAAGTACTGAGCAAAGAAAGTCAGTACAGAATAAAGATAGATAGCACTTAATAAAACGCCCTCACTAGGAGGGCGGATTGAATTATTTATATAATTATAGCCGAATCGGCAAGTAATTTACTGCGCTACACGTCTAACTTGAATCACCATTCCAAGAAGTGGGTGGTCAAGGTAGTGAGTTTCTGTACTGCGCATACGACGTTTTTGGTCCATGCGGTAGCTCTTAAGGAACTCTTGGACTTCAACCGTCGGAGAAATTTCAGTTAGGTTGCCCACTTGGACGTTGCTTTCTGCGCCACTTACTGGTGAATCTAGCTCAATTTGTTGCTCTTGTAGAGTCACTTCACGAACGCTTGGCGCTTTTAAGTCCAAGGTCGTTTCAGCGTATAGGTAGTGCTGAACGTAGATTTGCAGCTTGCCGTCTAATTCGTATAGTGGCTTATCAATGGTCTCTTCTTGGAACCCATCAGCGCTGCCTGCAGTGATTGTGCCTTTTTCAGATCCATCAGCATTAAATTGTTTAGAGAAATCTTTACCTGCTTGAATATGGAAAACAGGGGCAGAGCTCTTGCCTTGGTCGCCTTGACGCCAAGCGGTATGCATCAGAACTTCAAAGCCAGCGTGTTTACGTAGCTTGTCTTTCTGAGGCGTTAACTTGTATTCCGAGTAAGGTAGCATTTGAACGCCTTTCTTTGCTCGGTATTGGGTATCTTGAAATGAACCAACGCGCTCAAGTGAAATCTTAGGCTGTGTATTTGGCCAAGATTCGTTCACCTTCTCTGCATCAACAGCGCGCTTAAAAATGATCACTTCTATATCAAATTGTCTCTGCGCCAAACTTGGCAGTGAGACGAACAATAGTAGCAGTGGGATCAGTCTTTTCATTTTTACTCCGTCTTCCAGCCGAACTACCGGCTGGATAATTTATATGTGCAAGTGGATTGGGTCTTATGCTGAAGGCAGCAAGTTTTGTCTGAATTCGCCCAATAAATCACTAACAAATTGAATTCGCTTCCGTCTGTCGACCAATGGTATCGTAAACTTGAACTTTGTTGGTCCTTCCATTGAAAACTTTTGCGGTTGAGATTGCAACAGTTTAACAAGGTAGGTCGGGTTTATGTCAGCATCCGGGTAGAATTCTAAGAATCCACCCTTATCGTGGGCTTCAATTTTCTTCGCTTTGATAGACGCTGCGGCTAATTTTAGCTCAGAAACTGATAACAAGTTCTTGGTTGCATCAGGCAGAAGGCCGAAGCGATCAATCAGCTCGACTTTCAACTCTGCCAATTCGTCGGTGTCACTCACACTCGCAATACGTTTGTATGTTGATAAACGCGTGTTGATGTCTGGAATATAGTCGTCTGGCAATAGTGCAGGCAGACGCATCTCAATTTCAGTTTGTTCACGCAATAGATCATCAAGCGAAGGCTCTCGACCTTCTTTCAACGCTTCAACCGCTTGTT
Source organism: Vibrio sp. ZF57 (assembly GCF_001691235.1). Taxonomy (NCBI): domain Bacteria; kingdom Pseudomonadati; phylum Pseudomonadota; class Gammaproteobacteria; order Vibrionales; family Vibrionaceae; genus Vibrio; species Vibrio sp. ZF57. The sequence goes on along the minus strand of NZ_MAKD01000076.1, from coordinate 16,497 downwards.
CAAGCATCTCCATGTACAAGGTGAAACCAACCGACTGGATTTGACCACTCTGTTCATCACCCAACAGCTCACCCGCACCACGAATCTCTAAATCGTGAGTTGCTAGGGTAAAGCCTGCGCCCAAGTCTTCGAGCGAAGCTATCGCATCCAATCGCTTGATCGCATCTTTGGTCATTGCTTTAGGGTGTGGCGTTAACAAGTAAGCATAAGCTTGGTGGTGCGAACGACCTACACGACCACGTAATTGGTGCAGCTGTGCTAAACCAAGGTTATCGGCTCTGTCCATCAAGATGGTATTTGCCGTTGGTACGTCGATACCGGTTTCAATGATGGTTGTACACACCAGTAAGTTGAAGCGCTGGTGGTAGAAGTCATTCATGATGCGTTCCAGTTCGCGCTCTCGCATCTGGCCATGAGCTACAGTCACGCGCGCCTCTGGAATCAGCTTTTGCAATGACTCTGCTGTTTTCTCAATCGTGTCGACTTGGTTGTGTAGGAAGTAAACCTGGCCACCACGCATGATTTCACGCAGCACCGCTTCTCTGACGATGGCATCATCACTCTCGCGAACGAAGGTTTTAATTGCCAAGCGTCGTGCGGGTGGTGTAGCGATGATCGAAAGGTCACGCATGCCACTCATTGCCATGTTCAGCGTTCGCGGGATCGGTGTCGCAGTAAGCGTTAGAATATCGACATCCGCACGCATCGCTTTCACTTTCTCTTTCTGACGTACACCAAATCTGTGTTCTTCATCGACAACCAGCAGGCCTAGGTCTTTAAACTTAATATCGCTCGAAAGCAGCTTGTGAGTCCCGACTAGGATATCCACTTTACCGTCGGCGACATCTTGCATGATTAGTTTTTGCTCTTTAGCTGATTTGAATCGGGATAGAACCTCAACACGAATCGGCAAGTTGGCGAAACGGTCACGGAAGTTTTCGAAGTGTTGCTGAGCAAGTAGAGTAGTAGGAACTAAAACCGCTACTTGTTTGCTGTTGTCGGTACAAACGAATGCTGCACGCATCGCGACTTCGGTTTTACCAAAGCCAACATCACCACACACCAAACGGTCCATGGCTTTGGCTTGGCACATATCAGACATAACAGCATTGATGGCCATCGCTTGGTCATCGGTTTCTTCAAACGGGAAGCCAGATTTGAAGGTTGCGTATTGCCCGCGATCTAAAACAAATTTATAGCCAGGTTTAAGCTCACGCTTGGCGTAAACATCCAGCAGCTCTGCAGCAACGTCACGTACTTTTTCAGCGGCACGCTTACGCGCTTTTTGCCACGCCTCACCACCTAGTTTGTGTAGCGGTGCAGAATCTTCGGCGCCACCAGAGTAACGTCCAATAAGGTTCAAAGACGCAACGGGCACGTACAGCTTGGCATCGTTTTGGTACTCAAGTGTCACGTATTCGGTTTTCATGCCACCGGCTTCGAGTGTCTGCAAGCCGATGTAGCGACCAATACCGTGGTCAATGTGCACTACAGGTTGACCTGGTTTAAGTTCGGCTAAGTGACGAATGACAGTGTCGCTGTTAACACTTTTTTTGTCTTTCTTACGGCGCTGAACAACGCGATCACCCAACAGGTCGCTTTCACAGATAAGGGCGATGTTTTGCTCTTCATGGATAAAACCGTGTTCAGCAGAGCCAAGGATGAGGCTGAACTTGTCTTTGCCTTTAATTGAGGCATCGAGGTTTTCAACTTCGCTTGGTCGTACTTTAATACCACGAAGCAGTTCACTCAGCGCTTCACGACGACCTTCTGATTCAACCGAAAATACTACTTTGCCGTCGAAGGCTTCTGTGAACTTTCTTAGGTTAGCTAAAGGTTCTTTATTTTGATGCTGAACACTGAGATCAGGAAGAGACACAACCGGAAGGTTGGTACGTCCAGCTTTCTCTTCAATTGAATCTAAGCTCAGATTGACTTGTGGCTTCTGTTTGAAGTGTGCGAACAGCTCGTCTTTCTTCAGCCACAGTTGTTCAGGCGTGAGAAGTGGCCGTAATGGGTCAACACCGCGCTGTTCGTATCGATGAGCAACGTCCGTTAGGAATGAGTCTACTGCAGTCTCGACATCACCTAGAATCAGCAGTTGCGCTTCATCGGCAACGTAATCAAACAAGGTTTCTGTGTGATCGAAGAACAGTGGTTGCCAATACTCAATACCAGCAGGCCATGTGCCTTTAGATACCTGCATATAAACCGATTCTGGTTCGCGGCGGGCATCAAACTGTTGGCGCCAACGAATACGGAAATCTTCAATTGCCGTTTCCGAGGTTGGGAATTCGTGAGCAGGCAGCAGGCGGATCTCAGAGATGTCTTCAATAGAACGTTGGTTTTCAGGATCGAAGGTACGAATGGTATCGATCTCATCATCGAAGAAATCGATACGATACGGGTCTTTGCTGCCCATCGGGAACAGGTCGAGAATCGAACCACGACTTGCGTATTCACCTGGGCCAAACACTTGATCAACGTAGCGATAGCCGGATTTTTCAAGCTGTAGGCGAAGTTTCTCAAGCGAGTAGAGATCGCCCGTTTTCACCATTAACGTGTGTTGTAGCAAAAAGTCTCGCGGTGACTGGCGTTGCAATAACGTGCTGATCGGAACGATCGTGATGCCATCTTTTAATGTTGGCAGTGCGTAAAGGCGTGCGATACGATCTGAGATGATCTCTTGGTGCGGCGAGAAGCTATCGTATGGCAGCGTTTCCCAGTCAGGGAATAATGCGACTTCATGTGCCGTAAACTGTTCAATTTCAGATTGAAGCTTAAGCGCCACTTGTGGGTCGGGTACTGCCAAGACGGTATGGCTGTTGTGTTGCTCTGCGAGTTTGGCAATGGCAAGAGCGAGAGACGAACCGACTAGGTTACCGATGTGCTTTTTGTCACCGGCACCTTTAAGTTTAGGTAGTGTAAATATGGATTTTTTGGTCATGTTAATTTACTTGTTATCTCGGTCTAGAGAGCGTTGACGCAAGAGTTTCTGTTGTTGATAAAGTGCCGCTTTAATTAGCAGGTCTTGGTCGGTATCGCGAAGATGAGCGTATTTAAATTTGATTTCGAAACCTGAGTCTTTCGCCTCGCTAGCAAATACTTCTGCGTAGCAATAAATGGCTGCAGCTGGGTGCTCTAGAAAAAGTTTGGCTTTTACTAAGCGACCCGGTTCGATGTCTGCTTTTGAAAAGCAGGAAAACTGACTCGCACCAAATGAATAGGTGTGAGTGCGAAATTTCTCATCATCTTGCTGCGATAACATAAAGCTCAACAAGAGGTTTAATTTTGAGTTTTGTGCATCCAATAAACTGGTGACATTCTTCAAGTCGCTGTTTTTCAGTTCCGCTCGAGCGCTGTCAGCTAACAGATCCAATTGGCTAAATTCACTTGCCACCACAAATGGTGCTGGGATCTCAGATTCGAATTGAATTTGAGAAGGTAAAGTGAAGCCGCTGTCCATTGGTTCAATATTAGCGGTAAGGCTATGGTGAACGGTGAAAAACTCTTGTTCTGTCATGCGTTAGTTCCTTGAAGTGATCTATTGATTATCGCTATGTGGCCGCAGTAATCAAGGTCAGTTAATTGAAAGTCTCAAATAGTTGTTTGAAATCTGGCTATTTGACAAGGTTCTGTTTTTCAAGCCTAACTAATTGAGTTAATTCACTCTATATTTTCAATTAACCCCTACACAGTAACAGCAATACCCGTTACATTAACCCGCATCCCCTTTAGATGGTTCAAAGTATGTTTCATCCTATTTCGTTGTTTGTTGGCCTACGCTATTTGAAAGGCCGTTCAGGTGATCGCTTTAGCCGTTTTGTTTCTTATATGTCGACGGCAGGTATCACCATTGGTGTGCTGTCTTTGGTTACTGTTTTATCGGTAATGAATGGATTCGAAGCGCAGTTAAAAGACCGAATTCTTGGTGTTCTTCCTCAAGCGGTGGTTTATGAACAAGGAGGCACGACCTCACTTTCTGAAAAAGCCCCAAGCTTCGCAGAACAAATTTCGCTTAATGGTCATGTTGAACCGATTGTTCGCAGTGAGGCAGTGATTCAGAGCCCTGCTCAGCTTTCTGCTGGCCTTTTGATTGGCATCCAACCCAATTCTGATGATCCACTTCAAGACCACTTAATCGCGGGTCGCTTGTCTTCACTTCAAGCTGGGCAATATCAGCTGTTTCTTGGTCATACTCTGGCGAGAAACCTAAAAGTATCGATGGGCGACAAAGTTCGTCTAATGGTGACCAGCGCGAGTCAATACACACCATTGGGGCGTATTCCTAGCCAACGTAATTTCACCGTAGCTGGTATCTTTAATACGGGCTCGGATATTGATGCCCAACTTATGGTGACGGATATCCAAGATGCTGGGCGTTTGATGCGTTATAAGTCAGACACCATTTCAGGTTGGCGACTGTTTTTTGAAGACCCATTTGAAGTCGCGGAACTATCGAACCAACCCTTACCTGATGGATGGTTGTGGAGCGATTGGCGTGACCAACGTGGCGAGCTGTTCCAAGCGGTTCGTATGGAGAAAAACATGATGGGCCTAATGCTTGGTCTGATCATCGGGGTTGCTGCATTTAATATTATCTCTGCGCTGATTATGGTGGTGATGGAGAAACAATCTGAGGTCGCGATACTTAAAACTCAGGGCATGACTGACGGCCAAGTGATGGGCATCTTTATGGTTCAGGGCGCGAGTAGTGGCGTGATTGGCGCACTATCCGGCGGCGCACTAGGTGTTGTTCTGGCAATGAACCTTAACCCGATTTTAGAAGCGATGGGTGTTGCTCTATTCTCGTTTGGTGGTCAGTTACCTATTTTGATTAACCCAATTCAAATCGCTGTTGTTGTGGTTCTGGCTATTGCACTTAGCCTGATTGCCACTGTATTCCCTTCTTATCGTGCATCGTCTGTGAAACCTGCTGAGGCCCTTCGTTATGAGTAATTTTCTTCAATGTAATGATATCCGTAAAACGTACCGTGAAGGCTCGTTAGATACTGAGGTGCTCAAGGGAGTCAGCTTTGACATCGAAAAGGGTGAGCTAGTAGCAATCATCGGTACCTCTGGCTCGGGCAAAAGTACCTTACTGCATATCTTAGGCGCATTAGACGATGCTTCTGCGGGCAGTGTGAGTTTTCTTGGTCAAGATTTAGCATCTTTGAGTTCGAATAAGCAGGCGAAGCTTCGCAACCAGCATCTTGGCTTTGTGTATCAGTTCCATCATCTTCTATCTGACTTTTCAGCTTTAGAAAACGTGGCGATGCCGTTATTGATTGGCGGCGAAAAGCCCGCTAAAGCAAAGCAAGAAGCACAACGTTTGTTGGACAAAGTTGGATTGAGTCACCGCGTGGACCACCGACCTTCAGAGCTTTCTGGTGGCGAGAGGCAACGTGTGGCGATTGCTCGTGCATTGGTGAATAAGCCTGCGCTAGTGTTGGCGGATGAACCAACCGGTAACCTTGACCATAACACCGCACTGTCTATTTACGACTTAATGCGTGAACTGAACCGTGAATACGATACTGCCTTTTTGGTCGTGACTCACGATGGTGAACTTGCCGGTAAGATGGATCGCCAACTTCACATGCAAGATGGTTTACTGGTCAACGTAGAAAAAGAGGAGAGCTAAGTGTTTTCCTCTTTATCTCTATTGATAGGCGGCCGATTTAGCCGTGCGAAACAACGAGACAAGATGGTGTCGTTCATCTCATTGTCTTCGACCATTGGTATTGCGGTTGGTGTCGCGGTGATCATTATCGGCTTATCTGCGATGAATGGCTTTGAGCGAGAGCTTCAATCACGAGTACTTTCTGTCATTCCTCATGGTGAATTTGAAGGCGTGAATGAGCCTGTGACTCGTTGGGAGCACGTGATTGAGGAGTCGATTAAGCACGATAAAGTCGTTGCTGCTGCGCCTTATGTAAAAATTACAGCGCTTGCTGAAAAGGGCAAAGAACTCAAAGCAATTGAAGTTCGCGGCGTTGACCCACAACTTGAGCAACAAGTATCGAGCCTGTCGAGTTTTATCGATAAGCAAGCTTGGAGTGAGTTTAAAGCAGGGCAACAACAAATCATCTTAGGTTCTGGTGTAGCGAATGTGCTGGGTGCGAAAGTCGGTGATTATCTGACTTTGATGATTCCAGCGGTAAACGGTTCTGTGAAGGTTCAGGCGCCAAAGCGTGTTCGAGTGAAAGTGGTTGGCTTGCTGACGCTTAATGGCCAGATTGACCACAGCTTGGCTCTGATTCCGATTGGTGATGCTCAGGTCTACGCCAACTTAGGTGAGGCGGTAACTGGAGTCTCTTTAAAAGTGACCGATGTGCTGAACGCGAACTCTATTGTGCGTGAAGTGGGCAATCAGCTTGATGTGTATGTGTATCTACGAAGCTGGCAGCAGAAGTTTGGTTTCTTGTATCGAGATATCCAACTCGTTCGTACCATCATGTATCTGGTGATGGTACTGGTTATTGGTGTGGCTTGTTTCAATATTGTCTCGACGCTAATGATGGCAGTAAAAGACAGAGCATCAGAGATCGCGATTTTAAGAACCATGGGTGCATCAGACGGCCTTGTGAAGCGCATCTTTGTTTGGCAGGGCGTATTCTCAGGCGTGTTAGGCAGTTTAGTGGGCAGTGCAATAGGTGTGCTAGTCGCTCTTAATCTCACGACACTAATCAAAGGACTTGAAAAGTTGGTCGATCACCAGTTCTTGTCCGGTGATATCTATTTTGTCGACTTCTTGCCATCACAACTTGATATGACGGATGTTGTTGTGGTTTCCGGCACTGCGATTGTGCTGAGTTTACTGGCGACATGGTATCCAGCCTCACGAGCGGCTAAGCTAAACCCGGCCTCGGTGCTTAGCTCGAAGTAATTTTCGAAGTTATACGCTAAGTAAACGTCACGTTGCGCGATAGACTAACGGCATAAACAAAAAAGGATCCCTGATGGGATCCTTTTTTATTGAATTCAATTCGTGTTCTTTACGACTTTCGTTACATGCCAATCTTGCAGAGGTAAGTAGCTCATCCGATTTTAACTTGTGTACGTTTTAAGTGAAGCGCATACAAGGTTAGATTGAATAACAAGAAATGGCGTTCAGTGCCTTGCTTGTCGCTTCTTCCAACTTCTTACTACTGAGTAGCGCCATAAACCGCGAATACCAAAGTAGCCAATCATTGCTGAAACCACGCCACAAATCAGACAACCCAATAAGAACGGAGGCCCTATAGTGCTCATTTGCGCCAAGATGAAGTCCCAAGACAATTCGAAATGGAAGGTTTGCGGTGGCACATGCATAACAAACGCCCCGACTTTATAAGCAAAGTAGAAGAGAACAGGCATGGTAACCGGGTTACTGATCCAAACAAGTGCGACAGCTAAAGGCAGGTTAACGCCACATGCGACAGCAAGGCCTGCAGACATAATCATTTGACTTGGTAGAGGGACAAACGCCATGAATAACCCAACAGCAAACGCGCCAGCCGCAGAGCGACGATTAAGGCACCATAAGTTGGGGTTGTACAAAACATTGCCAAAAACTTTCAATGCTTTCTGACGCTTGATTAGATCATGGTCAGGCATAAATCGTTTGATAAACTTTCTTGGCATAGGAGGAAGCTACTCTCTTGTTTAACACTTGGTTCTTGATTTCATTTGCTGCGACAGTTGTGTCTGCCAGCTTCTGGCCTGTGATGCCACATTGGGTTTGGGCACCATTGATGCTGTTGTTACTGCTAGCACCAACAAAGTATAGCGTTTTCCGGAGTGCAAGAGGTCCAGTAACAGCATTGATACTAGTTATCTGCCTAGGGAATGCGATTGAAATACAAACGAGTCGCTTATTCCAATCAGGGCAGAATACTACCATAAATGCGTCGGTTGTTAGCCTTTTTAGTGAAAATAGCCACGGTTTTGAAAGCGTAATAGTAGTCAGATCAATTGGCGGCGAAAAATTAATCTTTCCTCAATTGATAAAATTGCGTTTGTTTACTCCTTTCAAGCTAACGCTTGGAGATGATGTCTATTTATCGGCCTCAATAAAGCCGATATGGGGCAAACTCAACGAAGCCGGCTTTGACCGAGAAAAGTACTTGTTTAGTGCTGGCGTGGTTGCCAATGCAACTTACAGAGCAGATACCAAGTACCGAATTCATTCTAGCACCAACTTACGCGCCCAATGGTTTGAAGCCAGCCTTGAAAGGTTAAGTCTGCTGGCAAATCAAGATCTCATTATCGCTTTGAGTTTTGGATATCGAGACCTTATTCCGCCTCAGCGGTGGGATATGCTTAAAAGCAGTGGCCTGATTCACTTGATGGCTATTTCGGGGCTGCATATTGGGATTGCCTTTGGTATCGGCTATCAGATTGGCAAGATATTAAGGTTACTTTCCCCTTCATTTCTTTGGTTACCTACAATATTCGGGCTCGGCTTGGCGTATTTCTATAGTTGGTTTGCTGGATTCACGCTGCCAACTTTGAGAGCTTTGGTGATGTGCGTTATCGCGAGTTATTTCTTGTGGCGTGGGCAAAATATCAGTTTGCTTCGGTATGTTACTTTAAGTGTGTGCGTGGTTCTGCTGATTTGGCCGTTTTCAGCTTTGTCGAGCAGTTTTTGGTTGTCCTTTGGTGCATTGGGCGCTGTTTTCTATATCGCCTGTAATACTCAGCGCTCAGCTTCAAGCTTTACATTTATCGACCACGCACTCCAACTTATTAAGCTTCAACTGATGCTGACATTCCTTATCGCGCCTTCCTCGATGTTGTTTTTCAAAGGAGTCAGTTTAGTCTCTGTTTTCTACAACTTGTTCCTTTTGCCTTGGGTATCGATGGTGACGATCCCGCTGTTGTTTCTGGCAATGTTTCTAAGCTTAATATCGGAGTCAGTGTCTGGCGTGGTTGGTATAACAGCGCTAGACAATGATTTGGTCAGTCAGCTGTGGAAGTTAGTCGACTTATCGCTTGAGCCTCTCGTATTTAGTCTTCCTTTCTCTGAGCGATTTTGGATCCAAGTCGATAATCAGACGATTGCATTATCAGTATTCCTTATCTTGTTTTTGAGCTTTGTTAGTCGGTATTTCAAGCGAACATTATCGATATTGGTAACTGCAGTGTTTGTGCTGTGGTGGGAGTTCAGCAAACCCCAGCAAGACAAACTAACTATTGATATCTTGGATGTTGGGCATGGGTTGTCTTTGGTCTTGGAAAAGAACAATCAGATTGTTGTTTATGATCTTGGCAATGCGTGGCCAGGAGGCTCGGTTGTTGAGTCTTTGTTGATTCCTACTTTGAATCAGCGGGGGATTTATGAATTAGAAGGCGTGATTGTGAGTCATTTCGATTCTGACCATGCTGGTGGTTATCCGGCATTACTTGAGAACTATACGCCAAAGTGGATAAGAACCAGTCAGAACATTATTCAAGAACGCCAATCTATCACTCAAGCCCCGTCTAATATTCAAACATGTACTATTGGAGAGGTTTGGAACTGGCAAGATGTTGTTTTTGAGGTGTTGTGGCCGCCTAAGCAAGTAAAGAGGGCGTATAACCCACATTCGTGTGTGGTCAAGATCTCAGATCATAGTGCTGATTTCTCAATGTTGCTCACTGGTGATATTGAACTGGTAAGTGAGTGGTTACTTGCTCGTGAAGGAGAACAGCTAAGGAGTGATGTTATGTTGGTTCCGCATCATGGCAGCGATTCGTCATCGATTAAGTCGTTTATTGAGGCGGTGTCTCCTCAGCTGGCGATAGCTTCTCTTGCCAAAGGCAACCAGTGGGGAATGCCGAGTGAGTCTGTTATTGAACGCTATCAGGAAGCGGGGAGTACTTGGCTTGATACTGGAGAAAGCGGACAAATAACCATCACTCTTGGCAAAGAAGGTTGGCAGTATCATGCGATTAGAGAACAACAAGGCGGGCAGTGGTATAGGCAGATGCTCCGTAAGGGAGTAGAATAGAGAGATTATTGTGAGAAAATTAAGCGATTCTATGTCAACACAAACAGATGAAACTACCTGGGTCACATTTAAAAGACTTTGGACTTATATTCGACTATATAAGGCCGGCCTAGGTGTTGCGGTAATTGCGCTTATCATAAATGCCGTTTCTGATACCTATATGATTTCCTTACTAAAGCCGTTACTTGATGAAGGCTTTGGTAATGCTGAATCTGACTTTTTACGCACGCTCCCTATTATTATCTTTGCCATGATGTTTATTCGTGGTGTCAGTGGCTTTGTTTCAACCTATTGTTTGAGCTGGGTCTCTGGCAATGTGGTGATGGAAATTCGTCGTAAAATTTTCAGCCATTTCATGCACATGCCTGTTTCTTTCTTCGATAAAGAACAGACAGGCGCATTGCTATCTCGAATTACTTACGATTCAGAGCAAGTGTCTGCAGCAACCAGTAAGGCGTTAGTCAGTATTGTCCGTGAAGGTGCAAGTATTATTGGCTTGTTGACGCTGATGTTCTGGAATAGCTGGCAGTTGTCTCTAGTTCTATTTGCTGTCGCACCCGTTGTCGCTTGGGCTATTACCATAGTTTCTAAGCGATTCAGAAAGATCTCTAAAAATATGCAGACAAGTATGGGCCATGTGGCGTCGTCTGCAGAGCAAATGTTGAAAGGACATAAAGTAGTTCTAACTTATGGTGGTCAAGACATAGAGAAGCAACGTTTTGATCAAGTTAGTAACCAAATGCGCCAACAGAGTATGAAGTTAGTAACAGCACAAGCAGCCGCTAACCCAATAATTCAGATGATTGCGTCTGTTGCCGTTGTGACTGTGTTGATCTTAGCTAGCTTTGACTCTATTCGAGCTGAGTTAACCCCCGGCACATTTACTGTTATTTTCTCTGCGATGTTCGGCTTAATGCGCCCATTAAAAGCACTAACTAGTGTAACGTCTCAGTTCCAACGCGGTATGGCAGCGAGTACAACTCTATTTGGTTTGATGGATCTAGATACTGAGCAAAACAAAGGGACGTTGAAGCCTGAATCTGTAACGGGTGAAGTTGCAGTAAAAGATGTCACGTTTACTTATGAAGGAGCAGAGAAACCAGCACTTGATAAGGTCAGCTTCAATATACCGAAAGGTAAAACGGTTGCGCTTGTTGGGCGTTCTGGCTCGGGCAAGAGTACCATTGCCAACCTATTTACTCGTTTTTATGATGTAGACTCAGGTTCAATTGAGCTTGACGGCCACGACATTCGTGATTACGAATTGAGAAACCTGCGGGAGCACTTTGCTCTTGTATCTCAAAATGTGCACCTATTTAATGATACGGTCGCGAACAACATCGCTTACGCCGCACACGATGAATATTCCCGCGAACAGATTGAACATGCAGCTAAACTTGCCCATGCGAGTGAGTTTATCGAAAACATGGAAAACGGTATTGATACGGTTGTTGGCGAGAATGGTGGTAATCTATCAGGTGGTCAAAGACAGCGAATTGCGATTGCACGAGCGCTATTGAGAGATGCACCAGTTTTGATTCTTGATGAGGCAACGTCTGCACTGGATACCGAGTCAGAGAGAGCGATTCAATCTGCACTAGAAGAACTGCAGAAAGACAAAACAGTATTAGTTATCGCACACCGACTCTCTACGATCGAGCAAGCTGATGAGATTCTAGTGGTTGATGATGGTCATATTGTAGAAAGGGGCGCACATGCTGAGCTAATCGCGCATGATGGTGCTTATGCACAATTACACCGAATTCAGTTCAGCGGATAAATTAGGTTTTGTTGTGATCGAAAAGATTTGGTTTAACAATCACCCGTTGAAATATCTTCTCTGGCCGCTATTGTGGCCACTGAGTCTGCTGTTCAAATTGATTAGTGGTCAACGTCGTGATGCTTACCTCTCTGGGAAGAAAGAGACCTACCGCCCGCCTTTACCTGTTATTGTTGTGGGCAATATTACCGCTGGTGGAAATGGTAAAACCCCGGTTGTGATTTGGTTAGTAGAAATGCTTCAGGCTCACGGCTTTAAACCTGGAGTTGTGTCTCGTGGTTACGGTGCAAAAGCACCAAGCTATCCGTTAGTGTTGAATGAAAATACGCCAGCAGAGCATTCGGGTGATGAACCTCGCTTGATTCGTAAGCGAACTGGTGCGCCAGTCGCAGTCGACCCTGTGCGAGCTAACGCAGTGAAAGCATTGCTGAGCAAAGGTGTTGATGTGATTATCACTGACGATGGCCTTCAGCATTATGCGCTTGAACGCGACATTGAATTTGCAGTTATCGACGGCGCAAGACGCTTTGGTAGCGAATGCCTAATTCCTTTAGGCCCGTTAAGAGAGCCTGTATCTCGTTTAGATGAAGTCGACTTTTTGGTTAACAATGGCGGTAAAGCGCATGGGCGAGAGTTCTCGATGTCTTTGCTTCCAAGCCAAGCGGTTAACCTAAAGACTGGTCAGAAAAGGTCTGTGGCAGAATTACAGAAGCTGGTTGCTTTTGCCGGTATTGGCCACCCACCGCGCTTTTTTAAAACATTGGAAGATCTTGATGGTGATGTGGTATTCACACAGGGTTTCGCCGATCATCAAGATTTTGATAAAGATGAACTTCATGCCTTAGCTAAGAAAGGTATGAATCTGATTATGACAGAAAAAGACGCTGTAAAATGCGAAGAATATGCTCAAGATAACTGGTGGTATCTTCCAGTTTCTGCGCAGTTCGATGAAGATTCGCAACAGCAAATTTTAAAAAGAATAAAAGAGGTTATGGAATACTATGGATCACCGTCTACTTGAGATCGTTGCTTGCCCTGTATGTAAAGGTAAACTAACTTTTGACAAGGATAAGCAAGAGCTTGTTTGTAAAATTGATCGCCTTGCTTACCCAATTAAAGAGGGTATTCCTGTTCTTTTAGAACCTGAAGCTCGCACCGTTTCTATGGATGAGGGTAAGTAATGTCTTATACGGTTGTTATACCTGCAAGATACCAATCGAGCCGTTTACCAGGGAAGCCACTTGCTGACATTGGTGGAAAGCCGATGATTCAATGGGTATACGAACAGTCAATGAAAGCGGGTGCCGATAACGTTATTATCGCTACCGACGACGCTCGAGTTGAAAAAGCGGCTAAAGCATTTGGCGCGACCGTTTGTATGACATCACAGAATCACGAATCGGGCACTGAACGCCTAGCTGAAGTGATTGAAGTTATGAATATTCCTGATGATCATATTATCGTGAATGTTCAAGGTGATGAGCCACTTATCCCACCTTCGATCATTAATCAGGTTGCCAACAATCTTGCTAACAGTACAGCTCCGATGGCAACGTTAGGTGTGGAAATCACTCATGCTGATGAAGTGTTTAACCCTAATGCCGTTAAAGTTGTAACCGATAAAGACGGTTATGCCTTGTATTTTAGCCGAGCAACCATCCCTTGGGATCGCGATGCTTACGCGAACAACGGTACTGCAGCGGAATCTCCTTTGCTTCGTCATATTGGTATCTATGCTTACCGAGCGGGTTTTATCAATACCTACATTAATTGGGAACCAAGCACTCTTGAACGTATTGAGTGCCTAGAGCAATTACGAGTACTTTGGTACGGTGAAAAAATCCACGTAGACGTTGCGGCGGAAGCACCTGCGGCTGGTGTTGATACGCCTGAAGACCTAGAAGCGGTTCGAGCTATTATTGGTTAAGCTTCTTTGAGCGAATTCTTGTTTGCTCTACAAAATGAAAAATCATGAGCCTTGCCTATTGCGAGGCTTTTTTCTATCTACCGAAAAGTGCGCTATCGAAAAGCGCGTGTGTGTCTTATTGACCTAAGCAAACGGATATTGGGATAGTTGCATTGGTTTATGCATCATCAACACGGAATTATCTGAGATTTACCTCGCTCGAGTTCCAATTTTTCTCTATAATATGCCGCCTATAAAGTAGTGGCGAATCGCTAGTACAGAATAAAACTTACGACAAAACGTGGAGTAAAAGATGCCTTCTCAAAGCCCAGTGATTACGGTTGATGGACCAAGTGGTGCAGGTAAAGGTACCCTGTGTATGTTGCTAGCAGATAAGCTAGGCTTTCATCTTCTAGACTCAGGCGCGATCTATCGCGTATTGGCTTTAGCGGCAATTCACCATGGTGTGGATACTGAATCAGAGGATGCTTTAGTACCGCTTGCTACACACTTAGACGTGCAGTTTATTGCTGAAGGCGACTTAGTTAAGGTTATCCTAGAAGGTGAAGATGTGTCTGGTGAACTTCGTAAAGAAGAGACAGGCATGGCGGCTTCAAAAGTTGCTGCTTTACCTCGCGTTCGCGAAGCACTGCTTCGTCGTCAACGTGCATTCAGCGCTGCGCCTGGTTTGGTTGCAGATGGTCGTGACATGGGAACGGTTGTGTTTCCTGAAGCTGAAGCGAAAATATTTTTAGATGCAAGTGCTGAAGAGCGTGCGAGTCGCCGCCTTAAACAGTTGCAACAGAAGGGGTTAGATGTTAAATTTGACGACCTTTTGAGCGAGATCCAAGAGCGAGACGACCGAGATCGTAATCGCCCAGTGGCGCCACTTCGCCCTGCAGAGGATGCTCTAGTGCTTGATTCCACCTCAATGAATATTGAGCAGGTAGTAGAAAAAGCACTACACTATATTGAATCGAAACTGGCTGGGTAATTTCGCCGAGCTAGTACGAACGTTGGTCGCAAGGATGATGACCGGCGAATTTATCAACCCCATGCGGTAGGATACCCATGGACGTTTAATTATTGAAGATTAAATAATGACTGAATCTTTTGCTCAACTCTTTGAAGAGTTTCTATCTGAAACTGAATTCCAACAAGGCAGCATCGTTAAAGGTACTGTAGTAGCTATCGAGAACGGTTTCGTTCTTGTAGACGCTGGTCTTAAGTCTGAATCTGCTATCCCTGCTGAACAATTCAAGAACGCTGCTGGCGAACTTGAAGTTGAAGTTGGTGCTGAAGTAGACGTAGCTCTAGACGCTGTTGAAGATGGTTTCGGTGAAACTCAACTTTCTCGTGAGAAAGCTAAGCGTCACGAAGCTTGGATCGTACTTGAGAAAGCTTGCGAAGAAGCTGAAACTGTTGTTGGTATCATCAACGGTAAAGTTAAAGGCGGTTTCACTGTTGAACTTAACGGTATCCGTGCTTTCCTTCCTGGTTCTCTAGTAGACGTACGTCCTATCCGTGACACTGCTCACCTAGAAAACAAAGAGCTAGAGTTCAAAGTAATCAAGCTAGACCAGAAGCGTAACAACGTTGTTGTTTCTCGTCGTGCTGTTATCGAATCTGAAAACAGTGTTGAGCGTGACGAACTTCTTGAAACTCTACAAGAAGGTACTGAAGTTAAAGGTATCGTTAAGAACCTTACTGACTACGGTGCATTCGTTGACCTTGGCGGTGTTGACGGTCTTCTACATATCACAGATATGGCTTGGAAGCGCGTTAAGCACCCATCAGAGATCGTTAACGTTGGTGACGAAATCCTAGTTAAAGTTCTTAAGTTCGATCGTGAGCGCACTCGTGTTTCACTAGGTCTTAAGCAACTAGGCGAAGATCCATGGGTAGCAATCGCTAAGCGTTACCCAGAAGGTCACAAGCTTTCTGGTCGTGTTACAAACCTAACTGACTACGGCTGCTTCGTTGAAATCGAAGAAGGCGTTGAAGGTCTAGTACACGTTTCTGAAATGGATTGGACTAACAAGAACATCCACCCTTCTAAAGTTGTTAATGTTGGCGACGAAGTTGAGGTTATGGTTCTTGATATCGACGAAGAACGTCGTCGTATCTCTCTAGGTCTGAAACAGTGTAAAGCTAACCCATGGCAGTCATTTGCAGAAATGCAAGCTAAGGGCGACAAAGTTACTGGTAAGATCAAGTCTATCACTGACTTTGGTATCTTCATCGGTCTAGAAGGCGGTATCGACGGTCTTGTACACCTATCTGACATTTCTTGGAACGCTGCCGGCGAAGAAGCTGTACGTGAATACAAGAAAGGCGACGAAATCTCTGCTGTTGTTCTAGCAGTAGATGCAGAGCGTGAGCGTATTTCTCTTGGCGTTAAGCAAATGGAAAACGACCCGTTCAACGCATACGTTGCTGACAACAAGAAAGGTGTTCTTGTAAACGGTACTGTTACTGCAGTTGACGCGAAAGGCGCTACTATCGAGCTAATCGAAGGCGTTGAAGGTTACATCCGCGCTTCTGAAGTTTCTCGCGACCGTATCGAAGATGCATCTCTAATCCTAAGCGTTGGCGACAGCGTTGAAGCGAAGTTCACTGGTGTAGACCGTAAGAACCGCGTAATCAACCTATCTATCAAAGCTAAAGATGAAGCTGATGAGCAAGAAGCAATGGCTTCACTGAACAAGTCTGAAGAAGGCGCGTTCGGTAACGCAATGGCAGACGCATTCAAAGCTGCTAAAGGCGAATAATAGCTTCTCATTAAGAGAATTATAGCTATCTAGCCAAGAAAGGAGCCGTAAGGCTCCTTTTTTTTT
>NZ_MAKD01000075.1:0-262255 GCF_001691235.1 Vibrio sp. ZF57 | reverse complement strand
CTCGCTGAAGCCTTGTGGCGTCTGCCGTGTCAGTGAGGCGGCATTATAGAGATGCAGCTCATATTGGCAAGCAATAAATGCGTTTTTTATTAAAAAAAGAGGTTAAGCGAAGACATTTCAACCAAGGGCTTATTTATACCACTTTCACCCCAAGTTTCGAACAAATTACCCACAACGACCTGTGGATAACTACTCTCCACTATCAAAAAAGTAAGATAAACGAGCCCTAGGGTTTAGATACTCTCGAACTTGTTCAGGTAATTTGCTTGGATGAACGGCATTAACGATTTTGATCTCTTTAATAAAGAGGTCAATGATCGGAGCTTGGGTTCTTGGCACGCTAGGATCATAGATAAGTACATTTGGATAAAGCATATGTTTAGCGTTAACGGATATCACAATCCCAATCGAGTCATTTGAAAGCTGTACTACAGTTCCTGGTGGATAGACTCCCATGAACTTAACTAACAGCCCCAAGTTATCTTGGCTATATAGATGCTTGCAGCTCTTATATAGGTGGGACAGTGCCAAATACGGGATCATTTGTTGAGATTGCGTTTTACCATGGCAAAGGTTATCAAATGCATTAGCCACGGCGACTATCTTGGCAAATTCATCAATCTCATGTTCTTTTAAGCCCTCGGGGTAGCCAGAACCATCATTCATCTCATGATGTTGAGCGATCACCTTTTTAGCACTTTCAGGAAAGTCATCAATTGCCGATACAATATCCGCACCGTATTTAGTATGAAGCTTCAGGTAGTTCTCTTCTGGCACCGTTAGTGCACTCTGCTTTCTTAGTATCGCGACTGGTATTTTGATCTTGCCTACATCGTGAAACAACGCTGCGAATGAGAGGTCTTTCAATTGCTGTGTGTTATAGCCTTTGGCCTTTCCTATCATCAGTGCAACAACCGAAACATTTAGAGTATGAAAGTAAATATCTTCGAAATCTGCTTTAGCATTCATAAGGTGCAAGGTGACGTTATCATCGCTCACTAGAGTTTCAACGATATCATCAACAAGAGCCTTAACCTCCCCTACCGCATCTAAAGGTCTGTTACGGATCTTGGTCATCACAGATCGCATTCGAGCAAGCGAGCGTTCAAACTCTTTCTCGCAATGGCTTACCCTACGGCGGTAAGAGCTAAGGGTTTCGATACGCTCATGCTTTTCTTTCCACATTCTTTCCGTTTCAAGACTTACCTGTGAATCAATATCGACTTCTTGTTCACCTACGTGATTAACAGGTAAAGGTGAGGTATCACTTTGACTCAGGTTTATATAGACGTGCTTAATCCCAAGATGTCGAATTACTTTTACTTGAGCGTCATCTTTGATTTTAAAGCTGTTGAATAAAAATGGGTGTTCATTCCATTTTACGGGGAGTCGTATATGCAGACCGGGCTGAATGCGATCTACGGTAATCTTTATGCTGCCCATTTTTATATATAATATTGATGATTAATCTCTATTTATAATTCTAATAAAACCAAGCAGCAATTTCACTATCCAATTTCACAGGCTCAACTTAAAGAGTCGCAGTGCACCATCCAGCGTATACCGAATTTATCTTCTACTTTGCCAAATCGAGCCCCCCAAAAAGTATCTGCGAGTGGAGTCATTATCCGCCCTCCCTTCTTGAGCTTTTCAAAGATTTGTTCTTGAGTCGCGCTATCTTCAGTCACAAGAGAGAGAGCGAGATTGTTGCCTTCAAGTTCTTTTGCCTTAACACCATCAGACATCATCAACTTCATACCAAACGCTTCGAACTCAGCATGCATAACCCAATCAGGTTGAGCGCCCTCGATTACCTGTGGTGCATCACTAAAAAGCTGCTTAGATAAAACCACACCACCAAAGCACTTGTGATAAAAATCCAACGCTTCATTACAACGACCATCAAAAAACAAGTAAGGGGTTACTGTCAGCATATCTATCTCCTCTGTTAGTCCTTTAAACATAGACAATAGAAAAGAGAATGACAGGTAACATCATGATTTAAGATAATTAATTCATTATCAGATCGAATAGCGAAGGGAAATTATGAGATTTAGGAGTGAAACATCAAGATCTGTCTGATTGAAGAGCAACTGCAACGACACGCCGGATTTCAAATTCACATACGTCCAAAACATAGAAAGGTCGCTATAAAAGCGACCTTTCTATGTTTGGTACCGATAGGCGGACTGATTGGACAGGCATTCTTGCCGCCACCGTGAAGGCAATGCTTCCTATACCCCACAACAAAGCCCCGATTTTCATCTAGGCTTTGTCATTTAAATATGGTGCCGGTAGGTGACTTGACTGGGCTTGCATCCAAGCCGACACGCTGGATTTAAAATTCACAAACGCCCAAAGCGACCTTTCTATGTTTGGTACCGGTAGGCGGACTGATTGGACAGGCATTCCTGCCGCCACCGCGAAGGCAACGCTTCCTATATCCCAGATACAACAAAGCCCCGACTTTCGTCGAGGCTTTGTCATTTAAATATGGTACGGTAGGCGGACTAAAAAAACAAACATATTAAACTGATTTAAAAGGAATTATACAAATCAATATTCATAAAGGGTTACTTAAAGGGTTGCATTAATCAGTTATCATTTAAAGCGACTCAGTTTTTACTCAAGAGCAATTATTTAAATTTCATCAATATAAAATTGTGTTAACCCACTCGCAACTAAAACAATTCTCATTCTCAATGGGGTTGAGTTCGTCAATCTAATATATTTCACACACATATTACTCCTATGTATACACCAACATAGGAGTTCATCATGCCCACCTCGATTATTCAATTAATTTCAATTGTACGCTTTCATCCGACACCAGATGCCCAAGCTACTCATACAATCAACTCACCTTAAAGCCTAGCGTGAAGAGCTTCGTCTCTTGCTATCAACCGAGTGAGAGTGACTTGTTCCAAGATCGTTATACCGTCACCTCTATTTTGATCCGCTTCGCTAAAGGTGCGCATGATGAGTAAATCTACTCATGTGAGCACTCGCCAGCATATGGTGCTAGCGCTTGAGCTATACAAGCGCATACCGTATTGGCATAAAGTCACGGCTTCTGAGCTCAAGGCACAGCTTCAGGAGATAGGCATTGATAGAGATATTCGAACGATTCAACGTAACCTTGATGTGTTACTTGAGTATTTTGATATTGACCGAGATACCCGTGATAAACCTTATGGATACCAGCGAAAGCAAACTAAATCTCTTGTTGGCTCCGGTACTCAAGAAGCACTATTGTTGTGTCTGGTTGAGTCTCACATTCATTTTTTAATCCCGTCCAATGTAACCCATACTTTCCATAGCTTATTTGAAGACGCCATTTACCATTTGAAATCTCTCGGTCAGGAATCGAAAGAATCCCAATGGCTGAGAAAGGTTATATTTCAAAATGCTTACCAACTAAGTGAAAATATCAACCCAGACATTTACTCTACGATCAGTCAAGGGCTCTATCTCAATCGTTGGTTAAGCTTGCACTATTACTCTGAAGGAGGGCAACACAGAAAAGATGTCATGCCATTAGGCCTTTCACAGCAAAGCAATACATTGATATTGGTGTACCGCCAGAAGGGAGATAAAGACACTACTTTTGTTGATGTCAGCCAGATTCACAAAGTCACATTATCAACCTTCACGTTTGCTTACCCACAAGACTTTGACTTGCAGCACTCAGTATCGGGATACACCAATACAGAGCATGAGCGTTATACACTCAAATTCACTATTACTAAACAAGTTGGTGAACATCTCTACCGGACACCACTTTCCAACGATCAACGCATTTCCGAATACGATACGTATCTACACGTTACTGCTACGGTTTCTAATACACCTCCATTAGTCGCGTGGGTAGAAGCACATAAAAACCACCTCACCTTTGTAGAACAACAACCTACACAGCCATCAGCTAAAAGCACACGATTTCAAAGCGCTTCTCTAAATAGCGATAGCGGTCTCACTTAGTGCTACCCCATGCGACATCAGATGCCCAACCTATTGATAACCTGACAACAAACAGGGATGCCACATAGGGTTGCCGTCTTTCTATGTGATCCACTACGACATAGACGGGGAGAGAAGTTCATGACCATTAAAGCGATTCGACCATTACTTAACAAGTACCGTTGCCTAGCTTCATTTAGCTGCGAATATTGCGGAGGTAGCCACAGTTCAACCTGTGACATTTGCGATATGCCTCCATGCCGATGTGCTTGCTAGTACCACACGTTTAATACCCACCATAGCGGTTTACGAAAGTAAGCCGCTTTTGTTTTCTATGCATCCCTGCAAACCAATCTATTAATAAAAAGGAATTTCCTATGAAAAAGACGTTAGTTTCTGCGCTTATTGCTAGTGCAACCCTTGCTGGTTGCGGTGGTGGCTCATCTGAGCCTTCACAACCATCGAACACTACATTGTTATCCGGTCGTGCTATTGATGGCTATATCGTTGGTGCCACTGTTCATTATGATTTTAATTCAAATGGTGTTGTCGATCCTGATGAACCATTGGCTATCACTGAGGCTGGTGGTGTGTTCACTATTGAAGGTGACATCACAGAAGAGCAACAAGCCTGTCTTGAATACGTCCCAGTGATCGTAGATGTGCCTGTCGGAGCTATTGATGAAGACTTAGGGGAAGTGACTCAAGCTTATGTACTTAACCTGCCACCAGCGTTCACGTTGCCTGAAGAGGTAGCGAATGGCTCCGTTAACATTACGCCACTCACCACAATGTTGTGGGAGTCAGCGAAACAGACGGTTGAAAGAGAGCAAGGAGCTACATATAGCTGTGGATTAGTGAAAGACAATGAACCAGTCCGCAATGCCATAAAAGACGCCATGCGTAACGTAGCGGGTGATTTAGTTTGGCATTTCAATATCTCAGAGGAAGAGCTGTGGAGTGATTACATAGCGGATGGTAACAGTGCGGTCTACGATATTGCTGAGCAGCTTATGGCATCCATTCAACTTTCATTTGAAGAGACCTATGAATTGTCGCTTCAGTACCCATATGCACATATCAACGTGGCTCACTACCTTAACGATCCAACGGACTGGCAACGCCAAGATGATGAACAGTTGTGGTACAAATTAATTTCCATACGTCAAGGTAGCTTCTGGTCTGAATCTGTCTATGCGGTAGATGATAACTGGCTACCCGAACGTTTGATTCGAAACTACCTACAAGAAGACAGTGTCACTGATTTTGGTACGGTGGGTTATGTGAATGAATACCGTAACATGAGCTCAGATCCAAGCTTTGACGATTACATTTGCAGTAAGTCAGAAACCTTACTTTCAAAGGTGGCTGACACTGACAACCAATACGGTATGGAGAACAAGTCATCGTTCTACGATCTTAGTGAGCTGGAGTGTAATGAGGTTAGTTTGAGTGATACAGCTGATAGCCAAAACATGACGCTTTCTACTGCGAGAGTGAGTGGTGTATACGATGAAGAAGGGAGCCGCTACAAGTGGAATACGGTGCCAAGCGAGTACGCGCATTGGTTAGGCTTCAGTACTGATGTGGAGAGTATCAACGTTGATGCCTTCAATGCTGATATCGCGGTACTACCACAAGTTTATGGTGTTCAAGATTCTTTAGGAGCTGATTGGTGGGAGCATACGAGACGCTACAAGGAAGGAGAGAACAATGTGTCTGAGCATCGAACTAATACGCCGGCTGAAATGCCCAATGGCGAGATGGCAATGCACTATCGATTTGTTTCCTACCCTAATGGGACGTTCAAGTATGAGTGTAGCAGTGGTGATGGATGGTACGAATGTACTAAGTAGCTATGTTTAAATTGGCGGCATGTCAGGGAGCTCTTGCTCCCTGAACAAATCTCATAAGTGATATGTTCAGGGAGATAGCATTATGGGTTACCGAACCATAACCAGCAAACTACGTACCCTAATATTAAAATTAAGGTGATATAAGAAAGATGGTTTAATATCAATGCCCAAATAACATTGAATTTCATTTTTTTGTTTTCAAACCAACTCATAGGGTAATGTTCTGGCATATCGAGCTTTGCTCGAAGATAATCTGCCCGGAAATCATTTGTTGAGTGAGTCTCATACAGTTTCAATATACGGTTATATTCAATTCGGTATTTTTGGTACTCATTCTCTTCAAACTTTTTATCCAACATAGGATAAATTTCTTGTTTGAGTTCTCCTAACTGAGCTGCACATGAGTACATCTTTTCAGCAAGATTAGAGTAATCATTTTTGTCAATTAGTAGTGAATAAACTAAGACTGAAATAGAAGAAAAAACTTGTATTAATCCAACTAGTTCACTGTTGATGTTGCTTCCAAGTTCGTATGCCTGCATTAATGATATTAAAATTAATGTAAGCGATATCATTACTACTGAGTATGTAGATAGCTTCGAATGCCCTTTGAGGCGTCTTGATGCATGAAAACGAGTTTTAGAAGTAGCATCGATTTTCTTGTATAAGTTATTGTAACTTTGTTCTTTTTTCACAGTTAGAGCTCATTTTTTGCATGCTACTTACCGGAAAACAATTAACTGATTAGTTCTAAAAAGTTAACATCATTGATTGTTTTCCGGCTGATAATCGAGTTCTTACCCTCGGATCTTGTCATACAGTTTGCGAGAAATAGCCTGAATTCGTCTATCATCTCCCTCATTCAAAGCTTGAACTAACTTTAAGACATCTGTGTTTAAGTTTTCGCTCTCAACAAGAAACGTCAAATGATCACGTATTAAGGCTTTGAACTTGTTTTTAGGTTTGTCACTAAATAATTTAGCCAAAATGACTTCGTCACTAGTGAGGACTTTATCAAAGTAGTATCTCCACCTATCTTCTGGAATTTTCAATAATTCTGCTTTAGCTGTAGGGAATGCCGCATTGGAGACACCATAAGAATTACCTAAGTAAACACACAGATAAGCTTGCACACAATCAATGAATGCTGGTGCTGGTATTGAGCTACCCAGTTTTGATAAATTGGCAACTAATGGCGCTTCAGTATAGAAATTATTCATAGAAAAATGAGCATCGAGTAAAGACTTAGCTGCTTTCTTAAAGGTCGATGATCTTAAGTTCTCAGGAACATAATCAAATCCCTTTACTTTAAGAAGAGCGTTTTTTAGCCCTTTTGTTGCGGAAATATCACCCGCCGCAGTGGCGTCTCGATAAGCATTGCCTATTTGCCATTTGTCCTTTTCAGGTATGTGGGTCCAAATTGGTTGAATTAGAACACCCAGATTTCCCACAGCATGTTCTTGAGCCGCACCTTGCTCATTTTTGATACCTGAAAGCAATACCGACACAACCGTTTTTATATAGAACTGAGGCGAATCTAATAGTTGCTCAATCTGAGGGTCAGTTAACGTTAACGTTTCAGAAAAAAGACGATTTCTTAACTCCGAAAACTCTATGGCTATTGATATATCAGTTTCACCCAATACATATTGAACACAAGAATTGACTAGAGCAGAAGCATCGATCTTTGAGAGCTCCTCATTATTTTTTTCAGCTTCATCAGATAAGTAGTGACTTATCATTTCCAAAGCATGCCTTAACTTTAGCGCGCCTGTACTGTTTATTGCCCCAAGCTGCTCTGCAAGGCTAATAGCACTATAGTCATTTAGAACGATATCAATATTACTATATTCATCAATATCGTTATCATTGAGCATCTCTCCGATAAAGCCCATGCCTAAAGTCTTTAAAGTCGACTTTAACTTGACCATTGATCTACGCCATGTGTATTCAGCACCCATGTCGTAAGCTTCATGTTCAAAAGCTCGCGCAATATCTTTTTTTTGTTTTTCATTCAGTCCATTGGCATATAAGACAATTTCTTGAGGTTCTGAGCAACTAGCCGGTATCAATGTACCTGTCGGGCCAGCCCATACGAGTTCTTTACTGGGCATCACTAATACTCCAAATTTTCTCGTTTCCATCTTGTGATTTATAGAAGCAACACTCAAAGCATTCACTGCGCTTCATAATTTCAAAAGCTCTTGTTCTTGCGCCACCTATAAGGCCGTTTTCTTCGTTACCTTGAGGTTTCACAAACACATGATACCCCATGACTTTGCCAGAGGTTGTTAATACAGTCATTCCGTCATGATTAAGCATTGACTCAAGTAAAGAACTGTAAAGTCGATTAGAAGTACATGCCTCTCTAGTTTTTTCTTCTTCAGATGAGCATAATAATTCATACATATCAATGGGTTTTGAGAGATATATACCATCGTTATGTCTCAATTTCAGAGCCGCTATTTTTTCTTCAGTGTCTTTGACAACCCCTATTAAATTGCCATGTCCAACAATTAGAGCTTTGCCAATTAACTTTTCGAAATATGCATTAGATACATCGCGATAGTGTTCATTTACATCTTGTGTAATTGATGAACACAACTTCTCCAGTTCATGTCCATGAGCTGAACCTTTACTATTCAACGTTAGACATATTAGAGCGCTAGCTTCAGAACCTTTAAGTAATACCGTCTTATTACCTACGTTTTGTAGGTAAGCAATGCTGTAGTCATCACCATTTTGACTGAGTTCACCTACGGCTTGAGTTCTAAATGTTGGACTCAGTTCCGATATTTCAGATGAAACCACCCCATAACTAATACGTTCTACGTCAACATTTATATAAATAACCCAGCCGTCTCTAGATAGAGGTGCACATAATTTAAGTGCGTTTGAGAACGCTTCTACCGTTGCAGGTTGGCTATCAATCTCGACATTTTTGCAAAAAGGTAAGGTTTCAAGAACCGATTCAATCTTATCTGTGATGAATATTTCTGGATATAGCTCTTCACCCTCCTCTCGGTATGAAGATGTTGAGTCAATTAAATCCAGAATTCCTTCTCGTAAATATGGATAACTTGGGAAGTTTTCTTGGTATAAAAAGCTTCCTATTAAATCCAGTACATGAGATCTCAGTGACCTCTCTTCCATTGAACAATATCCTCAATTTAGATAGTAATTTTAAAATGCACAGATTAGTTTGCCACATGTTTTCCCGTTGTAGCTGTTCAAGATCTTGATTTGATGATTTATATCAACTTATTGCATAGCTAGCAGCCTAAAAAAGTGATGACTAATTGTAATTAATATCAGAATCACCAACATAAATGTGTGTTGTCACATTTCCCAGAGGCTCTTGGCTTAACTGTTTGTTCTAAAAAATTGCAATCTAACCTAACAAAAAGGGGCATAGAAGGAAGCCATTACAGCCTCCTTCTATATTATGTTTTACTCAGTGCTATCTCGCTCACCAATTCGCTCTAACACCCAGTCTGTCACTTCATCTTCTACCCATGCTACTGAACGACAGCCTAGTGAAACAGCTTTAGGAAACTGCCCTTCGTTCATGTACTTGTAGATGGTAGAACGTGCGAGGCTAGTTAAGGTCATTACTTCTTTTAGTTTGATTAATCTCATGATGAATTCCGGTTAGTTCAACTCATGAGATAACGAGAATGTGCAGTTAATTACTCCACTGCGTAATTCACCACACTCTAACTTTTTTCAGCCACACATTACCTCTCTGAAGCCAGCTAGTCGCAGGCTTCCATTTATGCTCGTTTCTTAAATCAAACTAAGCAGGAGGCTTTTATGCCGTTTGTGTTCATTGCTGGCTTTATCGTTGGCGTAGGCTTGTACCACATCAACAAGGAGTCGAATGGTGAATCCCCACCAACCTACTAAGACAATAATAGAGTTGTTCATCTATGGCGTTGTGAGCGGTTACAATTGGGCTAAACAACAAGATAAACAGCGCCCATAACCTAAAGCGGCTCAACGTAGTTGGGCTGCTTCTATGGGGAAGGATTCCATTAT
This sequence comes from Vibrio sp. ZF57, assembly GCF_001691235.1. NCBI lineage: Bacteria > Pseudomonadati > Pseudomonadota > Gammaproteobacteria > Vibrionales > Vibrionaceae > Vibrio > Vibrio sp. ZF57. The sequence goes on along the minus strand of NZ_MAKD01000075.1, from coordinate 252,401 downwards.
TTTTTAGCCATATATTACTTGGATGCACATACCTTTAACGCACAGAAGGAAAGTACATGCATTCAAGTCATTACACGCCAAGCGAGCCTACAGAGCTTCGTCAAATTCTAGAGACCGCAGCAACTATGCTCGCAGCCAAGTATGCCCGTTCAGGCTCATTCACCAGTCCAGAAAACACTAAGCAATATCTACAGATGAAACTGGCGCATTACGACAGAGAAGTGTTTGCCGTGATGTTTCTTGATAATCAAAACCAGTTGATTGAATACAAAGAGATGTTCTTTGGCACTATCGATGCTGCTAGCGTTTATCCAAGGGAAGTCGTCAAGGAAGGATTAATGCAGAACTCGGCGGCGGTTATCTTTGGTCATAATCATCCATCTGGATTACCTGAGCCATCACAAGCAGATCGTAGAATCACTCAACGTCTCTCTGATGCTTTAGCATTGGTTGATATCCGAGTGTTGGACCATGTCGTCGTTGGTGAGCAATGTGTGTCTTTTGCTGAGCGAGGTTTGCTATGAGCCAAACCACACCGCATCGACTGCTGGTGGAATACCTTAATGCTCTTGTTGAGCAATTAGATGTCCCTACCTTTGCATCACGGATCGCCCTTAGCTTTCGAGTGTCGAGCTACTACCAAGATCGTAGTGGTTTTCATCCTGTCGAGATCCAACTCAATAGATCGACAAACCAATCAGATAACACTCATTGGAGCATCGTCTTTGTCACTAGCTTTGCTTACCCAGATGAGCAAACCGAAAAGCTGGAGGTCGAGCTCTACTTCAATTTTTTACGTGGGTGGTTCTATCAACCGGACATTGAATGTTGCGAACTCCACCAGCCACAAGTAACCAGTCTATATCAAAGCTATGAACGGTCTTTCCTCAAGCAAATTCAACAATGCTCCTTTGAGGGTATCCAAGCAACACTCGTCAATGTCGACACTCCTACTAAATCATCTATCGCATAACCATCAACCAAGGAGGCACACCATGCCAGCCGTAACCAAAATTCAAACGATGCAGTTTCACTCTTGTGTACTGCCTATCTCTACTCGCTTTCACAACGCAATCACTAAGCAGATTCAGGAAGCGAGTCTTGATTACTATTCAGATACCTTAACCATTAACTTTCGTGACACGAGCTATAACGCTGAAGCTGGTGGGTATCATCCAGTAGAAATCATGATCCGCAATGAAGGTGATAAGTGGCGACTCTGTTACATCACCGACTTTGCCTATTCTGGAGGTGTCTATCCAGAGCTAACCATCGAGCTTGATTTCAATATTGAGAGCAACATATTCAGGCAGATGTTTTTAACACCTTGCGCTCTAGCACATCGAGAAGTGAAATCTTTCTATCGAACTTGGGAAGGTAACTTTTTGGAATATCTATCTGATGGTGTGTTTGACCAAATCAAAGTCACCAAGAGCTGAAAAGCATCCAAGTTCCCATTTTAGCAATTTGGGAACTTGCCATCCCTTATGGAACAAGGCTTTTCGTTTCTGGCTTGCTTTGAAGTTCCTCTAATCATCATTTTCATCGAAAAAAGGAAGCTGCGTTATGGCAGAAGTTCAAGCGGTGAAAAACCGCGACACTATCCAGCTCATCAGCCACTTATTAGAAATACGGCATAGTAAGCAAATGTCAGACATCTGGAATGTCGGTATCAATCTCGCTTTGAGAATTTCTGATTTACTGGCGATTAAGTTCAGTGACATCGAAGAAGATCGTTTAACCATCCGTGAATCTAAAACGGGCAAAGTAGCCCAGATTGCATTAAACCCAAGAAGCTTAGAAATCATCCTCCGCATTAAAAAGGAGAATCCACACCACATCTATCTATTTCAGTCCTATCGAAATCAGCAAGCGATAAACAAAGCTGCCAGCCCATTGAGTCGTCGAGCGGTTAGCCAGGCGTTCTCATCGATTGGTGAAGAGATTAGTTTTCCACTTGGGACTCACTCAATGCGAAAGACCAGAGGCTACCACCTCTACAAAAGCACCAAAGATATTGCACGGGTGATGCGGATGCTTCGCCATAGTTCAGAAGGTGTAACGCTACGGTACATTGGCGTGACACAAGATGATATTGATAATGACTTTAGGGAGTTAGTGTTATGAATACAAAAGAGACTATAACGACAACACCACCAGCTTACCGCTTGATGCTATTGCATGAAGTGCTAATGATTACTGGATTAGCTCGTTCAACGATCTACAAATGGATGAGCGATGGATGTTTTCCCAGAGCAGTAAAACTCAACTCTCGATCAGTTCGCTGGATTGAGAATGAAGTTCAAGAATGGATTGCACGTAAGTTTCAACGCCGTGATTACACTGTGGCGTAAGTATGGAGCCTACGTTTATGCAGAGATTGGGGTTGCCTCTTTTTTCATCTACATTATTAGTTTTCTCATAGATAGGGCGCATTTGCCCTTTTACTTACAAAACAACCTTAACTAGGTATAACCCATAATGAGTAAAGCGCAAGGCATAACCAAACTCGAACAATTATTGAGGTTACAGAAAAAAAATAGCTTTGTGGTATAATGTCAGTATATAAACAAACAACACAGTAACCATGAGTACAATGAGATTAGAAATTGACATTAAATCATTCACTTTAAATTATTTGCTTGATAAACAAATGGTTAGCTCTGAAGATTTGGTTATTAACGAATTTACGTATGGCTCATTTTCAAGGCGTATTGACTTAGCTTTCATCAAGAATAATGAAATTTATGGCATTGAAATTAAAAGCGAATTTGATTCTTTAAATCGTCTTGATGGCCAAGTTAAAGAGTACCTAAAGGTATTCGATAAAGTTATCGTGGTTGTGGCAACAAAACACTTGGAGCATGCCTTAACGCATTTACCAGAATCAGTAGCTTTATGGGAATTCAATGAAAAAGGGCTGAAGGTCGTACGTCGTGGTAAAAAAGTAAAAATAAGAGAAAAGTCTACTTTCATAGATATTATGAGAGTCACTGATTTAATAAAAGTTTCTAATGGCTTTGGCTTAAATTATGAAACAAAGAACAGACACGAGCTATCAAAGGTAGTGTCTAATCTACCCATAACTAAGCTTAGAGAGGCTGCATTTAAGGCACTTTTCCGCCGTTACTCTGGTGCGGTAACTCTGTTTTTCAATAATGTGCAGCATCGTAAGGTCGAAAATAGTGATTTAACAACTTTATCTCTTAACAAGAAAGAGTCCACATGCCGAGATTTGCCAGATATTCTTAAAGACCTAAACGAAAACTTATTTGAATTGTCTTTGAGTTAGTTCTCTTTGGATCTGCGAAGGCGATTAGTCTTCCCATTCTTCTTCAGTATCAAGATTGTCAAAATCACATGAGTAATGTAATTGTTGATACAGGTGTATATTGATCCTAACAGCAGTCGCCCTATTGGCAGAAGTTATGCAGTACTTATCACGAAGTTCTACCGTTTTTTCGATCATTTGCACTCCCCATAAACGTAAGTTAGGGTTCCAATAATCACTACCTACAACTTCTTTAGCTGCCTCTTTATAAAGAGTGTGCTTCTCTAATTCAGTTACATTGCTAGAGTCTTGAAACTCTTTTCGCACATATCGCCAATCATTTCTCAAAGGGTAATCTATTCTTGCAGGGGGAAGACCACCACCACCATTAGTCTTGTTTGCCCTCGCGCTTCCTCTGTCAGAGTAAATAACTCGAATTCCTTCACAGTATTTGCAAACGGCCGTATGTAACTGTCTTTCATATATAGGTAATTCACCTCGATACGAACCACTAAAACTTGAGGGGAATGACGATGCAGAGGTTGAAAATATAGCATTAGGAAGTAACTTGCTGAGCCTTGAAACCAGCATGCCATACTGTTCACTTTGAAGTACATCACTGCGTTTAATATCTTCAAAATCTAACAATATTAATAAGTTTTTAATTTTGCTAGCGTTAAGGGTTCTGACGATAGTGTTAATTTTATCTGCGCCATCTTTTTTGATTTTTAGGCGAACGACCAACCCTCGATTTAAAGCCGATAACGAACGAATTTGCTGCTCTAAGTGTTCAAGGTTATAAGTTTGTAAAGTTGGGATAACGGTATCATCTAATTCTTTGATGTATTGAACCCAGTTATCATAACCGTTCTTTGGGTCGAGTAGTTTATGTACTTCCTTAAATACAGGCCTTTGCCCCTCAGGATCAGCTAAGTACTTGCTATTTTTAAAGACAAAATCACTGTCAATATCAGCAATCCAAGGACGAGATCCTATAGACAACTCAATTCTTGATATTGTCTTACCGAGCGTTTTTGAACCTACCCATCCCTTTAGCGGAAATATAGGCAATAACAAATTCTTATCTTTGTCTGGTAACTGCTCGAGAGCACTCATTTCACCAGTGCTTAGAGCTAGTATAGGAAGGTAGCTATAGGATTTATCTATCATTAGATTTTCACTCAACACCAAGTCTAATTTTTAAGGCAGTCTTTGATACTTCTAAACTCTCCGCTACAACTTCATAAAGACGTTCACCTTTATGCTCTTTAGCGTTTTCTTTCATAAGAGCCTGAACAATATCCATAGGCATAAGAATATCAGCAGCTAGCGCATCTGCTTCACGTTCAATTTTGTTTGATAGATGAGAACGGTACAGAGGCGTATCTTGAATTCCATCTTTCAACAAATGGCTATGGAGTAGAAAGTGAGCTATTTCATGGGCTATTGTATAACGTTGCCTAGCCTTTACATCATGGCTATTTACACGAATTGTTACGGTTCCAGCAACTTCTTTAATTTCACCAGCTAAGTTTCCCTCTAACGTTGCTTTCTTTAAAACTATACCGAAAGCTTTCGTTATCTTACCAACCGCAACAGGGTAACTGTCGTGTGTAGCTGAAATTACTCTTCTTTGGTCTTCCGTAATTTTTCCCCATTCAAATGACTTTGTCATGTTGGCTCACCCTCTATTTTTTGTCATTACCAATGCTTTCATCATCTTCATCACTATCAAACTCTGACTCAATAGTATCCAATTCATTAAGTAGTTCTTCTGTACGCTTTTTATCAATACTATCTGAGTCACTACGTAGAATCATATCCACAGCATCCTGTAGTGGTTCTCGTAATTTTCCATCATTTATTAGCTTTTCGAGTTCACCTCTTGCCACTCCGTAAATCATTTCTTCCATCGTTTGTTTTGCAACCAGCCTGGCTTCTTCTGACGCACTATTTTTGGTCATATCTTTTAACTCTCGATATCCCCAAAAGGCAAGAGCACCAATGGCTAAACCTATAATAGTTAATAGTACCGCGACACAAGTAATAGCAATAGCAGCCCAGTCAGCATAAGTGAAATATTTATCTTTCTTTGCCATCGAACTTAGCGATGACTCAATAGATTCCAATCGAGCAGCTAATTGAGTTTCTTCTGTGGGCTGGAATTTCTTTGAGGTAATGAGTTCTAGTGTTTTTTCTAGTGATGCGACTCTTACATCCAAGGCCAGATCTTTTTCATTACGTTGTTGAGAAACAATTAAGTTACGAACTATTGCTTCTTGCTCACTCAAAATTGCTTTAATATTGGTCAGCTCACTAGCAGCAATAGGCACTGAATTATTTTTAGGGGCTGCTGTATTGAATTTTGATTCGTTAGCATTTGAAGAAGCTGACATTAAGGTAATGAAAAACCCTAAAATACCTACTCGTAATAATTTAAACTGCGTCTTGGTAATCGACAAATTTTAGCCTCTTTATGCCATGCTGCTTTTTGGCAAGCTCCTCGTATATGTTTTACCCAACATCAAGAAGGTCTCACCCCCACAATTCAACCGGTTACATATTTACAAATCAATAGGGTATGGTCAATCAAAGAGTCTTTAACATGTGAGACTCTAGCGTAGAGGTAGACATTTAGTGACAATATTTCAATTTATTCCCTTGAGGAGCAATTGGTATTGAGTGAGCAACGCCAATGCAAACGGTTTAAAGTTATCCTTTATCGCTAAGGCCATAGCTTGTTACTCTCTCAAAATATGTTTCTAAAGCTAAAGTAATCCCTTCCTTGGGTTACTGCACCCAAAGTTACGGCGACCATCACCAAGTATCTTGGTCTCAGTCTTTGCCAAGTAAGCCAGCCTAACCGCTACTTCCCCTAATTCTTTCTGAAATCGTGCTGGTGGGTGATTACGGTTCAACGTATAGGTTGAATTGTTTGGAATATGCACTGATCTTCCAACGTCATCTGTCGTAATCCCTAATGCACTAGCCCACGCTCTGTTCACCATACAAGCCAGAGCACCCTCGTAATCCAATTGACCAAGTGTGTAATAAGACTCTTGATTGACCACCAGTGCCACATGGTAATGTTCATTGTGACTAGTACTACGTTCCCTAACCCAAACGTAATTTAACGGACACGGGTAGATACGCTTCCCTTGTCTGGCTTTATTCATCTGGTCGAAATTCATCTGAACTTTCAATGAAGCAATAAACCGTTTCATCAAATCAACATCGGTATTCGGGTAACAAGTTGGTGTATCACGCTCTAAAGGGTTGTCAGAGTTCCCCCCATTGTTAGGTATACGTAGATCAACTCGAGCGACTAATACTCTATCATGGTTCGCTAAGGCTCCCATAACAGTGTCGTTGATACGGGCAAGGTGACGTTGGTTTAAAGAACCATACTGAGCTGGGATTTGAGCAAATTGAAACATGTTCATGAAAATCTCTCCTGTGTTGTTTGATTTCACATAGAAAGAGAATGATGCGTAATAACTTACATAAAACTGTTCTGCCGTAGCAGTGAGTGAATATCTATTGCCTATGGCTAGAGATCTTAGCTGATACAACAACATGTACTGCATTCATCAGTAGTGTGGCTACTGAGTGTAGTACTGCTAGTCATGCTCTTATAAAGAGTGTTTGTTGTAGTAGCTATATTACTAATCCACCGAGGGCATTGTTTCTTTTTGGGCTGTAGTACTGGAGTCATATCGATGAAGAGCCAAAGATCGGACCTAGCTAGGGTGATTGGAACTGAAGTCACTCTGAAGTTATGCATTTCAACGAGAGTACATTCGGCTAATAGCTAGTGCGTCTAATGACTGACCATTATATCAATCCCATTTCCCCTTGCTGAGTATGGCAGGACTTTGTAAATGCCTTGTTCTGGTAAATTATCAGAGAGCTTTCTGTTCATAGTAATCACATTTTTTGCTTCGATAGCTTTAGCCCATGCCATATGTACAACTAGGTCAACCAGCTCCTTTGCTCCGGGTAAAACGTCGATATCATGAGCTTCAGTGTCCAAAGCCTCATTAGCCAAGGAGTCTTCATTGTAATTGCGTTGGAAGTCTGTATTTTTTTTATGATGATGCATCACAGACTCTGGTAGAAACCTTTCTGCTATTGAATCAGCAAGGCCATCATCGGATAACAATTCATCTGGTGCCTTTCCTGAAATAAGAGAGGTACCATCAATCATGTTCCAGTGCTGGTTTAGCAAACAAGAGGCTATATCATTCACTTTAAGCTCTATATGATTAGCCAGCAGCTTTCTATTTTCTCCTGTGAAGAAGTGTCTTAATTGGCAGGCATCAATACTTACTTTCACGGATGCAATTAACGATGATTCATAAAATGCGTTGAGAGAATGCTCCGTTTGATTGTGCATCGGCTTTTGCCTTATCACCGAAGAAATGACCATCTCTGACAAACTCGCTGTCATAATCAGGTTTTGCTGAGTGAAGCGATATCCGTGAACTTGTTGTTGAAATGCTGAGTGCCAGATATTTAGATAGTACTGCGTTGATACCTTCCCCATTAGTTGTGGGATAGTTCCACCGGGTACCTTGTTAATAAATCCCAGTGAACATAATCGTTCAACATGCGATTTCACTCTTTCTTTATTCATACCGGTAATGTCGGTGATTTTTGCACGTCCAAGTTCAGATACATGACCAAAATCATCACTAAAATGCAGCAGAACAAGAAAGATCAATTTATTAGCTAGTGATGGTTTTTTTGCATTGTTTAACAAACCTTCATAATGAATAAATGTCGAACTCAACTTTAAAAAGGGAGCGCTCACGTACATACCTTTAGCATTACGGTTGCGTGGAAGAGTGACATGGTATCGGTAGCTGTTCCCACCCTTACCTGTCTCAAATGAATCCCTACAAAGCAATCTTACTTTCTCTAGCTGCTTAACTGATTTGGTAAAAGTACTGCTACTTATTCGCAGGCATGCGCACAACTCACGACTATTGAGTGTCGTTTGCCAATTATCACACCGAGTAAGAGTAAGTAGTTTAATCCAGAGCATTTTAGCTTCTGGTGATGCTTCAAACTTCTGGCTATTCTCATCGATATACAGCAAAGCTCTTGAGAGTATTTCGACCTCTTTCATGGCGTAATCCATCAATATTCCTGATTTTACCAGTAGGTATTTAGAGTTCAAATACTGTATCACATTACACGGTGCGGAAATGTGTAATGGCTATTTCTGGTGATTAAGTCACGAACTGTATTCCATTACTGTGCCAAAGTATGAGCAGTGTTTATGAATGGTGTTATGAGTATGGGACGTAGAAGTAATGCTAAAAGCTGGTTAACTGGTTCTCTGAAACAAGAAAAGTGGGCAGCAGAATATTTGCTCAAAAAAAAGATTCTTTGGGATACCGGTGTAGTCAATTCAGCATCCAGAAGTCCAACTTCAGCAATAGAATACTTAAAAGGTTTAGATGAATTGATAAGTGACAACAAGTTACTATTACAGCAAGCAAGTAGTGCTTGGCGAGCTCAAAAGAGTAGGAAGGATAATAAACAAATCAACATGTCCATTTCTGAAAATTCGTACAATATCGCCGTCCAATTAGCCAAAAGTAATGGATATTCGATCAAAGCAATGGTTGATTTTCTCATTGTTGAAAGCCAAAACAAGATCGAAGAGCTGGAGAGGCTAAAGAAAGTAGAGTCAGAGTATGGACAAGCCTGTAAAACAATAGGAGAGCAAGATACTCAGATAGAAGAATTGGAGACTGAGCTTTCAAAGCTAAGGAAGGCTAACTACGACCTAAAGCCCTCAGTATCCACTGTTCACGAAAAAGAAAAATCATCGACTCTTCAAGAGAAAATCATTTCTGCACAAGATGAACCTACGCTGCATGAGAGCCCTAAAACCACAAATCAAAAAGTAGATACCAACCATTCTAAAAGAAAAGCCTCAAAGACATGGCAAAGTCCATCCTCTAAGTCGCAATGGCAAAGATAACAAATACTCAGTATCTAAGCCGACTCAATAGTTGATAAGGGTACAACGTTACTAACACTCAGTGCGTATAGCTTATCCCCCCAAGCTTGGAGCACTGACAGTTGTTCATTTAAATAATCATGGTGATTGTAGACTCGCAACATACCCGGCAGCCTACCGCTTTCTCTACAGCCACAATATCGAGCCCCATCTCACTGCATCGACGAGTAAAAGCCTGGTGAAGGTCATGCGGTGAAAAGTGTTCAATACAGGATGGAAGATTGCGTTTAATAAGCGCTCTTACCGCTGGCGGCTCTTGAGCTTATCTTGTATTAACTATCCGGAGTCCCCTAAAGCCGACTTCCATCATTTCACCATGTTCCGAACGTTCAATTCTCTCACTCCACCAACTCATCATCGGACGGCGAGGCTCAAGATAATCTGCCCTGTTATAAGCTTTTCTTATCTTATTTTCTTCTTCATGAGCAAGGGCAGTTTCAATAAGGTCACGATTAAAACCTTCAACATTCAAAGTTGTACTAGCAAGAGAGCGTAAACCATGAGCCGTTGTTCTTCCTTCAAAGCCCATACGCTTTAGAGCCATATTAGCAGTTTGAGGGTTACTATGAGCTTTGGGCTTTCTATCTGCCGGAAAAATGAATTCTCTATGCCCCGATATTTGCTTAACTTCCTCCAATATACCGATCATCTGCTCTGTTAAGGGGACAAGATGTTCTTTCTTCATCTTCATCGAAGATGACGGTATAACCCATACTCTATTCTCTATATCGATTTCTGACCATCGAGCTCGTGCAGCTTCACCGGGGCGAACCATTGTGTGCAGTTGCCACATAATTAAACATCGAGTAACAATCTTAGTATTGCTTGTCTTAATGGCGCTGACGAGCTCTGGGAGCTCCTCAGGGGTTAGTGCTGGGTTATGTACAACTTTCTTATTAGGGTAAAGCTTTGTAATGTCAGAGATAGGATTAAACTCAATAGCGCCGGAAGCAACACCCAATCGCATGATTTCATTTAAGATGATACATAGACGCTTTACTGTTTCGATTTTCCCTTCCCGAGCAACAGGATCAAGAATATTCTTCACCAGCATAGGCTTAATATCTTTTAAAGGAAGAGGATCTAGTTTACTAGACAGATACTTGGTAAGCATCTGTTTACGCTTAAAGTAAGTACTTTGAAGAGTGTTTTTCTTTTTGAGGTCAAGCCAACGTTCAGATTGTTTAGCAAAGGTATTTTCAATTGCTTCAAGCTCTTCTGTTTCAGTTGTGAGCTTATAGACTTTAGGATCAACACCATCAGCAACAAGCGCTCTAGCTTCATCACGTTTTTTTCTTGCTTGAGCTAGGGTTACTTCAGGGTAACTACCAAAACTGATTTTAAAGCGTTTCTTAGTAACAGGAACAAGATAGGTAAAGAACCAAGACTTACTGCCACTTGGCCGAACTCGCAAAGATAGACCGTCTCCGTCATTAAGAGAATATTCTTTTTCTTTCGGCTTAGCTTGCTTTACTTGAGTATTAGTTAATGGGGTTACTTTCCTAGCCATAGTTCAGTTCCGCTCTACACTCAGGGTTACTTGGGGTTACATAGAGGGTTACATAAAAGACTGGATTTCACAAGATGAGGGTAGACGCCCATAGACACGACATTGGCTGAGTGCCTTGGTATATATAGCAAAAAAGGACGCCCGTAGACGTCCTTCTTCTTAAATATGGTACCGGTAGGCGGACTTGAACCGCCACGCCCGAAGGCAACGGATTTTGAATCCGTCGTGTATACCAATTTCACCATACCGGCATTATCTTGGGGCATTGCCCTTTCGATGTTTGGCATTATACGTATGCGAACTGATGTGGCAAGTATAAAAACTTGAATTCATGTGTGTTTGCCGATAATTTCGCCACTAAGTCATAAGCTGTGCGTCATGTCTCTTTTCAGGCTAAGCCTTAAACTATATTCTGACGCCTCAATTTTTAAAGAAGTAATAACACATGACATCAACAAACACTCTGCCACCAGCAGGAGTCATGCGCCGATTTGGTGCCTTGTTCTACGACGCTCTGATCGTAATCGCTATTGAAATGTTGGCGGCTGGCGTCATTGTCGCTCTACTGCACGCGCTCATGGCTCTCGGCATTTTTAACCACAGCGGTTATGCCGATGTTAGTGACTTCTTAACCAACCATCCGATTTGGAGCCCTGCATATACCTTTTACTTAGTCGCCGTTTGGGTATATTTCTTCGTGTTCTTCTGGACTAGAGCTGGTCAAACTCTCGGCATGAGAGCTTGGAAGCTGCGCGTTCAAAACAAAGATGGCTCAGCGATCACAGTAACTCAGGCGCTGATTCGTTTAGGTACTTCAGGTTTTGGACTGGCAAACCTATGTGTTCCATTCGATCCTGAAAAACGTGGCTTTCACGATATCTGGGCAAAGACCGAAGTCGTTGTGTTACCACAAGCACGATAATGTGATTTAAGTTAGCTCCAATCAAGATCAAAAAAGGAAGGCGTTATGCCTTCCTTTTTACTATTTACAGTTTCCGCCTCAAGAGCATGATGGCAATTCCAAGGAACACCACGCTCGGGGCTATTGCGCCAAAGGCGGGTGGTATTTGATAAACCAAACTCACTGGGCCAAAGAACTCACTGGATATATAGAAGGTAAAGCCAGCAATAACACCTGACAAAATCCTCGCACCCATGGTCACACTACGCAAAGGACCAAAGATAAACGACAGTGCCATCAACATCATAACCGCGATCGAAATTGGCTGGGTTATCTTTCTCCACAGCGCCAATTCATAGCGTGATGCATCTTGCTCTGACGCCTTCAGATAAGAAACATAATCATACAACCCACTTAACGATAGCTCTTCTGGTTTAACCGTTACTATCGCCAACTTATCTGGAGCTAATGACGTTTCCCAAGAGTAAGTCGGTAAACTTTCTTTAGTAATTTGAAGTTCGTTTTCAAAAGACGTGATCTCTACATCCTTCATCGTCCACACGTTGTCTCCAACGTAATCAACTTCGTCAGAATAAATAGCGGTTTTAAGTGCCTTGTTTTCATCAAAGCGCCACATGTTCATTCCATATAGCTTCTGGTCATCGATTTTGACAATGAAGATGAAGTCATTGGCATCACGAGCCCAGACACCACTTTGCGTCGAAATAATATTACCACCAGCAATCGAGATAGTTCTTAAATCACGAGCCATTTTCTGCGCTTGCGGTGCTCCCCATTGACCAAGCAATGTCACCACGATCATCAGTGGAATAGCTGTTTTAAGTACTGATAGGCCGATATCTAACTTAGAGAAACCAGCTGCCTGCATAACGACAAGCTCAGAACTTGCAGCAAGCATACCAAGCCCTATCAATGCGCCAAGCAATGCAGCCATTGGAAAGAACATTTCGATATCACGAGGGATACTCAATAAAACGAAATACAGCGCTTGTAATAGATCGTATGTACCACGGCCAACTTTTCTTAGCTGTTCTACATATTTGATGATCCCAGAGAGACCAACAAACGTCACCAATACCAGTGACGTCGTTGCGATGATGGTTCTGCCTATATATAAATCGAGAATCTTAAACACGGCTTAAGCCAACCTCTTATTCTTGAATTTTTCTTTCAAACGCCTTACTGGCACGCTATCCATAAAGTTGGCACCAATCGCGACAAATAACAATAACGCATTGATTGGCCACATGCCGATTACCGCAGGAATGCTCCCCTCTTCGATTGAAGACTTGGTTGCACTGATTGCTAAGAAATAGGTGAGATAAATCAGTATTGCTGGGCCGATTTTCGCAAAACGACCTTGTCGAGGGTTTACCGCAGACAGTGGCACGACAAGCATGGTCAACAATGGAATACAAAGTACCAAAGAAATACGCCACTGCAACTCTGCTTTCGCACTATTATTTGAGTTACCAATCAGTTCAAGCGTAGGGATCGCTTCCCAGTCTCGACCTTTCTTCTCAACTTCACGCTGACCAATCAGGCCTTCGTATTCTTCAAAGTGCGTCACCCTGTAGTCGAGGCGAGTCGGAATGCCTTCATGACGAGTACCATCGTACATTACGATCACTTGGCGACCATCACTGAGCTCTTTTACATCACCTGACTTCGAGAACATCACACTTGGCAGTACAGAATCACGCGGACGCATTTGAGCTACGAACACGTTTTCTAACTTATTACCGTCGATATCATCAATAAACACGACAGAAGAGCCATCCGGCGTACCTTCAAACTTACCTTTTGGTAGCAAATCAACGCTGTTCTCTGCAGCTACTTCTTCATACATTTGTTCAACTTTGTCTTGTGACCAAGGAGATAACCAAAATGAGTTAAAGGCTGCAACAGATGCCGTAATTAAAGCGAGGTAAAGCGCAGATTGGATCAGGAATTTATTACCGATACCGGTGGCGTTCATGACCACTATTTCACTTTCAGCGTAAAGGCGGCCAAAAGTAAGCAAAATACCAATATAGATACTGAGTGGAAGCATCAATAGGCCCATCGCTGGCATATTTAAGCCAACAATCGACAATATAAGACTCGCAGGGATATCACCATCAGAGGCATCCGCTAAAACACTGATGAATTTTTGGCTGAGAAACACGAGAAAGAGAACAAAAAAGATCGCAAATTGGCTCTTGATTGTCTCGCGGATCAAATATCTAACAATAATCACGCTCAAATTACCTATACAAAACTTGTTTTTTTGATTGAATCACTATAATTTCCCGTTGAACCTTTTATTTTTTTAAATTTTTAGCTAAGTGTTAGCGTTCTTCTTTAAGGTTAGTTCCATTATAGGATCCAACAAGTAAGAACCCATTATCTAACATTTAGTTCGATTTGTCTTCAGGATGTAGGAGTACGCATGGAGTTCAGTGTAAAAAGTGGCAGCCCAGAGAAACAGCGCAGCGCATGTATCGTTGTCGGTGTATTCGAACCGCGCCGCCTTTCTCCAGTAGCCGAGCAATTAGATAAGATTAGCGATGGCTACATTAGTTCACTGCTTCGTCGCGGTGATCTAGAGGGTAAACCTGGCCAGATGCTACTACTGCATCAAGTACCTGGTGTACTTTCAGAACGTGTTCTACTGGTAGGCTGTGGTAAAGAACGTGAGCTAGGCGAGCGTCAATACAAAGAAATTATCCAAAAAACCATCAGTACACTAAACGAAACAGGTTCTATGGAAGCTGTATGTTTCCTTACAGAACTTCACGTTAAAGGTCGCGACACTTATTGGAAAGTTCGCCAAGCGGTAGAAGCGACTAAAGATGGTCTTTACACATTTGACCAATTCAAGAGCAACAAGCCAGAGACTCGTCGCCCACTACGTAAATTGGTATTCAATGTACCAACACGTCGCGAATTGAGCCTGGGTGAGAAAGCAATCTCTCACGGCCTTGCTATTGCTTCAGGTGTAAAAGCGTCTAAAGATCTAGGCAACATGCCACCAAACATCGCAAACCCTGCTTACCTTGCTTCTCAAGCTCGTCGTTTAGCCGACGATTACGAGACAGTGAAGACTAAGATCATTGGCGAAGAAGAGATGGAAAAACTGGGTATGACATCATACCTAGCAGTTGGCCGTGGCTCTAAAAATGAATCGATGATGTCTATCATGGAATACAAAGGCGCTCCGGATCCAGATGCGAAGCCGATTGTATTAGTAGGTAAAGGTCTGACTTTCGATTCAGGCGGTATCTCGCTTAAGCCTGGTGAAGGCATGGATGAGATGAAGTACGACATGTGTGGTGCGGCGTCTGTATTCGGTACAATGAAAGCACTGGCTAAGCTGAACCTGCCTATTAACGTGGTTGGTATCCTAGCCGGTTGTGAAAACATGCCGGGCAGCAATGCTTACCGTCCAGGTGATATCCTAACGACAATGTCAGGCCAAACGGTTGAAGTACTCAACACTGATGCTGAAGGTCGCTTGGTTCTATGTGATGCTCTAACTTACGTTGAGCGTTTTGAACCTGACTGTGTTGTCGATGTTGCTACGCTAACTGGCGCATGTGTTATCGCTCTAGGTCACCACATCAGTGGCGTTCTATCGAACCACAACCCACTTTCTCACGAACTTGTTAATGCTTCAGAGCAAGCAAGTGACCGTGCATGGCGTCTACCAATGGCAGACGAGTACCATGAGCAGCTAAACAGCCCATTCGCTGATATGGCGAACATCGGTGGCCGTCCTGGCGGCACAATCACTGCTGGTTGTTTCCTGTCTAAATTCACTAAGAAGTACCACTGGGCACACATCGACAGTGCTGGTACAGCTTGGAAGTCAGGCGCAGCGAAAGGCTCGACAGGTCGTCCTGTCTCAATGCTAGTCCAATTCTTATTGAACCGCAGCGGCCAAGAGACTGAAGAGCAATCTTCAAAATAATAAAAAGGGCCTACGGGCCCTTTTTTAATAAGCGCTATTTGTTAGACCCTGTTAACCAAGTAACATTGATATCCACGATTTTCAGTTCGAGTATTAAGTATGCAGACTGCTACATTTTACATTGTGCCTTCAGACAGCCCGCAAGCCAGCGAAGATGGTTTTGCTCACTATGTGCTGTTTCTTGCTCAGCACTTTGCAAAACAAGGCGCTAAACTTTATCTCAACTGTAATGACAAAGAGCATGCCGAGCGTATTGCTGAAGTTTTCTGGCAAGTCGAACCCTGTGATTTTATTGCGCACAACTTGGTTGGCGAAGGCCCGAAGTATTCAACCAACATCGAAATTGGCTATCAAGGCGTAAAACATAATTGGAATCGTCAGCTAGTAATTAATCTGGCCGATAATCATACAACCTTTGCGAACGCCTTTGCTCAGGTGATAGACTTCGTCCCTTGCGAAGAAAAAGCTAAGCAACTCGCTCGAGAAAGGTATAAAATTTACCGTCAAGCTAGATATCAGCTACAAACTATCGAGATTCAACATCCATAGTCAAACCTCATAGTTAAAGCTATCTTTGGATTTAGATTCAAGAAGCTTCACTTATGAAGTTTGACCACGATTAACCATTCACAGTATCCGTTTAAGAGCACTATGGAAAAGACATACAACCCAACATCAATCGAACAAGCTCTGTATAAGACTTGGGAAGAGAAAGGCTACTTTAAGCCACACGGTGACACATCAAAAGAAGCTTACAGCATCATGATCCCGCCACCGAACGTCACTGGCAGCCTACACATGGGTCACGCGTTCCAAGATACGATCATGGATACGCTTATCCGTGCTCAACGTATGAAAGGCAAAAACACGCTTTGGCAAGTGGGTACTGACCACGCAGGTATCGCAACTCAAATGGTTGTTGAGCGTAAGATTGCTGCCGAAGAAGGCAAAACAAAACACGACTACGGCCGTGAAGCTTTCATCGACAAGATCTGGGAATGGAAAGGCGAATCAGGTGGCACGATCACTCAACAACTTCGTCGTCTTGGTGCATCTGTAGATTGGGATCGTGAACGATTCACTATGGATGACGGCCTATCGGCTGCGACTCAAGAAGTGTTTGTTCGTCTATACGAAGAAGACCTAATCTACCGTGGTAAACGTCTAGTAAACTGGGATCCTAAACTGCACACTGCAATCTCGGATCTTGAAGTTGAAAACAAAGACAAAAAAGGTTTCATGTGGCACTTCCGCTACCCGCTAGCGAACGGTGTTAAAACGGCAGATGGTAAAGACTACATCGTTGTTGCGACTACTCGTCCTGAAACCATGCTTGGCGATACTGGTGTTGCTGTTAACCCAGAAGATCCTCGTTACAAAGATCTTATCGGCAAAGAAATCCTACTTCCTGTTGTAAACCGTCTTATCCCTATCGTAGGCGATGAGCACGCAGACATGGAAAAAGGCACGGGTTGTGTGAAGATCACTCCAGCTCATGACTTTAACGATTACGAAGTGGGTAAGCGCAACAACCTACCAATGATCAACATCCTAACGTTCAATGCTGATATCCGTGATGCTGCTGAAGTCTTCACGACTAACGGCGAAGAAAGCGATGTTTACTCAACAGGTATCCCTGCTAAGTACCAAGGTATGGAGCGTTTTGCTGCACGTAAAGCTATCGTTGCTGAATTCGATGAGCTTGGTCTTCTTGAAGAGATCAAAGATCACGACCTGACTGTCCCTTACGGCGACCGTGGTGGCGTGGTTATCGAACCAATGCTGACTGACCAATGGTACGTGCGCACAGCACCTCTTGCAGAACCTGCAGTTAAAGCGGTTGAAGATGGTCAAATCCAATTCGTACCTAAGCAGTACGAAAACATGTACTTCGCGTGGATGCGTGACGTGCAAGACTGGTGTATCTCTCGTCAACTTTGGTGGGGCCACCGTATCCCAGCATGGTACGACAACGATGGTAAAGTTTACGTAGGTCGCACTGAAGAAGAAGTTCGTGAAAAGAACAACCTAGCGCCTGTTGTTGTGCTTAAGCAAGACGACGACGTACTGGATACTTGGTTCTCTTCTGCACTTTGGACGTTCGGCACACAAGGCTGGCCTGAAGATACTGAAGCACTGAAAACATTCCACCCATCTGAAGTACTAGTATCTGGTTTTGATATTATCTTCTTCTGGGTTGCTCGTATGATCATGATGACCATGCACTTCGTGAAAGACGAAGATGGCAAGGCTCAAGTACCTTTCAAAACTGTTTACATGACAGGTCTTATCCGTGATGAAAACGGCGATAAGATGTCTAAGTCGAAAGGTAACGTACTTGACCCAATCGACATGATTGACGGCATCGGCCTTGAAGAGCTAGTAGAGAAGCGTTGTGGCAACATGATGCAACCTAAACTGGCTGCTAAGATCGAAAAGAACACACGTAAAACATTCGAAAACGGTATCGAACCCTACGGTACTGACGCACTGCGTTTCACTCTTGCTGCTATGGCTTCAACTGGCCGTGACATCAACTGGGACATGAAGCGTCTTGAAGGTTACCGTAACTTCTGTAACAAGCTATGGAACGCAAGCCGTTACGTACTGATGAACACAGAAGAGCACGACTGTGGCATGTCACTGTCTGTAGAAGACCGTGCAAACATGGAATTCTCTCTAGCCGATAAGTGGATTGAGTCTCAGTTTGAAGTTGCAGCGAAAGAGTTTAATGCTCACCTAGACAACTACCGTCTAGACATGGCAGCAAACACGCTTTACGAATTCATCTGGAACCAATTCTGTGACTGGTACTTAGAGCTAACTAAACCTGTTCTTTGGAAAGGTACTGAAGCTCAACAACAAGCGACTCGTTACACGCTTATCACGGTTCTTGAGAAGACTCTGCGTCTTGCTCACCCTGTTCTTCCTTACATCACTGAATCTATCTGGCAGAGCGTTAAGCCGCTAGTAGACGGCGTTGAAGGCGAGACAATCATGACTCAAGCGCTTCCTCAGTTTAATGAAGCTAACTTCAATGCTGAGATCGTTGACGACATCGAATGGGTTAAGACTTTCATCACTGCTATCCGTAACCTACGTGCGGAATACGACATTGCACCAAGCCAAGGCTTAGAAGTAATGATCAAGGTTGCTGATGAGAAAGATGCCGCTCGTATCGAAGCGAACAAGATCGTTCTTACTTCTCTAGCTAAGCTAGACGATATTAAAGTTCTAGCTGATGGTGAAGAGACTCCTGCTTGTGCAACTAAACTGGTTGGCAAATCTGAGTTGATGATCCCAATGGCGGGTCTTATCGACAAAGATGCAGAGCTTGCTCGTCTAGATAAAGAAGTCGCTAAGACTCACGGCGAGATTAAACGTATCGAAGGTAAGCTAGGTAACGAAGGTTTCGTTGCTAAAGCACCAGAAGCAGTTATCGCGAAAGAGCGTGAAAAGCTTGAAGGCTACAAGGAAACTCTTGTTAAGCTTGAAGAGCAAAAAGCGACAATCGCTGCGCTTTAAAACCGAGTGAACGAGAAGGCTTCAAACTTCTCGGTCTAAATAGAAAGGTTGGTCTTGGTGACCAGCCTTTTTTTATGTCCCTGATTCCAATATTCCAATGCTTCTCACTCTAGCCGCACTGATTGATAGGTTTCATCTATCAAATTAATCTCTACTTCCCATTATACTTAATGATAATAATTCTCAATAATAGACCTATCAAAACAACACAACGACTGAGTAATTATCATGAAAAAGACACTAACCTTTGCTGCATTACATTTTATTATCGCATTTAGTGTCGCTTATGTACTAACAGGCGACATCTTAATTGGTAGCTTAATCGCTATGATTGAGCCCTCTGTGAATACTGTTGCCTTCTATTTTCATGAAAAGGCGTGGGCTCAAGTTCCAGCTCTTAAAGCTCGCCAGTGGATGACCAAATTAAAAACAGCAAGCTTTGCTACCATCCACTTTAGTGTTGCCTTTACCGTTGTCTACTTGTTGACTGGAGATGCTTTCATAGGCGGCGTGATGGCTTTGCTAGAGCCAACTTTAAATACCGTTGCTTACTACTTCCACGAGAAAGTCTGGTTACGAAAAGCTGAAAGCCAAACAGCACAAGCTCCGTTTTGCTTACACCAACACGCTTAATCTAAAGCTCACTGAGCGATTGAAGTAACCTACATCGAATAACAAAATTCAGCTTACTATTGACAAAGTTGCGCACCGCAATTAAATTAATTGCGGTGCGCAACTTTATTTCTTAATTCAAAGGTAGGTAGTTATGAATTCTCAACAGTTAAGAGACTATTCTCGTCAAACGGTTCGTTTACTTGGCATGCTTGATAAACAGTGTGGTGATGTCGACCTCACTCCAGTCCAGGCTCATACTCTTGGTGAAATCCAGTTGCAGCCAATCACCATCAACCAATTGGCACAGCAACTCAACGTAGATAAATCCAATGCTAGCCGCACTGTCACGGGTCTGATCAAGCTTGATTTAGTTGAGAGCCTAGAGAACCCAACAGACAAGCGTAGCCAATTAGTCACCCTAACCGCTCAAGGTGTTGATGCGTTATCTCAACTCGACCAACAGCAAAGCATCTTCTTTGAAAAAGTACTCTCGACACTCGATGACAACGAACAACAACTACTTAAGCAAGGGCTTGAGAGCTACTTAAAAGGGCTAACGAAAGTATGCCAAGCGGATGAGTTTGTATTACGTCCACTCACAGAGTCAGACAACCAACAATTAGCACAAATCATTCGCCAAGTTTCGGCTGAGCATGGACTCACAGAAGATAAAGGTTATGGCGTAGCCGACCCAACACTCGATGATATGTACTCTGTCTATAGCCAAGCGAATGCAATGTACTGGGTTATCGAACACAACGGAAAGATCGTCGGAGGCGGTGGCTTTGCCCCTCTACTAGCAGGTAAGCCCAATGTGTGTGAGCTACAAAAGATGTACTTCTTACCGCAAACTCGAGGGCATGGCCTAGCCAAGCGAATTGTCGCTTTGAGCTTAAAGCAAGCCAAGCAACTTGGGTATCAACACATGTATTTAGAAACGACGAAGTGCTTGGGTGCTGCGGTCAAACTCTATGAGAAGCTTGGGTTTGAGCATCTTGAGTCAGCTTGGGGAGAAACAGGCCACGACGCTTGTGAGGTTGTCATGGCCAAGTCGTTATAAGCAGAATGCGCCGCTATAGCGAAAGAAGATAACGCTAAAATATACGGAGTTAACGTAGAAAGTTACTGACGCAAGAAGTTGGGTTCAAGGCAACAAAAGAACTCTCTTCTTGCCCATCAAGTACCACTTCTAATGGGTATAGATACTTGGGGTTAGGATTCTCAATATCAAAAATGATAGGAGCTTCAACCTGGAACACGACGCCAGTATGTTCAGCGCGTACATCAATCGGCATCACGAGAGTCATACCATTAAACTTGATGGATGCCGATACTAACCCCGCCTTTAGCGTTTGATAGATAACATCCACTTTAAACTCACAGCCACCACCGTGGTGCCAGATCTGCTCTGTGACAACTTGCTCTAGCTTGACGTTTCGAACGAACTGCAGGTATGGCGCTTGCCAAATCCCGATGCGTGAATCAGATTTAGCGATAGCCTGTGAAGATACAGAGTCATCCATGTCTTCTTCAAGCAATAGGCTCTCCTCTTCTTCAAGGAAAAGGATCTCGAAACGGTTTCGGCCGGACTGCATATAAGGACGGATATCTTTACGGTATTCAGCTTGGCTACCATCACAATCAAAAACAGCCACACCATTAAGTCGAACTTCAGCAAAATAATCGACTCCAGCCATCACTAACTCAACAAATGGACACGCTAACATAGCGTCATCCACTTCGATGTCGTGCATCAGGTGCCACTCTTGCTCTGCAATTTGACTTTCACTCAAGCTATCAGGGAGCTTTGAGCTTAACGGAGCCGGAAAGGTGATGTCATCTTGTGGGATAGAGAGATCCGTCAGTGGCGAAATTTGCCAAAGACCATCGAGAAGCAACCGCATATCATTCCTTGAGCTAGATCAATTTTGACCGCATTATAATGAATGAATGCATATAAAGACATTTATTTTTCTGAGGGTAAAAAAATGCCAGCTCGAGGCTGGCATTTTTTAAAATTGGGAAAGAATTACTCTTCGCCTTCATCATCTTCGTCTGGGTAGATAGCATCTTCACCTTCGTAGTAAGTGCCCCAGCCGTCGTAGATAATGTCAAACTTCTCTGCAAGGTTTACAAGCTTCTCAACTTGCTCATCAATCGCTTCTGCATTCAGAGTGCATTGCATCGTTGCATCACAACAAAGTAGCTTATTGCCATCTTCGTCTTCTGTCTCTTCAGCTTCAAGCACTTCAAAGCCCATTTTGAATGCTTCAACAACCGCTTTCTCAAGCACATCGAAATCTTCAGCAAATAGGTGATGCTCGATATCGTATAGAGCTTCAGGATCGCTACCATCTTCAATTAATGCTGTAATGATGTCGCGAGTCTCTTCCTTTTGAAATTCAATTAATTCCGCTACTGATAGATATTCATCTTCGTGAGACATGTGTCTGCTCCAGAGTGTTGACTATGAAAAGATCAAATTTGATTGCCACGAAATATGGCACGGATCGTCCAGAAAAGCCACCCAGATCAGGCCTAGAAAGGTAAGTTTATCGCGAGATCGCAGCGCCAATATCAATTCAAAAGTGAAATCAAAATCACAGAAACAAATTTTCAACATTTTATTAACTACGCCGTATTTTAGCATTTCGTTTTTGTGGCCACTTTAGGGCTTATTGAATAAAACTTGCGTGATTAGTCACGTTAGGTGCATACGCTAAACCGCTTTTGGGGTGCATAAATCCTCAGCTTGTTATCAAAAAGTGCATAATAGTGAATAAAAAATCACGATTAATAAGCAAAATTCAATTTTAACAAGCCACGAATTGAGCATAGATCCTCAAAAACGTTGTTCCGTTCGATAGTCAGTTAGTTGGAATTTAATCTGTATAAACTTAAAAATCACAGGTTTTATGACCAATTATTACCCAAATACCTTGTATTAACTCAATCTACAAAACTTGCATATTACGGACAAGCTTGTCATAAATAGACGCTGGATTAATAGTAAGGATGCAAAATGAGTAAGCTGTACGTTGGCTCCGAAGTCGGTCAATTGAGACGAGTTCTCCTAAATAGACCTGAAAGAGCACTCACCCACCTCACCCCTTCAAACTGTCATGAGCTTCTATTTGATGATGTACTTGCCGTTGAAGCCGCTGGTGAAGAACATGATGCCTTTGCAGAAACGCTGCGCAGCCAAGACGTAGAAGTACTACTGCTGCATGACCTGCTAGTAGAAACGCTTGCCGTATCTCAGGCTCGTGAGTGGTTGCTGAATACTCAAATCTCAGATTTCCGTTATGGGCCGACTTTCGCCCGTGACTTAAGAAACTACCTTGCTCAAATGGATAATGAGCATCTAGCAACGATCTTACTCGGTGGCTTGGCCTACTCTGAGCTTCCTATCAAATCATCATCGATGCTGCCTAAAATGCATCGACCACTCGATTTCGTTATCGAGCCACTGCCTAACCACCTATTTACGCGAGATACTTCTTGCTGGGTTTACGGTGGTGTATCGCTTAACCCAATGATGAAGCCTGCACGTCAACGTGAAACGAACCACCTGCGTGCTATCTACCGCTGGCACCCAGTGTTCGCAGGCCAAGATTTCATTAAGTACTTTGGTGACGAAGACCTTCACTACGACAACGCTAACATTGAAGGCGGTGACGTACTGGTTATCGGTAAAGGTGCGGTACTGGTTGGTATTTCAGAGCGTACGAAACCACAAGGTGTCGAAAACCTAGCGGCTAGCCTATTTAGCTCAGGCCAAGCGAGCGAAGTGATTGCGATCGATCTACCAAAACACCGCTCTTGTATGCACCTTGATACGGTGATGACACACATGGATATCGACACGTTCTCTGTCTATCCAGAGATCGTTCGTAAAGACCTCGACACTTGGCGCTTAACGCCAAAAGAAAACGGCGAAATGCGTGTCGAGAAAGCTGAAAACTACCTGTCAGCGATTGAAGGCGCACTAGGCCTTGATCAACTGAAGATCATCACTACCGGCGGTGATAACTACGAAGCTGAGCGTGAACAGTGGAATGACGCTAACAACGTACTGACAGTGAAACCTGGTACCGTGATTGGTTATGAGCGTAATGTTTACACCAATGAGAAATACGACAAAGCGGGTATCGAAGTTCTAACGATTCCTGGCAACGAGCTAGGCCGTGGTCGTGGCGGCGCGCGCTGTATGAGTTGCCCTATCGAAAGAGACGGTATCTAAGTCAAAGAGCTCAGTCAAACAGACTCAATAGTCTTATCTAGGCCAGTATTCATTTACTGGCCTT
This sequence comes from Vibrio sp. ZF57, assembly GCF_001691235.1. NCBI lineage: Bacteria > Pseudomonadati > Pseudomonadota > Gammaproteobacteria > Vibrionales > Vibrionaceae > Vibrio > Vibrio sp. ZF57. Next base: position 228,265 of record NZ_MAKD01000075.1, on the reverse strand, counting down.
TTTTATCAAATTAATAAAATAAATATTCACAAATATAGCATTTTTATGTTTAACTAAGTTCTTCATTGATTCTATATACGCAAGGAGCGAGAGATGGCCTTTAATCTTCGCAATCGTAACTTTCTAAAACTTCTCGACTTTACTCCTAAAGAGATTCAGTTTTTACTCGACCTGTCTGCTGACCTAAAAAAAGCTAAGTATGCAGGCACTGAGCAGAAGAAACTCAACGGCAAAAACATTGCTTTGATCTTCGAGAAAGCATCAACTCGAACACGATGTGCGTTTGAAGTGGCCGCCTTTGATCAAGGTGCTCAAGTCTCTTACCTTGGCCCTTCTGGTTCTCAGATTGGTCAAAAAGAATCAATGAAAGATACGGCGCGTGTATTGGGACGCATGTACGATGGCATTGAATATCGTGGCTTTGGCCAAAGTATCGTTGAAGACTTAGGCGCTTATGCGGGCGTGCCGGTTTGGAATGGCTTAACCGATGAGTTCCACCCTACTCAGATCTTGGCTGATTTCCTCACTATGCTTGAGCATGGCCGCGGGAAGCATCTACACCAAATCAGCTTTGCTTATCTAGGCGATGCACGCAATAACATGGGTAACTCTCTGTTAGTCGGAGCCGCGAAGATGGGCATGGATATTCGCCTTGTCGCGCCAAAAGCCTTTTGGCCAGAAGAGCAGCTTGTTGAAGAGTGCCAAACCATTGCGCAAAACACTGGCGCAAAAATCACGTTAACTGAAGACGTTGCTGAAGGCGTGAAAGGTTGTGATTACCTATACACCGATGTTTGGGTTTCGATGGGCGAAGCCCCTGAAGCTTGGGACGAACGTGTGGCGGTAATGAAACCATACCAAGTGAATATGGATGTCATTAAGCTCACTGGCAATCCTCAAGTGAAATTCATGCACTGCCTACCCGCTTTCCATAACAATGAAACCGTGATCGGCCAGCAAGTCGCAGATAAGTATGGAATGAACGGTTTAGAAGTTACTGATGAAGTCTTTGAATCGGATTACTCAATTGTGTTTGATGAAGCTGAGAATCGCATGCATACCATCAAAGCGGTGATGGTTGCGACACTGGGTCAATAGCGAATACTGAAAGTAAACAAAAGCTTGATGTAATCGCTTGCGCTCACAAATTGAAAGCGTATAATTCTCGGCAATTTGTCTGAGAGTAGTGAAAATGACGCCAAGCAATGTTGTGATAAAACATAGTAATATTGTGAAAACACCAAATATTGCTCGTAAGCTAAGATGCTTACCAGGCCGTCTATTCTGCTTTTCAGCACTTTTTTAAAGCCTCCCATTATGGGGGGCTTTTTTATGGCCAATACATTATTGTGGGGAAGAAGATCATGGCGAATTCGCTCTATCAAAAGCACATCATCTCAATTCCAGAGCTTTCTCGTGAAGAGCTAGAATTAATTGTTCAAACGGCAGGTCAGCTAAAGGCTGAGCCAAACCCAGAACTCATCAAGAACAAAGTTGTTGCCAGCTGCTTCTTCGAACCTTCTACGCGAACTCGTCTCTCTTTTGAAACTGCGATTCAACGCATCGGTGGTGATGTGATTGGTTTCGACAGTGGTGGTAACACTTCTTTGGCAAAGAAAGGCGAAACGCTAGCGGACTCGGTACAGGTTATCTCTTCATACGTTGACGCTTACGTGATGCGTCACCCTCAAGAAGGCGCAGCACGTCTGGCTTCTGAGTTCTCAAACGGTGTTCCTGTTATTAACGCAGGTGACGGCGCAAACCAACACCCAACACAAACGTTATTAGACCTATTCTCTATAGCTGAGACACAAGGCCGCCTCGACAACCTAAACGTTGCATTCGTTGGTGACCTTAAGTACGGCCGTACGGTTCACTCGTTGACTCAAGCACTAGCAAAATTCGACAACATCTGTTTCTACTTCGTGGCTCCAGAAGCACTAGCGATGCCAGACTACATTTGCGAAGAGCTTGATGAAGCGGGCATCAAGTACCAACTATTGACGGACATGGAAGATGTGATTCCTGAACTAGATGTCTTGTACATGACTCGAGTTCAAAAAGAGCGCTTCGATGAGTCAGAATACGCGCACATAAAATCCGCATACATCCTGACCGCTTCGATGCTGGAAAATGCACGCGATAACCTGAAGGTTCTGCACCCTCTTCCTCGCGTTGATGAAATTACTGTCGATGTCGATAAAACACCTTACGCTTACTACTTCCAGCAAGCAGAGAATGGTGTTTACGCCCGTGAAGCATTGCTAGCCCTTGTTCTTAACGAAACGCTGTAGAGGAGAGATATAATGTCTAAAGAGACTCAATTAAAAGTTGAAGCAATCAGAAACGGTACTGTTATCGACCATATCCCAGCCAATATCGGGATCAAGGTTCTAAAACTGTTCGACATGCACAATTCTCATCAGCGCGTGACGATTGGCCTGAATCTACCGTCTTCTGCACTAGGCGGAAAAGACCTGCTCAAGATTGAGAATGTGTTTATCACAGAAGAACAGGCGAGCAAGCTGGCACTTTATGCGCCTCACGCAACAGTGAATCAAATCGAAGATTACGAAGTGGTTAAGAAACTACCACTAGAACTTCCTGAGCAAATCAACGATGTGTTCGAGTGTCCAAACACCAACTGTATTACTCACAATGAACCGGTTGAAAGTAGCTTTAAGATCTTTGAAAAGAAAGAAGATATTCGATTGAAGTGTAAGTATTGCGAAAAAGTCTTCTCTCGCGAGATCGTAACAGAAAGATAACGTCATACGGCAAAGCAGACCGAATGTAAAAACTATCAAATACCTCGCCTGTGCGGGGTATTTTGCGCTTTACCTATCCAAAGTTTGAAGGCACACTGAAAATTGATTTTTATCTAATAACTGATGGAATAAACCAATGACTAAAGTACTTCACACAGAATCTGCTCCAGCTGCAATCGGCCCATACGTACAAGGCGTTGACCTTGGCAACATGGTACTGACTTCTGGTCAAATCCCAGTAAACCCAGCAACTGGTGAAGTATCTGCTGATATCGCAGAGCAAGCTCGCCAATCTCTAGACAACGTTCAAGCGGTTGTTGAAGCTTCAGGCCTGACTGTAAAAGACATCGTAAAACTAACGGTATTCGTTAAAGACCTAAACGACTTCGGCACAGTAAACGAGGTTTACGGCAAATTCTTCGATGAGCACGGCGTTGCAAACTACCCTGCACGTTCATGTGTTGAAGTAGCTCGTCTACCAAAAGATGTAGGTATCGAGATCGAAGCTATTGCGGTTCGCAAATAGCTTTTAATCTCTAGATTAAACACCTTCGGATAAACGACTTAGCGTAATGCTGAGTGTTTATTAGATACAAAAAAGGTTGCCCCGTTGGCAACCTTTTTTATTGTTCATCGTTTCGCTTAGATAATTACTTTTTATTAAGCTCAACCACTTCTTTGTCTAACTCTTCAAGTTTCGCAGCCATCTGCTCACGAGCTAGGTTAGCCAGTTCACGAACATTAGACTTGTCGTAGCCTTCAGTGCTGATTGGTGGCAGCATTTCAACAATCACGTGACCATTGTTCCAACGGTTTAGCTTCACGCCACCGGTTGAGCTACACACGATAGGGATGATAGGCAAGCCAGCACCAATCGCAGCATGGAATGCACCTGTTTTGAATGGCAGCAGACCACGGCCACGAGAACGAGTGCCTTCAGGGAACATCCAAACTGAAACATCGCTCTCTTTTAGACTCGTCACGACCTGATCAATCGTACCTACCGCTTTGCTACGGTTAGCACGGTCAATTAGGATGTTACCCGTCAACCAGTAAAGCTGACCAAATAGAGGCATCCACACTAGGCTTTTCTTACCAACAGTTACCACTTTTGGCGTTACCGCTGATGAAATCGTGAATAGATCCCAGCTGTTTTGGTGGTTCGCCACATAAACATGTTGGCCGCGAGAGTAGGCATCTTCTGGGATGCGAAGCTCTAACTTCATGCCGAAGATCTTCGACATGCGACCGAAATAACGGCCAAAGGTAAATACGTGTTTCGGGTTGCGTGGACTTAATAGGCAGTAACCACAACCAAATACAAACATAAGAATCGCAAATATCGCCACTGCGAAAATACGTAATATTGCTATCATTTTGTTCCTCACCGACCGCCAAGTTGATTCATCTATTCACACAAAATAGGCAATAGATTCACTTGCGGTAAATACAACTATAAAAAAGCCGAAACCAAGGTTCCGACTTTTATGTTTTCATCTTACTGATTCATGAATCCACTAACCTAAGTTAGTTCGACTCGCTAAATCGTGTAATGTTTGCGCCTAAAGCTGAAAGTTTATCTTCAATCTTATCGTAGCCACGATCGATGTGATAAATACGGTCAACGATAGTTTCGCCTTGGGCAATACAGCCAGCAATAACTAGACTCGCAGATGCACGAAGATCCGTTGCCATTACTTGAGCGCCGCTTAACTTCTCAGTTTCACCACAGATAGCCGTGTTGCCTTCGATTTCTGCTTTTGCACCCATTCGCTGTAACTCAGGAATGTGCATAAATCGGTTTTCAAAGATAGTCTCAGTGATAACACCACTGCCCTTCGCCATCATGTTGAGCAGAGTAAACTGTGCTTGCATGTCGGTTGGGAAACCTGGGTGAGGTGCTGTTACGATTTTCACCGCTTTCAGCTCACGATCTGTCATATCAAGGCTGATCCAGTCTTCGCCCGTTTCAACCTTCGCACCCGCTTCTTCAAGCTTCGCTAATGCAGCTTCAAGAAGATGAGCGTTGGTGTTGCGACAAACCACTTTACCGCCAGAAACAGCAGCAGCAACAAGGAACGTACCCGTTTCGATACGGTCAGCAACCACAGAGTGATGACCACCACCAAGACGTTCAACGCCTTCGATAGTAATCGTGTCTGTACCTGCGCCAGAAATCTTAGCACCTAGTTTGTTTAGGAAATCAGCCGTATCAACAATCTCAGGCTCACGCGCTGAGTTATCTAATACAGTTGTACCTTCCGCTAGCGTTGCTGCACACATGATAGTAATGGTGGCACCCACACTTACTTTATCCATCACGATGTGCGCGCCTTTCAAACGGCCGTCAACACTTGCTTTTACATAACCATCTTCCAACTTAATGGTCGCACCTAGTTGCTCTAGGCCATGGATATGTAAATCAACAGGTCGAGCGCCAATTGCACAACCACCAGGAAGTGACACTTGGCCTTCACCAAAACGAGCGACTAGAGGACCTAAAGCCCAAATAGAAGCACGCATTGTTTTTACTAAATCATAAGGCGCACAAAATTCATTAATCTCGCTGCCATCAACATGAACACTACCGTTACGTGATACTTTTGCGCCTAAACGCTTAAGTAGTTCCATCGTAGTATCGATGTCACGTAGGTGAGGAACATTACTCACTTCAACCGGCTCTTCAGCAAGGATTGAGGCGAATAAAATAGGTAGCGCTGCATTTTTTGCGCCTGAGATCGTCACTTCACCGCTTAACGGCTTATCCGATCCAATAACTCGAAACTTTTCCATCATAAACCTTAAAGTGACATCAGTTTCTTATCACGTTCCCACTCTTCTGGCGTGAAAGCCTTAATAGAAAGAGCATGGATGTCATTGCGTTGAATGTATTCCATTAGTGGGCCGTAGATTAGTTGCTGCTTCTTAACTCGATTCATGCCGTCAAAACATGGATCAACCGCAACAACTTCGTAATGACTGCCTTCACCCTTCACGAAAATCTCCTGAAGGTTCAGTGCCGCTGCTAATAATTCTTGTACTTTTGTGCTGTCCACAAATAGCTCCTGCCTAATTTTTTATGTGTTCTGCCATCATTGGCTGGATATTGCTCAATTGGAACAACGTTCGTAATTGTTCTGGCACGAAACTGAGCATTATATGACAGTTTTGATTTTTTGCATGCTCTAATAAGTGAATTAGCATCACCATTCCTGCTGAATCGACTCGATTTATATGGCTAAGGTCAATTTCAACGCTCGATTCCGTCGTTTGCCACTTTTCCAATATACGCCAGATTGCAGGGACACTGTCTCGGTCTAAATCACCGAACAGTTGATACTCTTTAGAGCTTAGTGCTTGCCATTGAGAATGGCTCATTATTTGTTACTCTCAAAACGAATCGGTTGTGCGGCTAATTTCTCTAGTTCGTCTGCAACTTGTAAGATGCCTTCTTGACGAATCTTAGTATTCCACTCCGATTGCTTGCTCGACAACAAGCTAATACCTTCGGCAACCATATCAAATGCTTTCCACTCGCCAGATTTCTTGTCTTTGCGAAGCTTAAATTCAAGCTTAATGTTTGGTCGCGGCGTATCGATGATGTCGACCTTGATACTGGTAATGCGGCTATCCGCTTTGATTTTTGGTTCTGGACCAAATTCAATCGTCTGATCTGTGTATTGAGTCAGCACTTGGGCATAAGAAGAAACAAGGTATTTACGGAATGAATCGATAAACACGCCCACGTCTTTTCTATCCGCGCCTTTCAAGTTTGGTCCAAGTAACTTAAGAGCTGCATATTGTGCATTCACATAAGGCATCAACTCTTCTTCCACGATGACCTTCAATAACTCTGGATCTTGGTGGATGTTGTCTTGTTCACTCTTCAAACGCTCAAATGCCACTTCGGCAACTTGAGTCATCATCTGGTAAGGCTGAGTACGGTCAATCGATTCTGCAGCAAAGGCTTGGGTAGAAATAAGCAACGCCATTGCCGCCATAAACATTGATTTCAAGTAACCAATAGCTTTTAAATAACTAATAGTTTTCAACATTATCTTATTCCTTAGCTTCGCTGTCATTAGAACCACCAACGCTATACAGCACTTGGCCAATCAAATCTTCTAGTACCAATGCTGACTTAGTGTCTTCAATTGAATCACCATCGACCAACATCTCTTCATCATCAAAAATGAAGCCTGGAACCAGACTAATGTACTGCTCACCAATTAAGCCAGATGTTAAAATTTGAGCACTAGAGGTATCTGGAAATTGTGAGTACTTCCCGTCAATAGACAGTTCAACGACAGGAAGGTAGCTCTCGGTATCAAGCTCAATGCTTTTAACTCGTCCAACAACGACGCCACCCACTTTCACTGGAGAACGAACTTTTAGGCTGCCAATGTTGTCAAAGGTCGCTTTTAGATTGTAAGTATGGTTCGAACCTATGCCTTTTACGTCAGCGACTTGAAAGATCATGATTAAGATTGCGCAAATTCCGGCAATAACAAAGGTGCCGACCCATAATTCTAATTTTCGAGTTTGTTGCATGATTAATTCCCAAACATCAATGCGGTAAGAACAAAATCTAGCCCTAGTACCGCTAGAGAAGAGTGCACTACAGTGCGTGTGGTTGCCTGACTGATACCTTCTGAAGTCGGTACTGCGTCATAACCATTGAAAAGTGCGATCCAAGTTACGGTGATAGCGAAGACCATACATTTGATCATGCTGTTACCAATATCTCGGCCAAGTTCTACTGAAGACTGCATCGCAGACCAGAAACTGCCGTGATCAATGCCTTTCCAATCAACACCAACCAGTTGACCGCCCCAAATACCTACCGCCATAAAAATCATAGCAAGCAATGGCATTGAGATAAGCCCGGCCCAAAGACGTGGTGCAATAATGCGTTTAAGAGGGTCAACGGCCATCATCTCAAGGCTTGAGATCTGCTCTGTTGCCTTCATTAACCCAATCTCTGCCGTGAGTGCTGAACCGGCTCGACCTGCAAATAATAACGCAGTCACCACAGGCCCCAACTCACGCAACAGTGAAAGCGCGACCATTTGACCAAGGTTTCCCTCAGCGCCGTAGTCAATTAACACGACATAGCCCTGCAGGCTGAGCACCATGCCGATAAACAGACCCGAAACTAAAATAATAGCCAATGACTGAACGCCAACGCTATAAAGTTGTTTTACTAATAAGGGGAAGTTTTTTAGTCGCGGGATGCCAAACAAAGCCCCAAATAACATCAGGCTTGCTCGACCAAATGACTCACAGCTCGCAAGTGTACGCTTACCGACACCCGCAATAGTTTTAACAATCATATTAAAACAAATCCTTTTCTAAGCTCTTCGCAGGGAATCTAAATGGTACTGGACCATCGGCTTCGCCTTGCAAAAATTGCTGCACTCTCGGATCGCTATTGTTGTACAACTCATCAGGTGTTCCAGCGGCAATAATCTTGCTATCTGCCATGAGGTAAACCCAATCAGCAATACTCATCACCTCTGGCACATCGTGAGAAACAACAATCGAGGTTAAGCCCAAGGCTTGATTGAGATTTCGGATCAATTCAACCAATACGCCCATGGTGATGGGATCTTGGCCAACAAACGGCTCATCGTACATGATAAGTTCTGGATCCAGTGCGATTGCGCGCGCCAGTGCGGCACGCCTAGCCATTCCGCCAGACAACTCACTCGGCATCAATTGCGCAGCACCACGTAATCCTACCGCTTCAAGCTTAAGTAATACGATGGTACGAATGAATTTGTCATTAAGTTCAGTGTGCTCTCGCAGCGGAAACGCCACATTATCAAAGACATTGAGATCCGTAAAAAGCGCACCCGATTGAAATAGCATGCTCATTTTCTTACGTGCTTGATACAGCTTTCGACGTGATAATGCAGGGACATTGTCGCCATCAAACCAAATTTCGCCTTCATCTGGCGGCAGTTGCCCACCAATCAAACGCAGTAAAGTCGTTTTGCCAATCCCAGACGGCCCCATGATTGCGGTTATCTTGCCTTGAGGCACCTCTAAACTGATGTCATCAAAGATAACGCGCTCACCACGTGAGAAGCTGAGGTTCTTAACTTTCACAAGCTCAGTGTTCAACATATTTTTGTTGTTTCCTTGCTTTAAAAAACGCCAATTATGGCTGCAATAATAATGAGTCTACTTTAGAATTAAAAGCACTGTTCAATTAATTCATATTAAACAGGAATCTATGCAGGGATTTGAAAGCATTAGGAAATTATCTATTGATCTCTCTTTCTTGCCTGCTAACTGGTAATTAATTTGCCGAGTGACTTCCCTTTTATCTAGCAACAGGTCAAAATTAGCGGTTAATTCTCCGTTTTTATTAATTTTTTAGGAATCATCATGCTTGAAGCGATTGCGTTTCTTATTATCGGTCTAGGTTTTTTGGTGTGGAGTGCAGATAAGCTGGTTTACGGTGCCGCTGCTCTTGCTCGCAACTTCGGTATTTCACCACTAGTTATCGGTATGACGATCTTAGCAATGGGGTCTTCGGCTCCTGAAATGATGGTTTCTGCGACAGCAGCCCTTGATGGCAAAACAGATACAGCTGTAGGCAACGTACTGGGCTCTAACATCGCCAACATCGCGCTGATTTTAGGTATTACAGCCCTTATCAAGCCGTTATCGATTAGCTCAGGCGTGATTCGTCGTGAACTACCATTAATGATCGGTGTCACTCTGCTAGCGGGCGCCCTATTGTGGGATAACCATTTAGGCTTCTATGAAGGCGTGTTGTTGTTTGTTCTTTTTGCCGCTTTTTTGTTTGCTATGTTGCAAATCAGCCGCAGCGAGAAAAAGAACGGCGATGCTTTCCTTGATGAGCAAGAATCAGAGATCCCTGAAGGCGTAAGTAACCCTAAGGCTGCAATGTGGGTCGTGATTGGTCTAATCGTCCTACCTTTAGCTGCTGATATGCTGGTAGATAACGCTGTGATCATCGCGAAGTTCTTCGGCATGAGCGACCTTGTCATTGGTTTAACCATCATTGCTGTTGGTACTAGCCTTCCTGAACTTGCAGCATCACTAGCCGGCGTTATGAAGGGTGAAGATGATATGGCTGTAGGTAATATCATTGGTTCAAACGTATTCAACATCCTTGCTGTTATGGGTATCCCGGGCATCCTAAACCCTTCGATCTTGAGCGAGTTCGCTATGGGTCGTGACTTCTGGGTAATGCTAGGCGTATCGCTACTACTTGTTGTGATGGCACTAGGAAAATCTCGTAGTGTGAATCGTATTGAAGGCGGCGTGTTAATTGTGACGTTCGTGGCCTACCAAAGTTACCTATTAATGAACATGTCGGCTTAATTGTTGATTTAACTTCCCGTACTTGGAGTATTTGATGTCTCAGCCATTTGATTACCGCAGCGTTGCAAAACAAGTTTTGGAAACCGAAGTTGCAGGTCTCACTCAATTAGACCAATATTTTAATGATGATTTTTGTAAAGCTTGCGACCTTATCCTGAACAACAAAGGCAAAGTCGTTGTGATGGGCATGGGTAAATCAGGCCACATTGGCAACAAAATCGCAGCAACATTGGCAAGTACCGGGACATCGGCTTTCTTTGTTCACCCAGGCGAAGCGGCGCATGGCGACTTAGGCATGATCGAACCTGGTGATATTGTGATTGCAATATCCAACTCCGGCGAATCGGGAGAAATCCTCAGCCTATTTCCTGTGTTAAAGCGTCTGAGCATCAAGATCATCAGCATGACAGGCAAGCCAGCATCAAACATGGCAACCCTGTCTGATATCCATTTACAAATTTCAGTACCGGAAGAAGCTTGTCCGCTGGGCTTAGCACCAACAACAAGCACCACGGCGACTTTGGTCATGGGTGATGCATTAGCCGTTGCACTTTTGCAGGCTCGAGGCTTCACCGCTCAAGACTTTGCCCTGTCTCATCCTGGTGGCGCTTTAGGTCGTCAGTTGCTGTTGAAGCTCGACGACATCATGCACACAGGCGATTCACTTCCTGTTGTAGCACCCGACGCACTAGTAAGAGACGCTCTACTAGAGATATCTCAGAAAGGCTTAGGCATGACAGCAATCGTTGGTGAAGATGGCCAAATGGCCGGTATTTTTACCGATGGTGATTTACGCCGTATCTTAGACAAACGCGTTGATATCCATAACACGCAGATCGGTGATGTGATGACGCTAAACCCGACGGTAGCCGAGCCAAACATGCTCGCGGTTGAGGGCTTAAACTTGATGCAAGCGAAGAGCATCAATGGCCTGATGTTATGCCAAGAAGGTAAATTAGTCGGAGCGTTAAACATGCATGACTTACTGAAAGCAGGAGTAATGTAATGACACAGACAGTCGAAACTCTATACGGCACTGTTAATTCAGATGTATTTGCAATTGCAAAAGAGATCAAACTGCTGATTTGCGATGTCGATGGTGTCTTCTCTGATGGTCGCATCTACATGGGCAACAACGGTGAAGAGCTGAAAACCTTCCACACTCGTGACGGTTACGGTATCAAATCACTGATGAACGCAGGCATTGAAATCGCGATCATCACGGGTCGCAAATCTCAAATTGTTGAGAATCGTATGACCGCTCTAGGCATTAAGCTGATTTATCAAGGTCAAGACGATAAAGTTAAGGCATACCAAGATATTTGCGATAAGCTTTCTGTAAACCCTGAAAATACAGGTTACATCGGAGACGATCTGATTGACTGGCCTGTAATGGAAAAAGTTGGCTTGAAGGTCTGTGTGGCAGATGGGCACCCGCTACTTGCAAAGCGTGCAAACTACGTGACAACCATTAACGGTGGTCATGGCGCGGTACGTGAAGTCTGTGACCTTATTTTACAAGCAAGAAATGAACTCGACGTGCATAAAGGTTTAAGCATATGAGTTTTACTCGTATTATCTATTTAATACTCATATTTATTGCCTCTTGGTCGACCTATTACTTGTACGACAGAGAGCAAACATCAACGATACAAGTGGCTCCAAATTTGGAGCTGCCCGCGTTTAGTGGCAAAAGCCTGAACAACATTAGCTACGACGAAAGCGGTATTCGCAGCTATCAGGTTGAATCGACGTATTTAGAACACTACTCAGTAGTTGGCGATACGCACTTTCAAAACCCAGTTCTTTCGGTATTCCGTGAAGGGCACACGATTGAATGGCAAGTGACCGCTGATCGCGCGATTATGGATGAGAATCAAGTTGTCACGTTTTATGACAACGTCGTGGCAAAGAACCTGTTGCCAGAAGCCAGCTTCGATACAATGACCACAGATAAAATGGTTGTTGAGCTGCCTAGCCGAGATTTTTATTCAGAGACTCCGGTCCATATGATCGGTACATTTTTTGAAACTGAGGGACAAGCAATGAAAGGTAACTTCGGTACCAACAATGCAACCCTCTTTAATTCTGTTCAAGGTAGATATGAAACTCTTACACCTTAGTTTATTCGCTTTGACCCTTGCGGCACCTAATGTCTATGCTCTGTCTTCGGATAGTGAGCAACCTGTCTACATTGACTCAGACAGCCAGCAATTGGATATGAAAAGTAACCAAGTGACTTTCCTTGGTGATGTGAACCTTAAACAAGGCAGCATCAATATCAATGCCGATAAGGTTATTGTTACTCGTAACGCCGTAAACGGTGAGATTGAAGAAATTCAAGGCTTCGGTAAGCCAGCAACCTTCTCTCAGCTTACTGACGACGGTAAGACACTCTACGGTGAAGCTGACGACCTGCACTACCAGCTTGTTGCCGACCGACTGATCATGACTAAGAATGCGATGTTATCTCAAGATGGCAGCATCATTCGCGGTTCTAAGATCACTTACCAGATCGGTTCTCAGAAATTAGTCGCTGACAGTGGTGAAAACAAACGAGTGTCAACGGTTTTACAACCAACGGAAGTGAATAAGTAACGATGGCTGTTCTTAAAGCAAAAAACCTAGCGAAAACCTACAGTAAACGTAAGGTTGTTACCGATGTAAGCTTACAGGTAGAGTCAGGCCAGATCGTCGGTCTGCTTGGGCCTAACGGTGCAGGTAAAACCACATCTTTCTATATGATTGTTGGTTTGGTGGCGCGTGATGAAGGTACCATCAGCATTGATGACCGAGACATCAGTATCTTACCAATGCACAGCCGCTCTCGTCTTGGTATCGGTTACCTGCCTCAAGAAGCATCGATTTTCCGTAAGTTGTCCGTAGAGAACAACATCATGGCGGTTTTACAAACCCGTGATGAAATGACCAACGAACAACGCCAAGATAAGCTGGAAGACCTGCTAGAAGAGTTCCACATCCAACATATCCGCACCAGCAATGGTATGGCTCTGTCGGGTGGTGAGCGTCGTCGTGTAGAGATTGCTCGTGCACTAGCAGCAAACCCGCAGTTCATTCTATTGGATGAACCATTCGCCGGTGTTGACCCGATCTCAGTAATCGATATCAAAAAAATCATTGTTCACCTGCGTGATCGCGGCTTGGGCGTTTTGATTACCGACCACAACGTTCGTGAAACATTAGACGTGTGTGAAAAAGCTTACATCGTAAGCCAAGGACACCTGATCGCTGAGGGTACTCCTGAAGATGTTCTCAATAACGAACAAGTTAAACAAGTTTATCTAGGCGAACAATTCCGTCTATGATTATATAGAGAGTATCGAGAGTTCTAAGAATAATAACTAGGTAAGTCACACTGAATGAAACCCTCATTACAACTTAAGCTAGGCCAACAGTTAGCAATGACTCCTCAATTGCAGCAAGCGATTCGTTTGTTGCAATTGTCTACTTTAGATTTGCAGCAAGAGATTCAAGAAGCACTTGAATCTAACCCACTACTCGATGTCGAAGAAGGCAATGAAGATACGCCAACATCGGAAGAAAAACCTAGCAGTGACGAAAAAGAAACTGTTGAAGCCACAGAGCAAGACTTACCTGATAGCTCAGACTTAATCGAAAAATCAGAGATTGGCAACGAACTAGAAATCGACACAACTTGGGAAGACGTCTACAGCGCGAACACCGGTAACACGGGTATTGCGATTGATGACGACATGCCGGTTTATCAAGGCGAAACCACTCAAAGCCTGCACGATTACCTACTTTGGCAACTCGACTTAACGCCATTCACTGACACCGACCGAAGCATCGCTTTTGCATTAATCGATGCCATCGACGACTACGGCTACCTCACTGTAACTTGTGAAGACATCCTTGAAAACTTCGACAATGAAGAGATCGAGCTTGATGAAATTGAAGCGGTACGTAAACGAATTCAGCAGTTTGATCCGCTAGGTGTCGGTTCAGTCAACCTGCAAGATTGCTTGTTACTGCAACTGGCAACCTTTCCCCAAGATACGCCTTGGCTTAACGAAGCTAAGTTAGTACTTACTAGCCATATCGACCAACTCGGCAATCGCGATTACAAACTGGTTATCAAAGAGACCAAGTTGAAAGAAGCAGAACTACGTGAAGTTTTGCAACTGATTCAACAGCTGGACCCTCGTCCTGGCAGTAAGATTACTCCGGATGAAACTGAGTATGTGGTTCCAGATGTATCTGTCTTCAAAGACCTTGGCAAATGGTTAGTGACCATTAACCCTGATAGCGTGCCTAAGTTGAAAGTGAATCAGCAGTACGCTGATCTGGGCAGTAAAGGCAACAGCGCCGACAATCAATACATCCGCTCAAATTTGCAAGAAGCAAAGTGGTTAATTAAAAGCCTAGAGAGCCGAAATGAGACGCTACTCAAAGTTGCGCGATGCATTGTTGAACATCAGCGTGATTTCTTCGAACATGGCGAAGAAGCGATGAAGCCAATGGTTCTTAATGATGTTGCGTTAGCTGTTGATATGCACGAATCCACGATCTCTCGTGTGACGACTCAAAAATTCATGCATACGCCACGTGGCATCTTCGAGCTCAAATACTTTTTCTCAAGCCATGTCAGCACTGACAATGGCGGTGAATGTTCATCTACAGCAATTCGCGCACTCATCAAGAAGCTTGTCGCAGCGGAAAATACCGCGAAGCCTCTAAGTGATAGTAAGATTGCTGCTTTACTGGCTGACCAAGGAATTCAGGTAGCTAGACGTACCATAGCGAAATACCGTGAGTCTCTGGGCATTGCCCCATCGAGTCAGCGTAAACGCCTGCTATAAGCTCATTTAGTCGCTAGTTACTTAGCAACTATGATCAGGCAACCAACTGAAAAGGAAAGTCTATGCAAATCAATATTCAAGGCCATCACGTTGATCTTACCGATTCAATGCAAGACTATGTTCACACCAAATTCGACAAACTTGAGCGCTTCTTTGATCATATCAATAGCGTTCAGGTTGTTTTAAAAGTTGAGAAAATCAATCAAATCGCAGAAGCTACCCTGCATATAAATCAGGGGGAAATCCATGCGACAGCAACAGATGAAAGCATGTATGCCGCGATTGATTCATTGGTTGATAAACTCGTCCGCCAACTCAACAAGCACAAAGAAAAGCTAAGTAGTCACTAACATGCAATTAAGCGAAGTACTTTCATTAGACTGCACCAAAAGTGCAGTCCAATGCACAAGCAAAAAAAGAGCCCTTGAGCTCATCAGCCAGATAGCAGCTGAGAGCTGCGGTCAAGATTCAACAGAGCTATTTGAGTGTATGTTGAGCCGTGAGAAGATGGGCAGTACCGGTATTGGTAATGGTATCGCGATTCCCCATGCTCGTATGAATGTCAGTGATAAAGCGATAGCTGTATTACTGCAATGCCAAGATCCTATCGAATTTGATGCGATTGATAATCGTCCTGTCGACCTACTATTTGCCCTGCTTGTTCCTAGCGAACAATGCAAAGAGCATCTAAAAACCCTTTCTTGTATGGCAGAACGACTAAACGACAAGCAGACTCTTAAACAGCTGCGTAATGCTCAGAGCGATCAAGAGCTTTACGACATCATGATTCAAGTGCCAACTTGCGAGCAATAACATGCGATTAATCGTGGTTAGTGGCCAATCAGGGGCCGGTAAAAGTGTTGCGTTACGAGTCCTAGAAGACTTGGGGTATTACTGTGTCGATAATCTACCAGTAAACCTGCTCAACAACTTTGTCGAATCGGTACGCGAAAGCAACCAAAACGTTGCGGTAAGTATTGATATACGTAACCTACCGAAAGAGCCTCAGTTAGTCACCGACACGCTCGAGCAACTCGAGTCAGCTACAAACATCGATGTTGATGTATTGTTCCTCGATGCCAGCAAGCAGACACTCCTTAAGCGCTACAGCGAAACCCGCAGAATCCACCCTTTATCAATTGGCCAAGAAAAGCTCTCTCTTGAGCAAGCGATTGATTTAGAGAAGACACTTCTGACACCTCTCGCAGAGCACGCCAGCATTGTGATCGACAGCAGTGACTGCAACCTCTACGAATTGAGTGAAAAGGTTCGATTTAAAGTTGAAGGCAAAGAGAAGCAAGAGCTGATCATCGTCTTTCAATCTTTCGGTTTTAAGTATGGCTTGCCAAGTGATGCCGACTACGTGTTTGATGTTCGCTTTTTGCCGAACCCTCACTGGGAACCTGCACTACGACCACTAACCGGGCTAGATGCACCAATTCACTCCTTTCTAGAAGAACACTCAGAAGTTCTGGAACTCAAGCAACAGATCCAAGGCTTTGTTGAACAGTGGTTACCAATGTTAGAGAAGAACAATCGCAGTTACCTAACGGTCGCGATTGGCTGTACTGGCGGCAAACACCGCTCGGTTTATCTAACCCAGAAAATTGGTGAGTACTTTGAGCAACTTGGCCATCAAGTTCAAATCAGACACGCCTCCCTAGAGAAGCACCAACAGGGCTAACCATGGAATTAACTCGAACTGTACTGATCCAAAATCGCTTGGGTCTTCACGCTAGAGCAGCCGTAAAGTTGGTTGAGCTTGCACAAAGCTTTGATGCAACCATCACTATCCATAGCGAAGAAGATAAAACAGCAACAGCAGACAGCGTAATGGGGTTACTTATGCTGGAATCAGCGCAAGGGCAACATATTACTATTCAAGCAGCAGGCACCGATTCACAGCAAGCACTGGATGCCGTCTGTCATCTCATTGAAGACAAGTTTGATGAGGGTGAGTAGCGAAAACGCTTCACTCGCAACGCCTAAGACTCAAACAACGAACCAACCAATATTAAATCTTAGTTCTACCTAAGTTTATGATTTAAATAAGCCCTAGAATTAAGTTACTATTCCAAGCATTGTAAGAATAATGAGATAGGAGGAAAATATGGCAGAGCAATTAGAATTCGACCAAGCTCACCAAACCCTCCAAGAAGTCAGCGAAGCCCTAGAAAACGGCCGATTTGTTCACGTACGCCGACAACTTCAGGACATGGAACCTGAGGATATTGCACACCTTTTAGAAGCCTCCCCTCGCAAAAGTCGTGACGTACTCTGGCAACTCACCGATCCTGAAGACTACGGTGAAATTCTTGATGAACTAAACGAAGACGTCAAAGATGCTCTTGTGTCGAAAATGGCACCTGAGACCTTGGCAGAAGCAACCGAAGGTATGGAAACCGATGACGTCGCGTACGTACTTCGAAGCCTACCCGACGATGTTTCTCGCGAAGTCCTTTCTCAAATGGACTCCGTCGATCGTGCATTAGTTGAAACTGCCCTGTCGTACCCTGAAGATTCAGCGGGTGCGATCATGAACACCGACGTAATCACGATTCGTGGTGATGTCGATGTTGACGTTGTATTGCGCTACATGCGTATGCGTGGCGAACTGCCGGATGCAACTGATGCTCTGTATGTTATTGATGAAGAAGAACGTCTTATCGGTAACCTATCACTTACCACGCTAGTAACGACTCAACCTGATGTCCCTGTTTCAGAAGTGATGGATGATGCCGACGAAGCGATCGCGGTAGAAACCAGTGCGTCAGATATCGCGAGCCTGTTTGAACGTCGTAACTGGGTTTCTGCGCCTGTCATCGATAGTAACCAGCACCTTGTTGGTCGTATCACCATCGATGACGTGGTTGATGTTATCCGTGAAGATGCCGAACACTCAATGATGAGTATGGCGGGTATGGACGATGACGAAGATACCTTCGCACCGGTCGTAAAATCTGCTCGTCGTCGTAGTGTGTGGCTTGGTGCTAACGTACTCGCAGCACTGGCGGCAGCATCTGTATCAAACATGTTTGAAGCAACGCTCGATCAAATGGCAGCGATTGCGGTTCTGATGACTATCGTGCCTTCGATGGGGGGTGTTGCGGGTAACCAAACCGTTGCTCTGGTGATTCGTGGTTTGGCACTCGGTCATATCGGTGACAGTAACAAACGCGAACTGCTACTCAAAGAGGCAGCCATCGGCTTCCTAAACGGCGTTCTATGGGCCGTTATCATTGGTGGTATCGTGGTGGCTTGGAAAGGTAACTGGATACTGGGAGGCATCATCTCAGCGGCGATGATGACCAACTTGATTGTCGCAGGTATTGCTGGTGTAACTATCCCAGTGATGTTGAAGAAGATGAATATCGATCCAGCCCTTGCTGGCGGTATGGCACTGACCACAGTAACCGATGTTATTGGCCTATCGGTGTTCCTAGGCTTAGCGACCATACTGATCTAGTTAGCATAAGCAGTTAGCCAATTTTTGGCGAAATACAGAAAACAAAAAGGGAGCCACGGCTCCCTTTTTTAATTCATCAGATTCGCTTTAATTGAATTACTCACCCGCGACTTTCATCGACTCAAGCAGGATAGAACCCGTTTGAATTTGCGAACGTGTTTCTACGTCGTTACCCACAGCAACAATCTGAGTAAACATGTCTTTTAGGTTACCTGCGATTGTTACTTCTGATACTGGGTATTGGATCTCTCCGTTTTCAACCCAGAAACCTGCAGCGCCACGTGAATAATCACCCGTTACGGTGTTTACGCCTTGGCCCATCACTTCAGTGACTAGGAAGCCAGTACCCAACTCTTTTAGCATCTGCTCAAAGTTTTGACCGGTCGATTTAACGAACCAGTTATGAATACCACCAGCATGACCGGTTGGCGTCATATCCATCTTACGTGCGGCATAGCTCGTTAGTAGGTAAGTTGCTAGCACACCGTCAGTGATGATTTCACGATCTTGAGTGAACACACCTTCGCTATCGAATGGGCTTGAAGCCAAACCACGCAAGATATGTGGTCGCTCAGAAATGTTAAACCAGTCAGGTAGGATTTTCTGACCGAGATGATCCAATAGGAATGACGACTTGCGGTAAAGGTTACCGCCACTGATCGCCATAACAAGGTGACCAATCAAGCCAGTTGCCACATCATTAGCGAACATAATTGGGTATTGGCCTGTTGGTAGCTTTTTCGCATCCAAACGGCTAATGGTCTTTTCTGCAGCTTCCTGACCTACACGCTCAGGCGTCCACAGTTCGTCACGGTGACGTGCAACGGTGTAGCTGTAGTCACGTTCCATTTCACCATTAGCGCCTTGTCCAATCACGCAGCAGCTCGTGCTATGACGGCTTGAAGCGTAGCTGGCTAGTAAGCCATGACTGTTACCGTAAACCTTAACACCGTAGTGACTGTCGTAGCTCGCGCCATCACTCTGTTTGATCTTATCGCTATAAGCGAGCGCTTGCTTCTCAGCTGCAATCGCAATCTCAGCGGCATAGTCAGGGTTAGGCTCGTCAGGGTGGAAAAGATCCAAATCTGGAATTTCTTTTACCATGTATTCTTTTGCCGCAGGACCGGCAAATGGGTCTTCAGAAGTGTACTGAGCGATATCAAGTGCGGCTGCTACCGTTTGAGCAATCGCCTTTTCACTCAGATCAGATGTAGATGCGCTGCCTTTTTTCTGGCCGCGATAAACAGTAATACCTAGCGCACCATCACTATTAAATTCAACGTTTTCCACTTCACACATACGTGTTGAAACACTTAAACCCGTTGACTTAGTAATAGCGACCTCAGCTGCGTCTGCACTCACTGATGCCATATCCAACGCTTTAGCTACTGCGGCTTCTAGCTCAACTCTTTGCTGGGCGACTTGCTGTTTTACATCCATATCTATTCTAATTTTTTAGGTCAATATTACGTAGGATAACAAGAATTTCGCTTTCTCCCCAAGATTCTTGCTAAAATAGGCAATATATTCGTTTGAGATAGTGACATAGGCAGAAAAGATGGCTCGCAAAAACCAAAAAGCCCCATGGGAACCAGAAGAAGAAATCATCTGGGTAAGTAAGACAGAAATGAAAACCGACATGGAAGCGCTACAAAAACTGGGGGAAGAACTTGTTTCCCTGAAGCCTTCTGTATTAGACAAGTTTCCTCTGTCTGAAGATTTGGCACAAGCGATTAAAGATGCACAACGCTTTAAAAATGAAGCGAAGCGCCGTCAACTTCAATACATTGGTAAAGTAATGCGCAATGTTGATCCTGAGCCAATTCAAGCGGCTTTGGATAAAGTACGTAACAAGCACTCGCAAGCAACCGCTGAACTGCACAAGCTTGAGCAACTGCGTGATCGCGTTGTTGCTGAAGGCGATGCTGCCATTTCAGAAGTCATGGACATGTACCCTGAAGCAGACCGTCAGCGTCTTCGTCAGCTAGCTCGCCAAGCTAACAAAGAGAAATCAGCGAACAAGCCAGCAAAGGCTTCTCGTGAAATCTTCCAAATCTTAAAAGAGCTAAAGCTAGAAGACTAATCGTTATCTCGCTTTACTCATAGAGTGAATAAAAGACCTAGCACATGCTAGGTCTTTTTGTTTTTGACGTACTCGATATCAAGAAGCACTCAATATCAATAAATACTCACAGGAGTGATGAGTCGTCACTCACCCGCTTTAACAAATGAGCTTAATTCTGTCTGTGGATGATCCGCCGTCAGTGCCTCTATCGAGTCTTCAACCAACACCTTACCTAGCGCCACAAACACAAACTTATTCGCGATACTGCGTGCGTCACCTAAATGGTGAGTCACCATCAAGACCGTAATATTTCGCTCTGCCGCTAATCGCTTCACTAAGCTAAGCATCTCTTCACGCAGCAAAGGATCAAGCGCAGAGAAAGGTTCATCAAGCAGCCAAATATCATGAGGTTGGACAAAACAACGCGCTAACGCAACACGCTGGCGTTGACCGCCGGATAAGTGCTCAGGCAACCTATCCAAATACTCAGCGACGCCAACTTGCGCTGCGGCTTGCTCCACAGCTTGCTTTTGGGTTGCAGTAAGCTTTAAACCTGGATGCAGACCTAAACCAATATTTTCTCGCACCGTAAGGTGAGCAAACAGGTTGTGCTCTTGAAACAACATCGCCAACGGACGCTGATGTGCTTCTTTACCAATAAGCGACTGCCCAGCCACTGATATCTCACCCGATGTAGGCTCGATGAAACCAGCAACTAGCGCCAACAGTGTAGACTTACCCGCACCACTCGGCCCCATAAGCGCAACAATATCGCCCTGCTCAGCTTGAAAATCAAAGCTAAACAACTCTCTGTGATAGTGGTAATCCACATCTTTCATCACTAACATCATCGGTTCCTTAATTCTTTAGCATCGAGCTTAGATCTTCGAGTAAATAAGAATTCTATTAAGCTAAAGCTGCCGACACTCAATAACAGTAAGCTCACAGAAACTACCGCCGCCGCTTCCATTTGATAGCTGCCTAACAATTGGAATAGGTACAAAGGCAGAGTTCTAAAATCTTGGCTACCAAACAAAGCAATCGCGCTTAAGTCACCCATCGCCAACATAAAGCTAATCGAGAAGGCTTGCGCCATCGGCTTACGCAATGCTCGCCACTCCACTAACCTAAAACGCGTGAAACCTGTCATACCCAAGCTTGCACACACATACTGGTACTGCTGAGACAAATGCAGCATAGGTTGAGCTAGGGTTTTAATTACGTAAGGCAGCGCCATTAAGCTGTTGACGGCAATCACGATAAAGAAAGCTAAACTGAATACATCGGTGAATGAACGCAGTAATAAGAAGATACCCGTACTGATCATCAGCCCCGGAGTCACCAAGATAATAGTGCCAATCAGCTCGATTTTATCGGCTCGAAAATTCTTGTTCTGTAAACGCCATGCTCGGCTAGTCAGTAGTATGGCGATACCAATACCAACTGCGATAACACTTGCTAATGACGCGACTTTAACCGAGGTCATTAACGCCGCCCAAAACGGCTCGCTGCTGAGTACGGTTAATGCCTGCGAGTTAATTCCACTGACGATAACCATAGCTAATGGCGGCAATACCAGCATTGAGACTATGATGATCCAAAAGCTATCCCAAGCTTTTGACCACCAGCTGTCCTTAACCAAATATTTCTCTTCCGACAGCTGACTGGCCGTCACTGAAATAGGCTTCGATAGGCGTTGAATGCTCACCGCTAGCACACCACACAGCAGCATTTGCCATATCGCGAGCAAGGCACCAGCTTGAAGGTCAAAGTCGAATTTAATCGCCTGATAAATAGCGAGCTCGATAGTGGTTGATTTAGGTCCACCGCCTAGCGCCATCACGGTAGCAAAGCTGGTAAAACACAACATGAAGACTAAGCCACACACATGTGGTAATTGCTGTCTTAAGCGAGGCCATTCAACCCATCTGAATTTGTTCCAATGACTCATACCCAAGTGAGCACAAAGCTTGTGTTGCTCGGCAGGCACGGTATCTAACGCTTGCAGAAGTAAGCGACTGGCATAAGGCAAGTTGAAGAAAACGTGCGCCAGCAAAATACCATTCAATCCGTATATGGAAAATGGCAATTCAATATCGAAGTTCGCCAAAAACTTAGCTAACCAACCACTATTGCCATAGATCGCAAGTAAGCCAAATACACCCACTAACACTGGCAGGACTAAGGTCGACGCGAACAGCCTTAACAACAAAGCGCGTCCAAAAAATTGTCTACGACACAGCGCATGAGCAATAGGTATAGCAAAGCCAACACTCAGCACCGTTGAGAGTGTCGCCTGATAAAAACTGAATTTCGTTACATGCCAATAGTAGGGATCGGACCATACTTGGCTGATATCAAGAGAAGGGGCATTGCTAAGCAATGCCCCAACTGCTGAAACCACGAAGGCGGTAATGAGTATCGCTACCCAAATCCCAACCTTAGGTGTTTTCTTTATCATAGATTGATTTTTTACCGTAAATGGTTCGCTCAGTTAACATCGAACAAACTTTTAAATACAGAAAGTTAGAAAGCTAATTTTTTAAAAGCAAATTAAAAAGTAAGTGCACTCTGCCATTCACGAATCCATGGCTTACGCTTAGCTGCAATTTCTTCGGGCGTAAAGCTTAGCGCTTTCTGAGGAACCGTAAGTTGCTCGAACCCTTTTGGAAGCTCAATATCGGTCACTGGGTACATCCAGTTGCCTGTTGGCATCGCCGATTGGAATTCATCACTTAGGATAAACGCCATAAACTCATCAGCAAGCTTTTCGTTCTTGCTACCTTTAACCTTAGCGGCCACTTCCACTTGAGTGTAATGCCCTTCTTCGAAGCTTGCTGCTGCATACTTAGAATCGCTTTCAGCAATAATGTGGTAAGCCGGAGACGTTGTATAAGACAACACTAAATCCGACTCGCCTTCTAGGAACATAGAGTAAGCTTCAGACCAGCCTTTGGTTACAGTCACTGTTTTCTGAGCAAGCTTCTTCCATGCTGCTGTCGCTTCATCACCGTATACTGATTTCATCCAAAGCATCATGCCTTGGCCTGGTGTTGATGTACGTGGATCTTGGTAGATGACCTTAAGATCATCACGCTGCTCAACCAGTTCTTTCAAGCTCTTCGGCGGGTTTTCCAGTTTCTCTTTATTGTAAACAAAAGCAAAGTAGCCAAAGTCATAGGGTACAAAAGTGCTGTCGTTCCAACCATTAGGAAGCGTTACCGATGACGTATCAACATTATGCTCAGCCAATAAGCCCGTCGCTTTCGCTTCAGCCATCAGGTTGTTGTCGAGACCTAGCAAGATATCGGCTTTGCTGTTGCCGCCCTCAAGACGTAAACGGTTCAGAATAGACACGCCATCTTCTAGAGCGACAAAATTCACATCACAACCACACTTCTCTTCGAATGCTTTTTCAACGGCAGGACGAGGGCCCCAATCCGCAGCAAAAGAGTCATAGGTGTATACAGTCAAAGTGTTGTCTGCAGCAAAGGCAGAAAAAGAAATAGCTGTAGTAACAGCAAGGGTAGTTAATGTGAATTTCACTGGACGCTCTCCATGGTCTGAGCGGCACAGGTTTGAGGGAGGAGAACGGTAGAGGTTGTTCCTAACTCAATTCCTACGCCAGCATTATCTGGTTCAGGTTTACGGGTCCCAAGCACCTGCTTGATCTCAGCTCGCATTCATTATTTGAATGGTTCGCTCCCCGATGAGTGTTCAGAATTGTAATTTGATTTTTAACAATAAGCTATCAAGTTTGGATCAATTACGTTGATCGTAACCCCAACGTGGCACTAAACCTTGTTCGATACCAAGGTGATCTAGAATACGCGCCACCATAAAGTCGACCAGATCTTCAATTGACTTGGGTTGATGATAAAAACCCGGAGCTGCAGGCATGATCGTTACGCCCATGGTCGAAAGTTTGTGCATGTTCTCGAGATGAAGCGTCGAAAATGGCGTCTCGCGAACCACCAACAACAATTGGCCTCGCTCTTTCATGACTACGTCTGCTGCTCGCTCAATCAGGTTATCTGATAGACCATGAGCAATCGAAGCCAAGCTTCCCGCTGAACATGGACAAACGACCATCTGTTTAGGTGCTGCTGAACCAGAGGCAACCGGCGAGAACCAATCATCTTTGCCACACACCACCAGCTTTTCAGGGTCGCAGCCAAGATGTTTAACCAAAGCTTGTTTCGCCGCATCTGGCCCAGCAGGTAACTTAAGTTCATGCTCGGTCGCCAATACCACTCGCGCTGCCGATGAAATCAGCAAGTAGACCTGATAATCGGCTGCCAAAAGGCATTCAAGTAAACGCAGGCCATAAGGCGCACCGGATGCGCCAGTGAAAGCAAGGGTTATCGCTTTATCGTGTTTTGTCATGTTCTCAATTACTTCAAATTATAAGGTCGTGGATGCCGTTAGCCTTTGAGTGCCAATCCATCCAACAGTTTTTGATGAATGCCACCAAAGCCACCATTACTCATTACCAAAATTTGGTCGCCAGCTTGTGCCTCTGAGACAATTTTAGCAACGAATGCATCCATGTCATCACTCACGTGTGCCGGTTGGTGACAAGCGTCTGCAACATCTTGAACTGACCAATCAATGTTATCCGGTTGGAATAAGTAGGTAGAATCCGCCTGCTTCAACGAATCAGCCAGTATTTCTTTGTGCACACCACGTTTCATGGTGGCAGAACGAGGCTCTAAAACGGCAATGATTTTCTTAGTGTCGACCTTATTACGTAATCCCCCGAGCGTAAGTTCAATCGCCGTTGGATGATGAGCAAAATCGTCATAAACAGACACACCTGCCACCTCGCCTTTAAACTCCAAACGGCGCTTAGTATTAATAAAGGTAGCTAGTGATTCACAAGCAAGGTCAGGTGTCACGCCCACATGACGTGCAGCTGCAATCGCCATCAAAGCATTATTTACGTTGTGGTCGCCCACTAAATCCCAATTTACGGTTCCAACGCATTCATTTTGGAAGTAAACCTCAAATTGAGAGCCATCTTTGACCAGTTTCTTGGCATCCCAGTCGCCTTGCTCGCCACTCGATTCAGTTTCACTCCAGCAACCGCGAGCTAGAACATCTTCAATAGCGCTGTCTTGCTTAGGTGAGAAAATGCGACCATTGCTTGGCACAGTACGCACCAAATGATGAAATTGTCGCTTAATCGCTTCAAGATCGTCAAAGATGTCCGCATGATCAAACTCTAGGTTATTCATCACTAAGGTTCTTGGGTGGTAATGAACGAACTTAGATCGTTTATCGAAAAAAGCACTGTCGTATTCGTCGGCTTCTACCACGAAGAACATGCTTTCACCAAGGCGAGCAGAGATACCAAAGTTACCCAACACTCCGCCAACTAAGAAGCCCGGTGCATAGCCACAGTCTTCCAAGATCCAAGCCAACATACTGGAAGTTGTGGTTTTACCGTGAGTACCGGACACCGCAAGAACCCAGCGGTCATGCAATAAGAACTCTTGCAGCCATTGTGGACCAGAGGTGTATCTAAGGTTGTTATCCAAGACATACTCAACACATGGGTTACCACGGCTCATCGCATTACCGATAACCACCAGGTCAGGCCTAGGCTCTAGTTGGCTTGGGTCGAACCCTTCAATAATTTCAATCCCTTGCGACTCTAACAAGGTGCTCATTGGTGGGTAAACATTCGCGTCACTACCCGTAACCTTGTGACCTAATTGACGAGCCAATACCGCAGCACCACCCATGAAGGTGCCACAAATTCCTAAGATATGAATATGCATAAATTGCTTCCAAACGCTTGGCTAAATAAACAGTGCCTAATTAAAACGGCTTGCACTCATTATCATTAAATGGCGATTAAAAGCGAGCGGCAATGCAAAACAAATTGAGTCGACATAGTAAGTGAGATCTGTGTCGCTTAGTTCATTACCATTAAAAAGATCTAACCTTTAGAATTTAGGTAAGCGTCTAGATGAATAAAGCCCACTCAAGAGGCCGAATCTACAGTGCTCAAATCCCCCCTAATATTGAGAGAAGTTTAAGGAAATAACATGTCTGAGATGCGCACCCTTGGTGAGTTCATTGTTGAGAAACAGAGTGACTTCCCCCATGCAAGCGGTGATCTATCATCCCTTTTGTCGTCTATTCGACTTGCTGCAAAAATTGTTAACCGTGAGATCAACAAGGCTGGCCTAGTCGACATCACTGGCGCTGTTGGTACAGACAACGTGCAAGGTGAAGAGCAGCAAAAGCTAGACCTTTACGCGAACGACAAATTTAAAGCGGCTCTAGAAGCCCGTGACCAAGTTTGTGGTGTTGCAAGTGAAGAAGAAGACGAAGCTGTCGCCTTCAATAAAGAGCTCAACAAAAACGCAAAATACGTTGTACTGATGGATCCACTAGATGGCTCATCAAACATCGATGTAAATGTATCGGTTGGTACAATTTTCTCTATCTACCGTCGAGTATCACCGATCGGTACACCACCAACACAAGAAGATTTCTTACAGCCCGGACACAAGCAAGTAGCCGCGGGTTACGTGATTTACGGTTCTTCAACCATGCTTGTATACACAACAGGTGCTGGCGTAAATGGCTTCACCTACGACCCATCACTGGGTACCTTCTGCCTATCTCATGAAAACATGATGATTCCAGACGAAGGTAAGATTTACTCAATCAACGAAGGTAATTACATCCGCTTCCCTACGGGTGTTAAGAAGTACATCAAGTACTGCCAAGAAAATGAGCCAAGCGACAACCGCCCTTATACATCACGTTACATCGGTTCTCTAGTATCAGATTTCCACCGTAACCTTTTGAAAGGCGGCATCTACTTGTACCCAAGCACGCAAAGTCACCCTCAAGGTAAACTGCGTCTGCTTTACGAGTGCAACCCAATTGCTTTCCTTATGGAACAAGCGGGCGGCATCGCTTCAGACGGTGCTCAACGTATCATGGATATCAAACCAACTGAGCTGCACCAACGTGTACCTTTCTTTGTTGGCTCAACAAACATGGTTCGCAAAGTAGAAGAGTTTCTTGAGCTGAACCCTGAGTAACCCTCTCATTTCATTCTCAAACTAACGCTATTAAAAAGCCAGCACCTCAGTGCTGGCTTTTTGTTGTCTCGTAAGGTGATTAACTAGTTAGGAATCATTGTTCCGCTGACACCAGTTACCCGAAAGTATTTCTTTATTAGCTGTTAGATCAAGCTGATACAAATATACCCATGCTAATCCAAATATAGTCTCTATTTGCTCGCGACGATACTCAACAGGAACATCTTCTAGCCGATCGAGCGACTCTAAAATTTCGTCGTTAATGATATAGACCTCACCAGCGACACTTTTCTTTCCCAAAATCATCGCCGGATAGGCACCTAAATCAAAAAGTGCGTATTCCTTAGGTGTATCAAACTGCCCTAATAAATCGCAGCCCTGCAAATAATGGTGATTGGACTGACCTTGCCTCAAGGTTCCATAGACAAAAACAAGATGCTGCATACTCACTCCCTAGCATTCGTCACCCGCGAATCAATCGCCGCTCAAAGTGTTACTCAAATTCAAATTGATAGAGAAGATCCACAGCACTGTCTAGACCCGATACTGCCTCTACGTAGAGATCCTGCATCAATCGATAACGAACGGTAAACTCACCTAACGAGTTAAAGATACCCACACCATACTTCACCTGTAAGCCAGGCAGGATGTAACCACTTACCGTCACTTGAGAGTCATCGCCAGAGCCTGCAGTATCCAGTTGCAAGTCCTTTACACCAAAGGCTTCACCGATTTCACCAACAACCTTACCACTCTTCGCTAAACTCAAACCGATTAAAGTCGTAGTCATCGAACCGCTCGACTCACCGTCGATATCTTGGCCACGCAAAATATAAGACAGTGCGTTCGCTTGTGGCATCGCTGGGTCAGAATAAATCTCGATGGTAGGCTCTGTCGCAGGGCCAGTCACTCGAATACCAGCGGTCACGTCATCCTGAGTATTATCAGGATTACGAATCGCGTTGATGGCTACGTATGGCTGATCCGGTGGTCCATTCATTAGGATCTTACCCTCTTCGATCAAGAGGTCTTGCCCGAATGATTGATAAGTACCATCGACGATGTTCACTTCACCTGTAATAAATGGACCTTGGTCTTTTTGAGCCACGTTGAGCTTACCGACCAAATCACCTTCAAGACCGAAGGCAGACAGTTTAAAGTCATCACCAATGGAGATATTAATATTCGTCATCACATTGAATGGAATCGTATCTTCGTTTTCTGGCTCTAGATCTTTATTCAAAATAACCTGATCAGAAGAGACGCCAACCGCTGACGGTGGTAAATCTTCAACAACAATTCGTCCCCATGGTAATGCAATATCACCGGTGATTTTCGCCAGATCTGGTGTGACATCAATAGTCATATCAGGTACGACCTTCACCTTAACCATCGGTGGGATATCAACCATCAACTCATCAGCGAAAACTCTAACGTTCGAGTGCCATGCTTTAAGATCTTGCCAATCTCCGGTTCCCTCAATATCAAGGTGACCATCAGGCGTTTCGACATTCGCATCCAGTTTTGCACTATAACCATCAAAGTCGAGGTCGATGCGGCCATCTTTCACATCAACAGGCGTAACATCGCCTTTGACTTGAATACCATCAACAGAGAATTGACCAAAGACTTGAGGGTGCATCAGAGAGCCTTTAACTTGAAGATCACTCTCAAGGTCGGCTTTCAATAAGCTGTATTCACCTAGAATTGGTTGTAAGAAATCAAGATGGAACGTGGTCAGCTTAATTGCCGCATCGACCATTTTGTCTTCGGCAAGAATATCCGGTAACGACACCGTGCCAGACAGGTCACCATTGTCGGAAACATCCAACTTAAAATCGGCATCCAGTTTGTTGTCTTTCAGTTGGGCATTCAATGCAACGCTTTCCCAACCCAGTGTGATTGGCTCACCCACTTGTTGAACAACCTGACCTTTCGGCATATCAACGCTTACCGTGACTTCAGGCTCATCTTGTTCAGACCACTTTGCATGAGCAGTCGCATTGACTAAGCCCTGTAATTGCGTCTCTTTAGGCACAAAGGCTTTAATCTGCTCGAAATCGAATTGATTGATGGCTACCTTGGCCTCACCCGATTTTCCGACACGAACGTCTTCATCCAAACACACGCTCGAACCCGATTGTTTCCAACAGTGCGCTTGAACATCGGCAAACTGTTTATCAACATCCGCATTTATCGCGACAGGTTGATCTAACACCCAAGGACCTTGCTGAGTGGTGATTTTGACTCTGTCTAACGATCCATACCAAATAAGAGAAGGCTTTTGAATCAACTCTCCGGAAATAGCTAAGCTTGTAGACACGATGTCGGATATCACATCAAGTGTCACTGTGTGTTTCTTCTCACCACCACTCACCGTGAGATCAATGCTTTTTACGCTCTGATCTTGATAGGTTAGGTTGTTAGCTTTTAATTCAAGATCAGCTTGAGCTTCAGGCAATGGCAGAGGAACCACAGAACCATTAAGCGACAAGGATTCTAGTGTTGCTTTGTTATTCCAATCTACCTTATCCACATTTAGAGCGAGATCGACTTCAGGCTTTTTCGTTGGACCACTGAGCTGGATGTTACCAATCACTTTACCTTTCAAATCAGGGACGCTTTTTACAAGCTCAGGGAAGTGAATCTCAACACCCATGTCCCATTTCTTATCAAGCTCACCCTGAGCCTTAATCGAGTTAACACCGTGAGCTAAGCTCAAACCACTGGTTTTCAGTTTTGGTTCACCGCTCGCGCTGCGATCCGACGCTGACAACTGACCTTCGATATCCAGAGGGTATTCTCGCAAGATCCCTTCAATATCCAATTTAGGCAGTTCAATCGCCCAGCCGCCCGCTTCCGTCAACTCACCTGAGGTGACGATGTTTCCACTAATGTTGCCCTCAGCTTCTGGCCACTGCAGACCCGGTTGAATATCTTTGAGTGTCACGTCAGCTTGCCAGTTAACGAGACTCTTCCAGTTCGCTTTAACGACACCGTTAAGCTCACCGCCTAGCGTGTTGAGCTTTAGACGCTCGAGAACAATTTGTTCCGTCGTGCCTTTACCCTGTAGATCGATGGCTAATTCAGGGATTTCCTTACCATCGGCTTCACCTTTAAGAAGAACATTAAAACCATCTAGTGAGCCATCAGCTTTAAATTGCTCAATTGTCGCTTGGTAATCGCTTTTTCCGGTAAGGGGCCACTGTGCTTGTCCGCCCTCTAAAAGAAGGTCAAATGGCAGAGTCGGTTCTAAGGGTTGAATATCCCCAGACAACTTTGCCTCAATCAGCTCAGAAAATTGGGAGTCTAGGTTTAGCTTAGCCACGCTGCCTTGTGCTTTCAGAGACAACTTCTGCCCAACAAGGTCGGTTTCTTTCACCAACGCATCCAAAGAAAGTTCTAGCGGGTAACCGCCCTTGAGCTCAACCTTCGTGGTTAGATTGGCGCTTGCTTGTGGCATATCGAGTTCGAGAGTTGAAACATCAACCGTGTGTTTGCCCGCGCGAGCTTCTAGCCCAAGGTGGTTAACAACGATTGGTGTTTCTTGTTCTAAGGTGAAACGGTTGAGGTCAAAACGCTCCAACACAACCTGCAGAGGAATCCAGACTTCCGGCAATTCGATAGCCGTTTTAACGGCAGCTTTTGGCTCAACCTTTTCTGCTTGCGGTTCTTCTGTCGACTCAGCGAGTTTAACCTTAAGATCATTGAATAAGGTTGGCGATACAGTTAGCTTTTCGCCCTGCATACTCAAAGCCGTAGAGAACAAGCTCCATTCAATTTCATGCCCTAAGATATTCAACTTGATATCAGACAAAGCGATACGGTTGATTACGATTGGCAACGGTGTTTTTACCGATGTTACGGGCGGAGTAGGTTCTGTTTCTTCTGTAGAGGCCGGAGGCAGTTCAGTAAATGCGAAGTCCAATCCTTGAATCGCTAAACGATCGACACACAACTTAGGGTCGAGCAGACAGCGAGGATTAATCGCCAAGTTCAGCTTTTGAACTTTGGTGTCTATATGCAGGCTGTCATCTTTAAACTGAACATTATTAAGCGTAAAGCTCGGGAACAGAGCCCCTTTAGTGCTTTCCACTTTAAGCTGTGGCAACGCTTTTTCAGCGCCCCACAACACAGTGTTCAACCCTGGATTGGTGAACAAAACAAAACCTAGCAAGGCTATCAACAACAGCAAAATAGACGTCAATGAGATCGACGTCCACTTGATGCACTTGCCCATCACTTTGATCATAATTCTGGCCCTAAACTAAAGTGTAACTGGAACTCATCACCTTTTGCTGCATCTAGACCCCAAGCAAAATCTAAGCTCACAGGGCCGACGGGCGACGCCCAACGAACCCCGACGCCGGTACCATGTTTCCATTCAGGTTTATCATTGAAGGCATCACCAATGTCGTAGAATGCTGCGCCCCACCAGTTTCCAACCAAGCGGTATTGGTATTCAAACGAGCTGGTTGCAATGAATTTGGCACCCGTTAGTGCGCCACTTTCATCTCGAGGAGAGATCGACTCATAACCATAACCACGAATGCTATTGTCACCACCAGCAAAGAATCTTAGGGAGGGAGATAGCTTATCAAACTCGTCGGCAAAGTTGCCGCCAAATTGAAGTCGAGTTAAGCCTCGGTGATTGTCGCCAATGCTTCGAATCCAAGCGGTTTGACCTTGAAAACGAACAACCTTAGTTTCAGATAACAAGGTATCATCACCCGCTTCAACCATAATGGTTTGTTTATCGCCCCACATCGGCATCGAACCGCCTCGCGTTCGAGTGCGTGAGAAAGAGATACCCGGCAGCACAAATTGCGCTAAATCATCCTGCAAACCTTGCTCATAGTTTTCGACCAAGTATCGAATGAAGACCGTGCGTTGCCAACCGTTATCCAGTCGCCAATATCTTTCTAGCGCTAAGTTTGACTCCAAACTCTTGGTATCACGATTATCCAAGTTTTTCATACCGTACTTAACTTGATAGTAGTCGTTCAGCACGTCATCCAGAGGGATTTTATAGGTAGCGGTAATCGTCTGTTCAGGTTTAGAAATCGACAGGCTGCTATTGAAGCTATGGCCTTGTTCATTAACCCAAGGTTTTTTCCACTTCAGAGTGCCTTTTACGCCAAGGTCGGTGGATACACCGATACCCGTTTCGATTTGGTTACGAGCTTGCGGAGCAAGGCTAACCTTCATCGGGATCTCTCGGCCTTCGCCTAACTGGCTTAAATCTGGTTCAACAAATACCGAGGAGAACCAATCCGTATTGGACAGGTTTTGGTTGTACTCACCGACTTTGGTGATTGAGTAAGGTTCGCCATCCTCAAATGGTTTAAGTGACTGCACCTTATCTTCTTCTATCTGGCTACCAGTAACCTGAGTAGTACCAAAGTGATAGCGGATACCACTGTTATAATGAAGACGAACATAAGCGCGGTTCAATTCAGGAGCGACTTCTAGCTTACTAAGATCATAAGCACCATCGAAGTAGCCTTTCGCTAAGCCAAGGTTGCGGATCGACGATTTCAAAGAGTCATAATTACCATGATTCAGAGTCGAACCTTTAGACAAGCTACTCTTCGCTATCAAGGCTAAAAAGTCTGGGTCATCCTTGGCTTCACCAGTTAGAACGATATCTGAAGTATAAATAACAACAGGCTCTCCCGGCTCAACCGTAACGGTCATTTCGGTATCATCTTCGGAGTGAGTAAATGTGATTTTAGGGTGGTAGTAGCCTAACGCATTCAGGGCTTCTTTAATCATAG
Organism: Vibrio sp. ZF57; assembly: GCF_001691235.1. Lineage (NCBI taxonomy): Bacteria > Pseudomonadati > Pseudomonadota > Gammaproteobacteria > Vibrionales > Vibrionaceae > Vibrio > Vibrio sp. ZF57. The sequence goes on along the minus strand of NZ_MAKD01000075.1, from coordinate 194,925 downwards.
ATTCCAAGCGGGATTGGAATCTTAGTGAAACCGAATACTCTTCTTCAGGGATCGCACTCAGATAAGCATCAACATTATCCTCAAGCGCTCCATCTAGCCCTTTGATTTCAAGGGAAACGTCAGCAAAAGCGAGCGTCGATGACAATAGAGTGCCAATCAGAACTGGTAAAGTTTTTCTTATCATGTTTAATTGGTGAAGAAGTTATCAATACGTTAATAAGTGAAAAGAAATAATACCGCTAAATAGGCATTGAGTCTGTAATAAATCCTGGAATAACACGGTCTAATTTAAAGACTTATTCAATATTGACCAACAGTTAATATGAACCCACGTTAAATAAAAGCCAGCGCGGTAAACGTATGCGAAAAGGAATATAACATGCTAAACAAACAACAACTGGTTTCTGCAGCAACCGCACTACCGGGAAATGCTGACCCAATTCGAATCACTGAGCGCCATTTCGTCAATCAAACCGACCTGCTCGATGCACCCACGGGCTCTCAACAAGAAGTCCTGTTTGGTATGGGGTGCTTCTGGGGAGCTGAGCGTTTGTTTTGGCAATTGGATGGCGTTATTTCAACATCCGTTGGTTACGCTGGCGGATACACAGTTAATCCCACTTATGAACAAGTATGTACTGGGCAAACCGGCCATACCGAGGTCGTTCGTGTCATATTTGATAGTGAACAAACCTCTCTAGCTCGAATACTTGAAACCTTTTGGGAGCGTCATGACCCAACTCAAGGGATGCGCCAAGGCAACGATTTAGGGACTCAGTACCGTTCTGCGATTTACACCTTCAGTGAAGAACAACAATCTATCGCTGAGCACTCTAAACGTGAATATCAACGAGCAATGACTGAATCTTTAGGCAACGAGATCACGACGGAAGTTCTGCCTGCTGGAAAATATTTTTTCGCAGAAACCTACCACCAACAATACCTAGCTAAAAATCCGAATGGGTATTGCGGGTTGGGCGGTACGGGTGTGTGCTTCCCTCCGCAATAATGTGCGTTAGGCATACAAGCTAGAACAACATCCATTAAAAAAAGGGCTTCCATCAGGAAGCCCTTTTCATTGTTAATCTATTCGGTGCAAGACAAATCGATAAAGCTCAGTTACACCGGCAACGCTGCAATGGTGCCGTTAACTTCTTTAAAAATAGTGAGCTTTTGTTTGTCTGAAACTTCAGGAAGTAGCACCTTGCCTTGGTCGAAGCGAAACTCTCCAACACCTTCAATAGCAAATTGGCCTTTGAACAGGACTTTAACGAAACGCGCCACCTGACGTGGACGGTAAGTAGAAAATTTTCTTAACATAATACAACCTCAATTCCATTTGAGTACTACAGTCACATACCTGAACAGCGTCGCTGTTCAAAGCACATTTAATCGCTAATTCCTTTAGCAAACAGCAAGATAATCTATTGTTCATCTTGATATTGATGCATTATACCTTTTGGTAACAAGCCTGCAACTTCTTTCTACGTCGTACGATAAAAAAGTTAAAGAGGCATTTTTCAAATTTCATATTATACTTCCTGTGCAAACCAATAAGCGGAACAAAAATATAATGAAAAACAAAACTCTACTGGCTTTTCTAGCCGCAGCCTCTCCACTCTTCGCCAATGCTCACAACCTATCAGTAGGCGCTACCCTGCCTGCCGTCGATGTGAGTAACTATGGTGAGATTGTTCTAAACGACGGAAATACTGGATATCAAGCTTGGGCAACCAATGATCTTCTAGGAAAAGTTCGCGTCGTTCAAGCTATCGCTGGCCGCAGCAGCTCTAAAGAGCTCAACGCACCACTGATGGCAGCCATTACCGCATCGAAATTCTCAGAAGACAGCTACCAAACCACCACTATCATCAACCAAGATGATGCGATTTGGGGTACTGGGTCTTTTGTTAAGTCCTCTGCCGAAAGCAGCAAAGAAGAATTTCCATGGTCTTCTATGGTCCTAGATGAAGACGGCGCCGTTGCGTCAACATGGGCTCTAAAAGAAGAAAGCTCAGCGATTATCGTTCAAGACAAGCAAGGTAAAATCTTGTTTGTAAAAGAAGGTGCATTAAACGAATCAGAAGTCACTCAAGTCATTGAGTTGATTAAAGCGAGCCTTTAATAAGATATTCGCGTCTTTTTCGAGACCTAACCAAAGGATATTGTTATATTATAACAGTATCCTTTTTTTAATTCTGTGGTTAATCATCCTGATGTGGCAAAACACACCCAACAATGTGAAACGCAAAACAGGCTTCTTGCTTGGGCTTATGCTCATGTTAAGCGTGTTAGCCGCAACACACATTGTGGATATCGCACCAGAGCACCACACTTCACACCATTGTGAGCTGTTTTCGCTTAATCAGTTCATCACAGCGCACTCACTACCACAGATTCCAGAGTTCCATTCGGAATTTACTGTCGCTATTACAGAGTCAGTAACTTCACTACAGCGGCTATATTTCGCTTATTTGGCACGCTCACCTCCTGTAAATATCGCTTAATTACCACTACTTTTTAATTAACCTTTATTCAGGAAAAAACATGAAACCTACTTTTTTAGCCGTTGTTATCGGCATGACTGTCTCTACAAATGCTCTAGCTAACGAAGAATTCCGCTCTCATGATGCACACGTACATGGCCAAGTTGAAGTAAACATCGCGCAAGATGGGCAAGAATTGCTTGTTGAAGTAACAGCTCCAGGCGCAGATGTGGTTGGGTTTGAACATGCTCCAAAAACTGCAGAACAGAAGAAAGTGTTTGAACAGGCTATCGCACAATTAAACAAGCCAGAAGAGCTGTTTAGTTTTAACAATGCGAGTTGTACTCTGAAGTTCAAGTCAGTAGCAAACACCTTAGAAGGCGGTCATGACGACCATGAAGGCCATGACCATGCGGAACACGGTCATGGCGACCACAAAGACCATGATCACGCTGAACACGATCATGACGACCACAAAGACCATGACCACGCTGAACACGATCATGATGACCACAAAGACCATGACCACGCTGAGCACGATCATGATGACCACGAAGGTCACGACCACCACGATCATGAAGGCCACGATCACTCAGAAGGTGGCCACGGTGAGTTCACTGTTGAGTACCACTATGAATGTTCAGATGTTGCTAAGCTAGACACAGTTAGCACTCAGTGGTTCTCTAAGTTCAGCAACACTGAAAAAATGACGGTGAACCTACTAACAGACACAGCTCAAGTACAAGAAGTGCTTAACGCAGAGCGTATTAGTTTCCGATTCTAATCACTCCTAGATCGGATTAAACGTAAAATAAACAGCCAGGTAAGTCATCGCTTACTTGGCTGTTCAAATCGGTGTGTTCCTGGGAATTTATGTTTCAAATTACTGTCCAGTAGATACACCGCTTTAATTATTGGAGCTAGCATGTCTTCTGACAGTTCATCACTTGTGGTCAAACTCGAAAATATCAGCTTTCGTTGGAAGCCTGAATTACCACCAACGCTAGAGATCCCCTCTCTTCACATCCCAGCCCAAGAGCACCTTTTTATTAAAGGGCCAAGTGGTTGTGGAAAATCAACTTTGTTAGGGCTACTGACCGGAATCAACCAAGCTGAGCAAGGAGAAGTCTCTATCCTTGATCAAGACCTCACTCAGCTTACACCTCGTCAAAGAGATAAATTCAGAGCCGATCATATTGGTTATATTTTCCAACAATTTAACCTGCTTCCTTATCTATCAGTTATCGATAACGTGACGCTTCCTTGCCAGTTTTCACAGATACGTAAACAGCAAGTCGCTGAAAGCCAGAAAAGCTTACAAGAGACGGCTCGAGAGTTGTTACTCAGATTAAAACTACCTCAAGCTTTAATGGACAAGCCCGTTACCGAGTTAAGCATCGGTCAACAACAACGTGTTGCTGCCGCTCGTGCTTTGATCGGCCAACCCAAAATCATTATTGCCGACGAGCCAACCTCGGCTTTGGATCATGACAACCGAGAAGCTTTTATCGAACTGTTGTTAGAACAAGCCAACCAGGCAGGTTCTACTCTTATCTTTGTTAGCCATGATCCAACACTAGAAAAATTATTTACTCGAACCATAGATTTAAAAACCGTTAACCAAGCTAAGGTTGTCGTATGAAAGTAATTACTCACTTAGCCTTAAAAAGCGTACTCAACCGTAAAGCCACGGCTATTCTCACCATTCTCACGGTGGCGGTATCTGTCATTCTCTTGCTCGGCGTAGAACGCGTTAGAACCGAAGCAAAAAGCAGCTTCGCCAATACGATTTCAGGTACTGACCTTATCGTTGGTGGCCGTTCTGGTCAGGTCAACCTGCTGCTTTACTCAGTATTCAGAATCGGTAATGCGACCAACAACATCGACTGGAAAAGCTATGAAGAATTTAGCCAGCACAACGCAGTAAAGTGGGCGATACCAATATCATTGGGCGATTCACACAAAGGCTTCCGTGTGATGGGTACAAATCATAGTTACTTTGAAAACTATCGCTATGGAAGTAAGCAATTACTTACTTTCCAACAAGGTAAAGAGTTTAATCAGCTATTTGACGTAGTGATTGGTGCCGACGTCGCGAAGAAGCTAGATTACAAAATAGGTGATCAAATCATTCTTGCGCACGGTATCAGTGATGTTGCGTTTAGCCGTCACGATAATCTGCCCTTCAAGATTGTGGGAATACTCGCGCCAACAGGAACACCAGTAGACAAAACCGTACACGTATCGCTAGAGGCAATCGAAGCAATTCATGTTGGCTGGGAGTCAGGTGCCAACCTCGGGCACACACCGAATGCTGAAGCGCTAAAGCAACGTGACTTCCAACCGAAGCAGATTACCGCGATGATGGTTGGCCTTAAATCGAAGATCCAAACCTTCGCACTGCAACGAGAAATCAATAACTACCGCCAAGAACCTTTAAGCGCCATTATGCCGGGCATTGCGCTTCACGAATTGTGGGGAATGATGGCTGTAGCAGAACAAGCATTACTGATTGTTTCAGGGTTTGTTGTTGTCGCCGGATTATTGGGTATGCTCAGTAGCCTACTCACTAGCTTGCAAGAAAGGCGTCGAGAGATGGCTATCCTACGTGCGATGGGCGCAAGACCTCGTCATGTGTTTGGTTTACTGATCAGTGAAGCCAGTGCACTAACCTTCCTTGGCATTACATTAGGTGTTGCAGTGCTGTTTGCGCTGATCGCAGTGGTTGCTCCTATTGTGCAACAAAGTTATGGTATCAACATATCGATATCCGCAATCACACCGCATGAGTGGAAACTGCTTATGCTGGTACAAGTTGCCGGAATCATTATCGGCTTTATTCCCGCTTTCAGGGCTTACCGCCAGTCATTGTCTGATGGCATGACGATTCGAATCTAAAATAGGAACCTACGATGCAACGCAAATTCCTACTGATACTTGGGCTACTTCTGTTCCCATTTATCAGTACAGCTCACGCTGAAACCACTCAGAATGACGAATCGGTATTAACACTTGAATGGATTGATTTGATTCCAGAATCAGAACGTGCTCAGCTAGATTCATTTGGTATGCCGATGGTTGACCACAATAGTATGGACAAACCTCAACAATCGACACTTGGTGCTGTTCGCCCAGAGCTGAATGGCAGCACAGTGAAGATTCCTGGCTTTGTGATTCCATTGGAAGGTGATGAGAATATGATCACTGAGTTTCTGCTGGTACCGTACTTTGGCGCATGTATCCACGTGCCACCGCCGCCACCGAACCAAATCATCTACGTGAAGTTCCCGAAAGGTGCACCAATACAGCAGTTATGGGATGTGATCTATTTGGTCGGAACGCTGAAAACTGAGTCAATCAGCCATGACTTAGCGCAAACCGGTTATCTTATTGAAGGTACTGCGATTGAAGAGTATGACGACATGTAGTCATTAGAAGGGTGGCTCAAGGATGAGCTGCCGTCACTGAACGAGTGTGATCATTCAATAACAGTTTAATAACGATAATTTTCTTCTGAATTACGCGATGTAATTAGATAAGTAAGCTAGAACAGCGACATAAATCGCGAGTAATAACCCTATACTAAGCTGTTTCTTCAGCTTGTTATCATTGACTTGATTCATAACTCCTCCTTGAGAATTACAACAAATTTAACATTTTATTATCATTAACAAAAGTAAAATTTTGTTGAAACCTTCAACTATGCTCACAAAATCTAGCCACCAATAAGATAAAGAGTTACATTTTAGACAGTTATACCAATCACAATAAGTAAGTGTTCAGAAATAGCGTAGGAAAAAGCCTTGAGAACAAGGCGGAGCTTTTTGATAAGTAGTTATTCTACAATCAAAAATTGTAGCTCAGTTATCAAGCGTTTTAACAAGCTAGGCTGAGCAATTATTTACTACGATTGGTTTTGAGTCGTCTCCTAACGGTACTCTTATGTCAAAAACCAAACAGCCAGTGATCATTGAGCATGCTAGCGACACACAGCATAAGCATGAGAAAAAGCCTCATATTGCCGACAGTGCCAGCAGAATGCTGCACATCGCACAAAGCTTCGGCCTCGATTCCTTAATTAGTCATAGTGCCAAGCCAAAGGATAAAGCTGAGAGTACGCTTATCGAACGGGCACTATTGCGAGAGAAAAAACGTAGAGAGCTTCGCCAAAAGAACCTAGAACAGATTCTAAAGTTGGCGCACTCTTCATGTAAGGATGAAGCGGCTGGAGACCCGGATCAGGACTGGTTATACCGTTTCTTCGACATGGCACAAGAGATCCACAATACATCGATGCAGAGGCTATGGGCTCAAGTACTGAAACGAGAAGTCACCAACCCAGGCTCGACGTCGATGAAGGCACTGCAAATCTTAAAAGACATGACACCAAAAGAAGCGTTAACCCTACAAAGGGCAGCATCACTGGGTTGTAGCTTTGGTAGCGATAACAGCAGAAAGCTCTTACTCGGCTTTAAATCTCATGCTGGGCTATTCAACTTTGGCAAAAGGGACACCACCAACACCATCAACCTTGGTGGGCACAACCTGCCCTACTCCAGCTTGCTCCACTTGATAGAGCTCGGGATTATTCTGGGCACAGAATTAGAATCCGGAGAGATTGATTTCGATCCAGCCCTGCACCTAACCTATCAAGGTAAGAGCATGTCACTGGCACCATTATCAAAAGGCGTGAAGCTGGTTTACTACCGATTCAGCCCTACAGGCAATGAGCTTTGTACCTTGCTCGGCAACAAGCCAAACACACAATATTACGACCAACTGATTGCACTATTGAGCCAGAAATTCACGGTTCAGACAGAGGTGAAAAGCAGCGTGAATTACACCGTCTAGACACTCTACGGAGCTAAAATAGACGATGTAAGAAGTGAAGTATTAAGAGGAATAAAGAGAATCTAGGGGATAGGTTTCTTGTCTCGGTAAACCAAGGCTGTACTACTTATCAGTCATGAATAAGTCGATAAGTAAGTGAACAGCCTTAGTCGTACCAACGATCTCAATTGGCTAAAATATTTCGCTTCTCCAACGCATCAATACACAGTTCGACCAATTCATCGAGTGTCTTCTCACCTGCAGGTAGATCAATCTCAGGGTTCAGAGGCGCTTCGTACACTGAACTAATACCTGTGAAGTTCGGGATTTCTCCGGCACGTGCTTTCTTATACAGACCTTTAGGATCACGCTGTTCGCAAACCTCTAATGGCGTATTGACGAACACCTCAAGAAACTCACCTTCCGGCAATAAATCTCTCACGAGTTGCCTTTCAGCTTGATGCGGAGAAATAAAGGCTGACAACACGATCAAGCCTGCATCTGCCATCAATTTAGCAAGCTCACCAATACGACGGATGTTCTCTCGACGATCTTGCTCAGAGAAACCAAGGTCACTACATAATCCATGACGCACATTGTCGCCATCCAATAGGTAAGTATGGTAACCAAGCTGTGCCAAGCGATTTTCTAATGCTCCAGCGACTGTCGACTTCCCAGAACCAGATAATCCCGTGAACCAGAGCACGGCTGGCTTTTGTGATTTCAGATCAGAGCGAAATGTTTTATCAATCGAGTGTTGATGCCACACAACATTCTCATCTTTTGGTTTGAGTACTGCGGTCATAATTAGTCCTTTAAATAAACAGCATTAAAATGGGAAAAAATAAGGAATTAGGGTCAGCACCAAACCCGAATAAACAATCGAGATTGGGATGCCGATGCGCAGATAATCCGTAAGGTGGTAATTACCTACGCTATAAACAAGTAAGTTGGTTTGGTAGCCGTATGGCGAAATAAAACTGGCACTGGCACCAAACAGAACCGCCATAATAAACGGCATTGGATCGACGCCATAGCCCACGGCCATACTGTAGCCAATGGGGAATGAGAGTGCCGCTGCCGCATTATTGGTCACCAACTCAGTCAGGACCAACGTCATGAAATAGGTCGCGACTAGCGCTCCAAATACGCCCCAGCCATTAAAGGCCTCCATAAACATCAGCCCCATTCGCTCAGACAACCCAGATGAAATCATCAGTTGAGCAATAGAGAGTGCCGAACCAACGATCACGACAATATCGACGGGGAAGCGGCGGCGAAGCTCACCAAGTTGTACTACACCAAATGCCACCAGCAATAATAAAAATCCCGCTAGCCCTTTAATAATCGGCACGACTTCAGCGAGCGATAACCCAATCACACTGGCAAAACCGAGCAACACAAACGTCGATTTATCGGCATCAAGCTTGGCGCTTGAGTCTAGGTCGTTCATCAACACAAACTCTTTATTGTGTTGTTGACGCTGTTCTTCAAAACGTTTGCCTGGAACCAAAATCAAGGTATCGCCGGCGGTTAATGTGATGTTTCCAAGGCCACCTTCAAGGCGTTCATGACCACGACGAATAGCAACCACAACCGCATCGAAGCGATCTCTAAACTGGCTGGTCTTGAGGGTTTTATTACAGAAGCTTGCCGATGAACTGACTACGACCTCAACAAAGCTCTGGCCGTTCAGGTGGTGCTGACCAAACAGAGTTAGCCCTTGGATCTCTTGCAGTGTCGCAACACTCTCGACATCACCACAAAACAGTAGTCGATCACGAGCTTGAAGAATAAAATCAGGGTCAATAGACGCGGTTGTTTTACCGTCTCGAATCACTTCCGCTAAGAACAGTTTTCTCAATGCTCTGAGGTTATTCTCGCTGACGCTGCGGCCAACTAAAGGAGAACCCGGCTCAACTCGCGCCTCGAGAAAGTAAGGCAGATCATCTTGAGAACCATCATCGTAGCTGGGTAAGAAGTAGCTCAGAGGAATGAGGATCAACACACCGCCGACCAACACCGCTAAACCGATCAAGGTCGGTGTAAAAAAGTTTAAGCTTGGCAGTCCAGCATCTTCAACAAAGCTATTGATGATCAAGTTGGTAGAGGTGCCGATCAATGTCAGGGTTCCACCTAAGATGGCAGCGTATGACAAAGGGATAAGCAGTTTAGATGGCGCATGTTGTTGATTACGTTTGATCGCCCCGATCAAAGAAACAACCACCGCCGTGTTATTAGTAAAAGAAGAAAGTAACGCTGTGGAAATACCCAACTTCGCAACCACGGTACCTAGCCTACCTTCAGAGATATTACGGCTAACCCAACTGATTAAGCGAGTTTTCTCCAACGCACTTGATGCGAGGATAAGAAGAATTAAAGTCAGTAACGAGGAGTTAGTGAAGTTATTGGCTAAGCTCGACAAATCGATCATACCAGCCATAAAAGCAATAAACGCCGCGCCAGCAAAGATAAAGCTTGGCTTAATACGGGTAACGAGCAGGCAAGTAATGATGCCGAGCAAAATCGCTAATACAAATCCTTGTTGCCACATATACCCGTCCTTTATGGCGGAAACGATCGGTTTCCGCCTGATTCAATAAGCTGTTACTTGGTCGTTTATGACTTCAGTAGTTGGCTTAGATCTTTGGCATCCCAATGAGGGAAATGTTTGCGAACCAATGCGTTGAACTCAAGTTCAAATGCAGAGAAGTTACCGACTTGCTGTTCAACAGAGTCCAAACGGTCTCGAATCAAACCCGCGCCAACCGTCACGTTGGTTAGTCGGTCGATAACGATGAAGCCACCGGTATCGGCACTTTCACGGTATTTATCCAGCGCGACAGTCTCGTTCAGTGACCATTCACACAAGCCAATGCCATTCAATGGCAACTCATCGACAGCGTGAGTCGATAGGTTGTTGATGTCGTATTGGTGACGAACCGTTTCAACCTGACCAACGGTTTTCTTGCCTGCGATCTTGATGTCGTAAGCTTTGCCCGGTTGCAATGGTTGCTCTGTCATCCACACGATGTCAGCCAATACGTGGTTAGTGGATTCAATCTGCGCGTTTTCTAGCACAATCAAATCACCACGACTGATATCAATCTCATCTTCAAGGGTCAGTGTTACTGCCAAGCCCGCTTGCGCAGACTCCAAATCACCATCAAAAGTTACAATGCGTGCAACCTTAGAGGTTTTACCCGACGGCAGCGCCTTGATTTCATCACCGACACTGACACGGCCAGAGGCAACGGTGCCAGCAAAACCGCGGAAGTCTAAGTTAGGACGATTGACGTACTGAACTGGGAATCGGAATTCACCTGCCGAACGCTTTTGGTCAATGTCGACGTTCTCTAACACTTCTAGCAGAGATGGGCCTTCGAACCATGCAAGCTCTTTACTTGGTGCAGCAACGTTGATGCCTTCAAGCGCCGATACTGGCAAGATCTGAATATTGGTTTCACCTTCTAGGTTTTCTGCAAACTCTAGATACTGATCGCGAATCTCCTCAAAACGATCTTGCGAGTACTCGACGAGATCCATTTTGTTGACTGCGACGATGAAGTGCTTCAAACCAAGCAGGTTAGAAATAAACGAGTGACGACGTGTTTGATCCAGAACGCCCTTACGAGCATCAATCAAGATCACCGCTAGATCACACGTTGAAGCGCCTGTTGCCATGTTGCGCGTGTACTGCTCATGCCCTGGGGTATCAGCAATAATGAATTTACGCTTTTGAGTCGAGAAGTAACGATAAGCCACATCGATCGTAATCCCTTGCTCACGCTCAGCCTGCAAGCCATCAACAAGCAGTGCTAAATCAGGTTTCTCACCCGTGGTACCCACTCGTTGGCTATCAGAGTGAACCGCTGCTAGCTGATCTTCATAAATCTGCTTTGTATCATGGAGCAAGCGACCGATTAACGTACTTTTACCGTCATCTACCGAGCCACAAGTTAAAAATCTAAGCATAGATTTATGCTGATGCTGACTTAGATAACCTTCAATCCCTAGTTCAGCCAATTCGGCTTCTACTGCACTATTCATTTTTCTTTCCTTAGATTCTTAGAAATAACCTTGGCGCTTTTTCAGCTCCATAGAGCCCGACTGATCATGGTCAATTGCTCGACCTTGACGCTCACTAGACGTCGCCACCAGCATCTCTTCAATAATGCCTGTTAGCGTATTCGCCTCAGATTCAACCGCTCCGGTTAATGGGTAACAGCCTAAAGTACGAAAACGAACGCTTTTCTCTTCAATCACTTCACCTTCTTGCAGCTCCATACGGTCATCATCAACCATGATCAGCATGCCATCACGCTCAACTACAGGGCGTTTGTCTGAAAGGTAAAGTGGAACAATATCGATGCTCTCTAGGTAGATGTATTGCCAGATATCGAGCTCAGTCCAATTAGATAGCGGGAAGACACGAATGCTTTCGCCCTTATTAACCTGACCGTTGTAAGTGTACCAAAGCTCTGGACGCTGGTTTTTTGGATCCCACGTATGGTTCTTATCGCGGAAAGAGTAAACACGTTCTTTCGCACGAGATTTTTCTTCATCACGACGCGCACCACCAAAAGCTGCATCGAACCCATACTTGTTTAACGCCTGCTTAAGGCCCTGTGTTTTCATGATGTCAGTGTGCTTCGAAGAACCATGTACAAATGGGCTACAACCCATCTCAATACCTTCTGGGTTCTTATGTACTAAAAGGTCGAAGCCGTACTTTTTAGCCGTACGATCACGAAACTCAATCATCTCGCGGAATTTCCAATCCGTATCTACATGCAATAGCGGGAATGGAATCTTGCCTGGATAAAACGCTTTGCGAGCTAAATGAAGCATCACAGAAGAATCTTTTCCGATGGAGTACATCATCACTGGGTTATCAAACTCAGCCGCTACTTCACGGATAATATGAATACTTTCCGCTTCGAGCTGTTTTAGGTGGGTTAAACGTTCTTGGTCCATTTCAGTGCTTCCTTTAAGGCTCGCGTTACGAGCAATTCATTACTTGTTCTTGTCAAGCATGGGATTTAACTCATCCACTTGAGTGAATGGGAGTATTGGCACTAGAAGAAAACAGAAGCTTCGTGTTGAGCTATCCTTGCTATTCGTCTGCCTGATACGTCCTTGATATAGGCATTATGACGAGCCTCTCATATTACTGGAAATTCTAAAATTTCATTTTTTATTCGAAAAGCTGATAAGGGATTGAATTTACCGATAAGCAGGTGAAATGAATGGACTAATATTATCGATATCAGTTGCGCATCGATTGAGCAGCTTTGGGAGGCGTCTTGCAGAACACCATAAAGTAATCGATCTAAGTCACGAATTAACATTCGTTGTAATCATTGTTTCATTCGGTTTTGTTACATTACGCAACGAATTTTCTACTATCCACTTTGGAGCTACAAAATGAAAGTTGCAATGAAACCTTTGTCATTGGCTGTACTTGCGGGTCTTGGTTTGACTTTAGCAGGCTGCACAACAACACCAGATACCGATGAAGTGATTAAATTACGTGTCGTAGAAACGACGGATATCCATACCAACCTAATGGATTACGACTACTACAAAGACAAGCCATCGAAAAAAATCGGCTTAGCACGTACTGCAACTTTAGTAAAAGAAGCTCAAAGCGAAGTAACCAACAGCGTTTTAGTTGATAACGGTGACTTACTGCAAGGTAGCCCAATGGGTGACTACATGGCAGACAAAGGCATCGAAGCTGGCGAAGTTCACCCTGCATATAAAGCAATGAACCAACTAAGCTACGACGCTGCAAACCTAGGTAACCACGAATTCAACTACGGTCTTGAGTTCCTAGAAGAATCGATCAACGACGCTGATTTCCCTTACATCAGTGCTAACGTTTACGACGCAGAAACCAAAGAACACTACTTCACGCCTTACATCATCAAGACGCACACGTTCGAAGATACTGCTGGCGTAGAGCACGAAGTAAAAGTGGGTTACATCGGTTTTGTTCCACCACAAATCATGACGTGGGATAAGAAGAATCTAGAAGGCAAAGTGATCGCTCGCGATATCATTGAGACGGCTAACGAGTTAGTGCCTCAAATGAAAGCGGAAGGTGCAGAGGTTATCGTTGCTATCCCTCACTCAGGCGTATCAACTGACCCATACAAAAATGGCGAAGAGAACTCAACGTTCTACCTATCTGAAGTAGACGGCATCGATGCGATCGCATTCGGCCACTCTCACGCAGTTTTCCCAGGTAAAGGTTTTGATGACATTCAAGGCATCGACAACGAAACGGGCACCATGAACGGCGTTGTGGCAGTAATGCCTGGTCGTTGGGGTAGCCACGTTGGTGTTATGGATCTAACACTTGCACAAAAAGACGGTAAGTGGGAAGTCGTTAAAGGCCAATCAGAAGCACGCCCTATCTACGACAAGATCGAGAAGAAATCTCTTGCTGCGGCTGATGAAGGCATCGTAACAGCACTAGAAAAAGACCACGCTGGTACTCGTGAGTTTGTTAACCAACCGATTGGTAAAGCAGACGATGTGATGTACAGCTTCTTGTCTCTAGTACAAGACGATCCAACAGTTCAAATCGTTAACCTTGCACAGAAAGATTACGTTGAACAGTTCATCCAAGGTGACCCTGACCTAGATGGTACGCCAGTACTTTCCGCGGCTGCACCATTCAAAGCTGGTGGCCGTAAGAATGACCCAGCGAACTTCACTGAAGTTGAATCTGGTCAACTGACATTCCGTAACGCAGCTGACTTATACCTTTACCCGAACACACTAGTTGCGATGAAGGTAACAGGTCACGAAGTAAAAGAGTGGCTTGAGTGTTCTGCTGGTCAATTCAACCAAGTTGATGTTAACTCAACAGCACCACAACAGTTGATCGAGTGGGATAACTTCCGCACTTACAACTTCGATGTTATCGACGGTGTTGATTACCAAATCGACGTAACTCAACCTGCGAAATACGATGCAAACTGTAAAGTCGTTAACCCTGACTCACAGCGTATTGTTGGCCTAACTTACCAAGGTAAGCCAATCGACATGAAGCAAGACTTCCTGATCGCAACCAACAACTACCGTGCATACAGCGCTAAGTTCCCAGGCACAGGTGAAGACTTCATCGCATTTGATGCACCAGATGAGAACCGTACTGTTCTTGCAAACTACATCTCTCGCGTAAGCAAAGAACAAGGTCAAGTGAGCCCAAGCGCAGATAACAATTGGTCATTTTCACCAATCAAAACGGATAACAAGCTAGATATCCGCTTTGAAACGTCGCCAAGTGAGAAAGCGGCACAGTTCATTAAAGAGAAGGGTCAATACCCAATGAAACGTGTTGCCACTGACGATGTTGGTTTCGGCGTTTACCAAATTGATCTAACTAAATAGATTACTCTAGTAATCAATAGTTAACCTTCTAAAAGGCTGAGTTTAACGACTCAGCCTTTTTCTTTTCTTATCTAAATTCTTAGTGTAAGGCCTCAGCTTTCGAAGCTTAAACTCCTGCTCATTCTTCGCCTAATATCGCACACCTCAAATCACCTATTGAATCCAATCAACGTAAAAAAGCAGCAATTCGCTGTAAGTTTTTCTGAGCTCCTCCTGTCTATTTAATTTACTACACTCAATGAATGGCCGGTAAGCCATTCATCTATAGGATAGATAAGGACATTTGATGGGCACCGTCGAGAGCATTCAAGCATGGTTACATTCAGGGGAGGAGTCGCTGCTATGGCTGATGCTTGGCATTATCGCGCTTTCTTACCTGCTTGAAGATCTGGCAATCGTGACGGCCGCTGGTTTAGCGACTCAAGCACTCATCCCACCGCAATATGCGTTACTTGCAATTTTCATTGGCATTGCCACTGGTGATCTTGGTCTTTATTACCTTGGTAAATCAGGACGTTACTTCCGAGGCGTTCGATATAAAGCCCTCACCAATAAGTACTTTCGTTCGCTTCGTACCAAATTACGCCAAAACGCATTCAGCAGCCTTTTTGTTATCCGCTTTATTCCTGGGCTACGCACCGTTGGTTTTACTCTGAGTGGCTTTTTCGCCATCCCACTGCCTACTTTCTTATTTGCCGTCATCAGCGCAACTGCGCTCTGGACTGGCATTGTCTTCTCTGCCATCTACTATTTAGGGACATCAGCCTGGCTGCAAGCCTCTGAATATCAATGGATCATCATCCCGTGTGCCATCGTTTTGCTGTTTATCGGCAATCGATTAATGAATAAAACCTACTCTAGAGGGCTATCATGAGTTCACCGCAAGATATTCGCATCATTCCCGCACATCAAATTAATGCAGGTATGCCTCTGCTTGAAAAAGATACCGTGCGAAGTGTCTCTCCTTATGAGTTTCTTCCGACTTGGTTCTTCTACACGCCAGTGGTCATTCAAAGCCTGATGCAAGGGTTACGGCACTTTGACTGGGCGCTGCCGCTCATCGCCAATCCAAGCATTAAGTTAAGCGGCATGGTAGGCGAATCAAAACATGAGATATTGAGCCTTGCCGGATCTTCAAGTCAGCGTTGGATCTCACCGTTTATAACCCTAACCAAAACGGATCTCGGCAGTAAAAAACAAGCCGAAGACGCACGCAGCGCACTCATACAAACGGATCTTGATTTCCCTATCGTGGCTAAGCCGGATCTTGGCTGTCGAGGTGTTGGCGTTAAGCTGATCAACAACCAAGTTCAACTTGAGCAATATGTCGAATCTTTCCCAAATAATGCTCGCTTTCTACTGCAAAAAAAGGCGCCTTATCAAGCCGAAGCGGGTGTTTTCTACGTTCGTTACCCAAATAAAAAGCAAGGTGAGATCATCTCGATCACACTCAAATATGCGCCAATGGTGATGGGTGATGGCAAGTCGACACTCAAGCAGTTAATTGAAAACAGCCCGCGCGCTGGGCAACTCAGCCACCTGTATCTACCAAGGCATGAAGATAAATTGGATCAAGTGCTCGCAGAGGGTGAAGAGTTCCAACTCGCGTTTGCAGGCAGCCATAGCCGTGGCTGTATCTTCCGAGACGGTAATCAATACATCACTCAGGCTCTAACAGAACGCTTAGACGAGATATTCGACGACTTCGATGGCTTTCACTTTGGTCGACTCGACGTCAAGTTTAAAGACATGTACAGCCTAATGAACGGTGAGGATTTCACGATTCTTGAGGTCAATGGCGCAAGCAGTGAGGCTGGACATATCTGGGATCGCAACACCCCATTACGAGAGATATTTTCTACGCTACTCCTGCAATATCGCATTCTTTTTGATATTGGCGCTCAGCAAAAACAACGAGGCCACCAATCCCCTTCTTTCAAGAGCTTATTTGCGGCGTGGCAAGAAGAGCGACGTCTTGTTCAACAATATCCGACTACCGACTAACTTTGCACGAGGATCATGAATGAACCCCATAGCCCAACCGAGCGCCCTTACTTCTTTCTCTCCTAGTATCAAGGGAGCGGTAGAGATATTGAATCAGGGTCTAGAGTTTTTGTTAGCGATTTCTGACAGCGATTACCTGACACGAGCAAAGCCACACGTTACAAGCTCTATCGGTGAACATACTCGTCACACACTGGATCTTTTTCACGCCTTGATTTTAAAAGAGGATGAGGCCGTTGATTACAACACTCGTCGTCGTGGTCATCCTGTCGAATACGACCGCTCTATTGCAGTCAAAGAGATCCACTATGTGATCAACTGGCTTGAACGATTAGACCGTCGAGATCTCGAAGCGCCTATCATGATCCAAACCGAGGTTTCGATGGATGCTCAAGTGTTCGCAAGCCTGCCTTCAACGCTCGAAAGAGAGGTCACCTTTGCCGCACTGCATGCCAATCATCATTACGCGATGATCAAGGTGATCACCACCTTCCTAGACGTCGAGACCTGCAACACCTTTGGTTATGCCCCAACCACCAACAGCTATCTGAGGGAGCAATAATCATGTGTTCAGTATCTTGGCTGCTTGAAGAGAATGGTTATCAGGTCTTTTTTAATCGTGATGAACAAAAGACGCGAGCACTGGCAATGCCACCCAGACAATATCGAGTCAACGGTGTCGATATCATTATGCCACTCGACCCAACTGGCGGCGGTAGCTGGATAAGTATCAATGAGTTCGGGCTTTCGCTATGCCTACTCAATAACTATCAAGGCACAGTGCCCGTTGGCCCTTTAGTAAGCCGCGGTTTGCTACTTAAAAACCTATCATCGAGTCGTAATATCAGTCAGCTATCTGAAGCGTTTCACAAGCTAGACCTACACTCTTTTGCCCCATTTACCTTGCTAGCTTTCGCGCCCAATCTAACCCAACACAATGGTCTGGTTATCGCCTACATGTGGGATGGTATTCAACAGAAAATAGTCGACACTGATTCTCCACTCTTCTCATCCGGTGTTGATTTAGAGCGAGTGCAAGCCTACCGACAAGCAAAATATGATCAGATCATGGCGGCAGGTAAGAATCAACAGAACTTACTGATGTTCCACTCTCACCATCACAATGAGCAACCTCATTTAACGACCTGTATGCATCGCGAAGACGCACATACCGTGAGCTTTACACACTTACGTAACCTGCATGGTCAAGCCTCTATGTTTTATGCACCCGGCTCACCATGCGAACCCATTAAACCATGTCAGATAAATCAGCAGCGCTTTACCTTTGATTTATCACCCGCAATCAATCTATAGATGGAGTCCATCATGAGAAAACTATTCACCATGGTTCTGCTACTTGTTAGCCCGTACGTATTTGCCGCCGATGAAATCTATACCGGCTTCTTTAGCAGTAAGGCACTCGATGGCTACGATACCGTGGCTTATTTCACGTCTGGGAAGCCTGTTGAAGGGAGCAAGAAGTTCAGCACAGAGTACAAAGGCGCGGACTGGTATTTCTCTTCTGAAAAGAATCTGACTTTATTTGTTAATAATCCTGAAAAATATGCCCCTCAATATGGTGGTTATTGCGCATGGGCCGTTTCTGCCAAAAACGACTTCGCACCAGGTGACCCACAGTATTGGACCATAGTTGATGACAAACTTTATCTTAACTACGACCAAGAGATTAAGCAGCGCTGGGAACAAGACCAAGCACAGCATATTCAACAAGCCGATAAAGTTTGGCCGCAACTGATTAAGTAAGGTAATTTCATTATGATTGATAGTCCTTTTCGTTTACCACGTTACACGCCTTTTGGTTTAGGTGAGTCTGTTGTCGAGTGGGCAACTGGGCTATCTAAGCTAGACCGACTCTACCAAGATCGTAAAAACGAGTTATCTAGCTTCGAATTCATGAATTACACTCTGTCGGCGCTCAATATCGACTACTCGGTTGCATCGGGAAGCACGGAAAACATCCCGGAAGAAGGGCCTGTCGTGATTGTGGCGAACCACCCGCTTGGTGCGATCGAAGGCGTGATCCTTGCCGATCTCGTAGGATCAGTAAGAAAGGATGTGAAGGTGCTGGCCAATGAGTTACTTAAGCGCCTGCCTGAACTGGATGATCTTTTCATCGGTGTCGATGTCTTTAACAGTAAAGAATCGAAACGCACCAATGCCAAAGCGATTCGAGATGCCAATCGTCATTTGGCTGATGGTGGACTATTGATTGTATTCCCAGCAGGTGAAGTATCAAGCTACCGTAAAGGGGCAAAAACACTGACAGACATCGAGTGGAGCAAGTCGGTAGCGAAATTCGTCAAACGTCACCAAGCCACCACGGTACCTATCTTTATCAATGGCAAGAACAGTGAGCTTTTCTATCAAGCGGGTCGTGTTCATCCACTGTTGAGAACCGCTCTACTCGGGCGTGAACTTCTTAATAAACAAGCGACAACTATCTCTATCTCGATTGGCTCATCGATTCCGTATTCAGAGATAAAATCGTTTGAAAAAGAGATGGATATCGTCAACTACCTACGACTTAATACCTATCTAATGAGTCAACAAGATAGTCCGAACACGCCAATCCACGCGCCCTCTTTCGATACCCAAGTGATAGCGCCTATTCCACCAGAAGTCTTATCAATAGAGATAGACTCACTCCCTGAAGAGATGAAACTGCTCGAGCAAGGGAACTTTGAGGTCTACTGCACACCAAGCCAATCCATTCCTAACTTAATGCGCGAGATTGGTCGAGTAAGAGAAGAAAGCTTTAGAGAAGTCGGAGAAGGCAGCGGGCTGGCCTGTGATTTAGATGAGTATGACCTTTACTACCATCAACTGTTTGTGTGGAATAAAACCAAGGCAGAACTGGTTGGCGCGTATCGACTCGGTATGGTCGACAAACTCATCGCTGAGCACGGGCTTGATCAGCTCTACTCTCGTAGCCTGTTTAACTACAACCAAGAATTCATTGATACTCTAGAAAACAGCATTGAGCTTGGGCGATCGGTAGTAAGTAAACCTTACCAAAAGAGTCTGAACTCACTGCTACTATTGTGGAAAGGTATCGCGACCTTTGTGTCTCATCACCCTCAATACACCCATCTGTTCGGCCCTGTCAGTATCAGTAATGATTACAGCCACAATGCGCGTCTGTTGATCGCGACCACGTTATCAATCCACCATTATGATGAGGAAAAGGCGAATTTGGTTTCACCTTCGTCACCACTCAATACCAGCAGTCATGTGTTCTGGCAAAATCACCTGCTCTCTTCACTGGCGAGTGTGCCTCTGCTCTCTAAAGTGTTAGCACGCATGGAGCAAGGTAAAGGCCTGCCGGTACTGCTGCGCCAATATCTAGGGATGAACGGTAAACTGGTGTGTTTTAATGTCGACCCATCGTTTAATGATGCCTTGGATGGCTTGATTGTGGTGAACCTTAAGAAGGTTCCATTGAAGACCTTAGGTAAATACATGGGCAGAGAACTTGCTCAAGATTACCTAGAGCAACACGCACGCCTCTGATTTATCCTGCTCTGTACCTCTCTCCAAATAAGTGCGATGATTTCGGCACTTATTTGGGATAGGTTATTTTCATGCACACCTCTTTTATCGAACAACTGCAAAGCTTCGACTTCTCTGAAAGCCAGATTGAATCTCTACTCGCTGTCGCCAAGCCACTTGAGCTGCCAACCAGACACATCTTGATCAATCAAGGTGAGATGGCGAGTTCAATCTACTTTGTACTTGAAGGCTTGTGCCATGCCTGCTACCTCACTGATGATGGTAAGCAATACAGCAAAGAGTTCTATTGGGAACAAGATTGGATCATCGGCTTTGAGAGTCTGATAAAGAACCAAGCCTCTCCTTACCTATTAGAAACGCTGACACCCATCACCATGTTAGAGCTGCCAATGAATGCGGTTATCGAGTGGCGTGCATCAAATAATCCTTTGTATTTAAAGCTGTTAGAAACACAACTGATGCATAAGGAAAACAAAGAACGCTTCATGCTGCTCTATACACCAGAGCAACGCTATCAGCTGTTCTGCGAGCACTATCCCGACCTTGAGCAGCGCTTGAACGACAATCAAATTACAGCCTACCTAGGAATAACCGCAATCAGCCTGAGCAGAATTAAAGGTCGAATTAACAATAGTTAATGCCAACAATCATCGCGCATAGTACATTCAGAGCATCGATAATCTCTGGATGTAAACATGATCACTTGGCACTCAATTCCTTTTTCTGAACTCTCAACACAACAGCTTTATCAACTACTTAAATTAAGAGTCGATGTATTTGTGGTCGAGCAGACTTGTCCTTATCCAGAGCTGGACGGTAAAGATACACTCGCGGGTGTTGAGCACCTGCTTGGCTATGCTGATGAAGAGTTGGTAGCGTGTGCACGTTTATTACCACCAGGTACCTCTTACGACAACACCAGCATCGGTCGAGTCGCAACCAAGCAATCGGCAAGAGGTGGTGGCTTGGGGCATCAATTAATCAAAGAAGCATTAACACGCTGCGAGGCTCTTTGGCCAAATACGGCCATTGATATTGGCGCGCAGCAACACCTAGAAAACTTCTATGCGAGCCACGGCTTCAACACCATCTCGGATATGTATCTCGAAGATGACATTCCTCATATAGACATGAGATTAGAAAAATAATGACGAATATCACTGCCGGTATTCTATTGTTGGTTGCAGGTAACTTGTTTGCCTCGCTTTCCGACGTAGCGGTAAAGCTGTTAAATGGCGAAGTACCGCCCTTACAGTATATTTTTTTCCGACAGTTGATATCTCTGGTCATCATCACCCCTTTGTGGCTACAGCAGAAAAAAGAACAACGGCGCTTACAGCAGGCTAAGGTAACCTTCATTCGAGGTCAGTTAATTCTGACCGGCAGTGGGTGCATGGTGGTCGCGATCACTCACTTGTCTTTGGCAACCGCCAACGCAGTATTTTATGTCGCGCCTTTACTGATGTTGCCGCTCTCAATGTTGCTATTGAAAGAGCAACCGGCACTCGGCAAGGTTATCGGCACAACCATAGGTTTTATTGGTGCATTGATTGTCTTGAGGCCATCACAATTTCATTGGGCGGCACTGTTTGCTTTGGGGACAGCACTCACCCTAGCACTATTTAATGTACTCGTAAGAAAGCTTCCTAGTGAGCAAACGGTGGTCACTACGCTGTGGTGGACAACCTTATTCTCTATTCCAGCCTCATTAGTACTGTGCTTCTTATACTGGCAGCCAGTGTCTGTGGAGCATTTGGGATACATAGCCCTGAGTGCGACGCTAATCTTAAGTTACAACGGCCTTGCGGTTGCTGCCTATCAAAAAGCACACTCTAGCCAAATTGCCTTGGCTGAGTATTCAGGATTGGTGTTTGTCGCGCTAATAGGTGCAATATGGTTCGATGAGATTCCGGATACATTAACCTTTATCGGAATCATGCTTATCATCTTGCCACTCGCCCCTTTCAAGCGACCAAAAAAAAGAGCTAATGCTTAGCTCTTTTCTATCGTTTATCTGTGTCTGGTGAAGCGCTTTAACTCAGGCTCACTATTCATCTACTTACTGCGACCAAAGCCACCATCGGATAAGCGGAAGAACATCACCGAAGTGTCGCCTTTCTCTAGCTGAAGAATGTCCAACTGCCCAGTTTCAGCAAGTTTGAAACGAACCAGCTGGCCTTTACGAATCTGACTGAGCGGCTTATCTGCACCTTCAATTCGCACTAACGCATTCAAGTCAGACAATGGCAAATCGTTGTTTCGAAAAACCTGCGCTAACGTATCCCCTTGCTTAACAAGGTACTCCTGCCAATTTTTGTTACTCGGTTCTAATGAGCTGTTCTTGGCATTTTGCTGTTCGCTTAAGCCGACGGTGTTTATTTCAAGCTCAACGCGCGATGTTGTTGGAGCTGTGTCTACTTTAGGTTCTGGTAGCGGCACAAAAAGTAATATCAGTACGATCGGAGAAATCACCATCAACAGTCTTTGGTGTAACTTCGGCAATGAACCCCAAGTTTGCGCTGTCGAGGTTTTCATTTTCTTCACATCGATCGAACTCAATTTCTCTTTGACCTGATTCAGTCGATCCTTGAATTCTGCTAAGTGGTCAACTTTCTGTTTTTTCTTTTGACGACGATTCATACCACTGCGTCCTATACATTGAATAACTACAGTATAAAAACCAAAGTACCAACAGTATAGATCTTTCCGTCACAACAAGGCCCAAAGCGAGAAAATTGACATGGCTGTGATTTGGGCACAGTAAAGCGCAAGTGATCAGGGACTAGCCGTTTCTTCACGCTGCTAATACTGGTATTCTTACCTTTTTCGTACTGACAAAAAGAGTGACTTTTCATGTCTGAAGTAAAATTTGAAACTGTAGAGCAAAAAGCTAGCTACGGTATCGGTCTACAAATGGGCCAACAACTTGCTGGTTCTGGTCTTGAAGGCCTAAACGTTGACGCAATCGCTGCTGGTATCGCAACAGCTCTAGTTGGCGACATGCCAGCTATCGAAGTTGACGAAATCAACAACGCACTACAAGAGCTACACACTCGCGGTGAAGCTGCACGTCAAGAACTAGCTAAAGCTGCTGCTGCTGACGGCGAAGCTTTCCTAGCTGACAACGCTCTTCGTTCAGAAGTAACGGTTCTTGAGTCTGGTCTTCAGTACGAAGTACTAACTGAAGGTACTGGCGAAATCCCAACTGCAGACAAGCAAGTACGTGTTCACTACCACGGCGAACTAACTGACGGTACTGTTTTCGACAGCTCTGTATCTCGCGGTCAACCTGCTGAATTCCCTGTAACTGGCGTAATTCAAGGTTGGGTACAAGCTCTACAAATGATGCCTGTTGGCTCTAAGTGGAAGCTATACATCCCTCAAGATCTAGCATACGGTGAGCGTGGCGCAGGTGCTGCAATCCCACCATTTGCTGCTCTAGTATTTGAAGTAGAACTTCTAGCTATTCTTTAATTTTTATAAAAACCTTTAGTAAAACAAAATACTATTGGCAAATAAAATTGAAATAATCCAACGGCGATGTGACTACATCGCCGTTTTTCGTTTATAGTGAAAGAGTAAATTACTTTATTACTTAAGGACGAATAATGAAGAAAGTACTCATCACAGTTTTAAGCAGCCTTGCTGTTGTCTCTTGCGCTAGCACGAGCGACTCTGAACAAACAAGTTCATCATCAGATACCAACTATTCCCAACTATCCCAAACTGCACTGATGGCAGCAGTGAATATGTGGTCTCAACAGAACGAAACAACACCACTTGTAGATACGGTAGCTGACCAAGCTTCTGTTAGCAGTGACCAAGCAGTTGGCGGTATTGGTTCAATGTTAGCCCTTGCACAAAACTCACTTGGCACAGCCGACAACAAAGAACTCGCAACGCTGATTCCGGGTATGTCGAGCCTTGAGTCTACGGGGCTATCATCGCTATTAAGCTCACAAGGTGCCGTTGAAAGTGCGTTTTCTGGATTAGGTATGGATCCATCAATGGTTACAACATTTGCACCCATCATTCTTCAAGCACTGCAGTCACAAGGTGCAACGAGCGGCCTGATGGATTCACTTGCAGCTGTTTGGCAATAAGCGTTAGTTATTAATAGCTAGCTTAAAATCTGATAGGAGCACTTCGGTGCTCTTTTTTGTGCGTGGAAGAAAAGATATTTGAGATACGAGATACGAGATACGAGATACGAGATACGAGATACGAGATACGAGATACGAGATACGAGACATTTTTGAAAATTGGAGCAGATAAGACAAGCAAAAAGTGCCAAACATCATGGTGCAATTTCTATTATCTTTTCCTTGTTCTACAGACACAAAAAAGCCGAGCTAATGCTCGGCTTTTGTATTAAGAATCTAGTATAGATTACTCAGCAGCTTCTTCAGCAGCTGGGCGGTCTACAAGCTCAATGTAAGCCATTGGAGCTTTATCACCAGTACGGAAACCACATTTAAGAATGCGAGTGTAACCACCTTGGCGAGCCGCGAAACGCGGGCCTAGTTCATTAAATAGTTTTGCCACAACTTCGTTATCACGAGTGCGAGCAAATGCAAGACGACGGTTAGCAACACTGTCTGTCTTAGCTAGGGTAATCAATGGCTCAATTACGCGACGTAGTTCTTTTGCTTTAGGCACGGTAGTTTTAATAACTTCGTGACGAACAAGAGAGCTAGCCATGTTGCTGAACATCGCTTTGCGATGACTGCTGTTGCGGTTGAGTTGACGACCACTTTTACGATGGCGCATGACCTAATCCTTCTAACTTTTCGATTAATCTTCAGCGATTGACGCTGGTGGCCAGTTTTCTAGACGCATGCCTAGAGAAAGACCACGTGAAGCAAGCACATCTTTAATCTCTGTAAGAGATTTCTTACCAAGGTTTGGCGTTTTAAGTAGCTCAACCTCAGTGCGCTGTACAAGATCACCGATGTAGTGAATCGCTTCTGCTTTCAAACAGTTAGCAGAGCGAACTGTTAGTTCAAGATCGTCTACAGGACGTAGTAGGATAGGATCGAATTCTGGCTTCTCTTCCTTCTCCTCAGGTACACGTACATCACGAAGATCTACGAACGCATCCAATTGTTCAGCTAAAATAGTAGCTGCACGACGGATTGCTTCCTCAGGT
Source organism: Vibrio sp. ZF57 (assembly GCF_001691235.1). Classification (NCBI taxonomy): domain Bacteria; kingdom Pseudomonadati; phylum Pseudomonadota; class Gammaproteobacteria; order Vibrionales; family Vibrionaceae; genus Vibrio; species Vibrio sp. ZF57. The sequence goes on along the minus strand of NZ_MAKD01000075.1, from coordinate 169,521 downwards.
TCTAGAGTACCGTTCGTTTCCATATCGATAACAAGCTTGTCTAAATCAGTACGTTGTTCTACACGTGCCGCTTCTACAGCGTAAGCGATTTTATCAACCGGGCTGTAAGTAGCGTCAACTAGTAGACGACCGATAGGACGCTCATCTTCTTCAGTATGGATACGAGCTGAAGCTGGAACGTAACCACGACCACGTTCTACTTTGATACGCATAGCGATCTCAGCGTTGTCATCCGTTAGGTGACAAATTACGTGCTCAGGGTTAGCGATCTCTACATCACCATCGTGGGTGATGTCACCTGCAACAACAGGGCCTGAGCCTGATTTGTTCAGTGTAATAAACACTTCATCTTTGCCTTCAGCAACGCGTACAGCCAAACCTTTAAGGTTTAGAAGGATTTCCAGGATATCTTCCTGAACGCCTTCTTTAGTGCTGTATTCGTGTAGCACACCTTCAATTTCAACTTCTGTTACGGCACAACCCGGCATAGAAGATAGAAGAATGCGGCGAAGAGCATTACCTAGAGTGTGGCCGAAACCGCGCTCTAATGGCTCAAGAGTTACTTTCGCGTGTGTCGTATTGATCTGTTCAATGTCAACAAGACGCGGCTTAAGAAATTCTGTTACAGAACCCTGCATTGTGTCCTCTCTTTTTTTAACCTTACTTAGAGTAAAGTTCGACGATCAAGTGTTCATTGATGTCAGCTGATAGGTCAGAACGCTCAGGCATACGCTTGAATGTACCTTCCATTTTGCCAGCATCTACTTCAATCCAAGTTGGCTTTTCACGTTGTTCAGCAACTTCTAGAGCCGCTTTAATACGAGATTGCTGTTTAGCTTTCTCGCGGATAGAAACAACGTCGTTTGCCGCTACTTTGAAAGAAGGAACGTTTACAACTTTACCGTTAACTAGAATAGACTTGTGGCTAACTAGTTGACGAGATTCAGCACGAGTAGCGCCAAAGCCCATACGGTAAACTACGTTATCAAGACGACCTTCAAGAAGCTGAAGCAGGTTTGCACCTGTGTTGCCTTTAAGACGTGCAGCTTCTTTGTAGTAGTTGCGGAATTGTTTTTCTAGAACGCCGTAGATACGACGAACTTTTTGCTTCTCACGAAGCTGAACGCCATACTCAGATAGACGACCGCGACGAGCGCCGTGTACACCTGGTGCGTTATCAATTTTACACTTGGTATCGATCGCACGGACACCAGACTTAAGGAATAAGTCAGTACCTTCGCGACGGCTAAGCTTAAGCTTAGGACCCAAATATCTTGCCATGATCTTTCTCCAATATTCCTAGAAACGAAACTTAAACGCGACGTTTCTTAGGTGGACGACAACCGTTATGAGGGATTGGTGTCGCATCAACAATGTTAGTGATACGGAAACCAGCAGCGTTCAGTGCACGAACAGTAGATTCGCGACCTGGACCTGGACCCTTAACCATAACTTCCAAGTTCTTTAGGCCATATTCTTTAGCCATTTCACCACAACGCTCAGCTGCAACTTGTGCTGCGAACGGAGTAGATTTACGAGAACCACGGAAACCTGAACCACCTGCTGTAGCCCATGCAAGAGCGTTGCCTTGACGGTCAGTGATAGTTACGATTGTGTTGTTGAAAGAAGCATGAATGTGCGCTACGCCATCAGCTACTTGCTTGCGTACGCGCTTACGCGCGCGAGTTGGTTGTTTTGCCATTGTACTCTACCTTATCCGACTATTTCTTGATCGGCTTGCGCGGACCCTTACGGGTGCGAGCGTTGGTTTTAGTACGCTGTCCACGTAGTGGTAGACTGCGACGATGACGAAGACCGCGGTAACAGCCAAGGTCCATAAGACGCTTGATGTTCATCGATACTTCACGACGTAGATCACCTTCTACAGTGTACTTAGCTACACCATCACGCAGTTGATCGATCTGCTCTTCAGTTAGTTCACTGATCTTAGCATCTTCAGCAATACCCACTTCAGCTAGAATAGCTTGAGAGCGAGTTTTACCGATACCGTAGATTGCAGTAAGTGCAATTACAGAATGCTTATGATCAGGAATGTTAATGCCGGCTATACGGGCCATTATTCACTCCTAAGGGGTTCATAAAAGAATTATCCGCAGCAAAGCCCGTTATGGATACGCTGCGGCATACTACTTCTTTTGCACGCAAAAGGTAGGCCGAGGAATATACTCGACTCTACCTTGTATTTCAAGTAAAAATTTCTGCTAATTAGCCTTGGCGTTGCTTATGCTTTGGCTCACTGCAAATCACGCGAACGACACCGTTACGCTTGATAACTTTACAGTTACGGCAGATTTTTTTAACGGAAGCACGAACTTTCATTGCTAAACTCCGTAAATGGAATCGAAATTGTTACCACCGAATTAACGGCCGTAACCCTTCAGATTCGCTTTCTTTAACACAGAATCATACTGTTGTGACATCAGATGAGTCTGTACCTGTGCCATGAAATCCATGATAACTACCACTACGATTAGTAGTGATGTGCCGCCAAAGTAGAAACGAACGTTCCACGCGACCATCATGAACTCAGGAATCAGACATATAAAAGTAATGTATAGAGCGCCCGCAAGGGTTAGTCTAGTCATCACTTTATCGATATATTTCGCTGTCTGCTCACCTGGGCGGATACCGGGTACGAATGCACCAGACTTCTTCAAGTTATCAGCTGTTTCACGTGGGTTAAACACCAACGCTGTATAGAAGAAACAGAAGAAGATTATAGCTGCTGCATAAAGCATTACATACAAAGGTTGACCTGGGCTAAGAGCTAATGACACGTCAGTTAACCAACCGAACGCGCTGCTTTCACCATTTTGACCAAACCACTGCGCTAATGTTCCTGGGAACAAAATAATACTTGATGCGAAAATCGCTGGAATAACACCTGCCATATTAATCTTAAGAGGCAAGTGAGAGCTTTGTGCTGCAAAAACTTTACGACCTTGTTGACGTTTCGCATAGTTAACGACGATACGACGTTGACCACGTTCCATGAAAACTACGAAGTAAATAACAGCAAAAGACAATACAGCAATCAACAGCAGAAGAAGCACATGCAATTCACCTTGACGCGCTTGCTCGATTGTTTGACCGATTGCAGAAGGCAATCCAGCAACAATACCTGCAAAAATCAGAATGGAAATACCATTACCGATTCCTCGCTCAGTGATTTGTTCACCTAACCACATTAAGAACATGGTACCAGTTACTAAACTCACGGTAGCAATAAGCGTAAACATGGTTTGGTTGATAACAACCAGATTGTCGACCATGTTTGGTAAGCCTGTTGCGATACCAATAGCTTGGAATGTTGCAAGTACAAGCGTGCCGTAGCGTGTATATTGGCTTATCTTACGACGGCCTGCTTCACCCTCTTTCTTGAGTTCCGCTAACGCTGGATGAACTACAGTTAGCAATTGGACTACGATCGATGCCGAAATGTACGGCATGATACCCAATGCTAATATAGATGCACGCTCAAGAGCACCACCGGAGAACATGTTAAACATTTCTACGATGGTACCTTTTTGCTGATCGAACAAATCGGCAAGTACAGCTGCGTCAATACCAGGGATCGGCACAAAAGAGCCGGCTCGGAATACTAAAAGTGCACCAATTACGAATAATAAGCGCGACTTTAGTTCACTTAAGCCGCTCTGAGCACTACGAAAATCTTGTCCTGGTTTCTTAGCCATCTGTACCTCGTTCCTCGAGATTATTCCTCGATTTTACCGCCTGCAGCTTCGATTGCAGCTTTAGCGCCTTTAGTCACGCGTAGACCTTTAACAGTCACAGCCTTGCTTAGGTCACCAGAAAGAACGATCTTAACAAACTCGATGTTCTTAGTGATAACGTTAGCAGCTTTAAGGCTGTTAAGATCAACTACGTCACCTGTTACTTTCGCTAGCTCAGCTAGACGAACTTCAGCAGACACTAGGCTCTTACGAGAAGTGAAACCGAATTTAGGTAGACGTTGTTTTAGAGGCATTTGACCGCCTTCAAAACCTGGACGAACAGAGCCGCCAGAACGTGACTTTTGACCTTTGTGACCGCGGCCACCTGTTTTACCAAGGCCAGAACCGATACCACGACCTACACGCTTCTTAGAAGGTTTAGAGCCAGCAGCCGGTGATAGAGTATTCAAACGCATTCTGATTACTCCTCAATCTTAACCATGTAGTAAACCTTGTTGATCATACCGCGTACGCACGGTGTATCTTCAAGTTCTACTGTATGGTTGATGCGACGAAGACCTAGACCTTTAAGACACGCTTTGTGCTTAGGTAGGCGACCAATTGAGCTTTTAGTTTGAGTTACTTTAATAGTTGCCATCGTGTGCTTACTCCGAAATAGATTCAACAGTTAGACCACGTTTAGCAGCAACCATTTCTGGTGACTTAACGTCTACTAGAGCACCAATCGTTGCACGAACGATGTTGATCGGGTTCGTTGAACCGTATGCTTTAGAAAGTACGTTATGTACGCCCGCAACTTCAAGTACAGCACGCATTGCACCGCCGGCAATAACACCTGTACCTTCTGCAGCTGGCTGCATGTAAACTTTAGAGCCCGAATGACGACCTTTCACCGGGTGGTGAAGAGTGCCTTCGTTAAGCGATACTGTAACCATGTTACGGCGCGCTTTTTCCATTGCTTTTTGAATCGCAGCAGGTACTTCACGAGCTTTGCCGTAACCGAAACCTACGCGACCGTTACCGTCACCAACTACTGTTAGTGCAGTAAAGCTCATGATTCGACCACCTTTAACCGTCTTAGATACACGGTTAACTGCGATCAGCTTTTCTTGCAAATCATTAGCTTGTTGTTGTTCTTTAGCCATCTTCCAACCCTACCTTAGAATTTCAGACCAGCTTCGCGAGCAGATTCTGCTAGCGCCGCTACTCGACCGTGGTATTGGAAACCAGAACGATCAAATGCAACTGAAGCTACGCCTTTTTCAAGAGCGCGCTCAGCAACAGCTTTACCAACTGCTTTAGCTGCATCAACGTTACCAGTGTTCTTAACTTGCTCACGGATCGCTTTTTCTACAGTAGAAGCAGCTGCGATAACCTCAGAGCCGTTTGCCGCGATAACTTGTGCGTAAACATGGCGAGGAGTACGGTGTACTACCAGGCGAGTTGCACCAAGTTCTGCAATCTTACGACGTGCACGTGTAGCACGACGGATGCGAGATGCTTTCTTATCCATAGTGATACCTTACTTCTTCTTAGCTTCTTTAGTACGCACATTTTCATCTGCGTAACGAACACCTTTGCCTTTGTAAGGCTCAGGAGCACGGTAAGAACGAATGTCAGCCGCAACTTGACCTACTACTTGCTTATCGCAACCAGTAATGATGATCTCAGTTTGGCTAGGGCACTCAGCTTTAATACCTTCAGGTAGAGCGTGCTCTACTGGGTGAGAAAAACCAAGAGTTAGAGCTACAGAGTTGCCTTTCATAGCAGCACGGTAACCAACACCCTTAAGAGTTAGCTTCTTAGTGAAGCCCTCAGTAACACCCACAACCATGTTATTAACTAGAGCGCGAGCTGTACCAGCTTGTGCCCATGCGTTAGTAACACCTTCTTTCGGACCGAAAGTTAGGTTGGTTTCTTCCTGTGCAATAACTACGGCGCTGTTAAGAACGCGAGTAAGCTCACCTTTGCTACCTTTTACAGTAACTTCTTGGCCGTTTAGTTTCACCTCTACGCCAGCTGGAATAGCGACAGGTGCTTTAGCAACACGAGACATAATCTACTCCTTAAGCTACGTAACAGATGATTTCACCGCCAAGACCTGCTTTACGAGCAGCACGGTCAGACATCAGACCCTTGGAAGTAGAAACAACTGCAATACCAAGACCACCCATCACTGTAGGTAAAGAGTCTTTATTTTTATAAACTCTTAGACCAGGACGTGATACACGCTTGATTTGCTCGATTACAGGTTTAGCTTGGAAGTACTTAAGAGTAACTTCTAGCTCAGGTTTTGCTTCGCTGTTAACAGCGAAGTCTACGATGTAACCTTCAGCTTTAAGTAATGCAGCAATTGCAACTTTAAGCTTTGAAGAAGGCATTTTTACAGCAACTTTGTTTGCTGCCTGACCGTTACGAACTCGGGTCAGCATATCCGAAATCGGATCTTGCATGCTCATAAGATTTACTCCAAATGATTAAGTGGCAATTACCAGCTAGCCTTACGAAGACCCGGAATCTCGCCTTTCATGCAAGCTTCACGAACCTTAATGCGGCTTAGACCGAATTTACGTAGGTAACCGTGTGGACGACCAGTTTGGTTGCAACGGTTGCGCTGACGTGATGCACTTGAATCACGTGGAAGAGATTGCAGTTTAAGAACCGCATTCCAACGATCTTCTTCAGATGCGTTTACATCGCTAATGATAACTTTTAGCGCAGAACGCTTTTCAGCGAACTTAGCTACTAGTTTTGCACGTTTAGCTTCACGTGCTTTCATTGATTGTTTAGCCATAACAGTAACCCTACCCTTACTTACGGAATGGGAAGTTAAAGGCAGCCAGCAGAGCTCGGCCTTCCTCATCGGAACCCGCAGAAGTCGTGATAGTGATATCAAGACCGCGGACACGATCGACTTTATCGTAGTCGATTTCCGGAAAGATGATTTGCTCGCGAACGCCCATGCTGTAGTTACCGCGACCGTCAAAAGACTTAGCGCTAACACCACGGAAATCACGTACACGTGGAAGTGCGATAGAGATTAAACGCTCTAAAAATTCCCACATGCGCTCACCACGCAAGGTTACTTTACAACCAATTGGGTAGCCTTCACGAATTTTGAAACCAGCTACAGATTTACGCGCTTTAGTGATAAGTGGCTTTTGACCAGAGATCGTTGCCATATCAGCTGCTGCGTTTTCTAGCAGTTTCTTATCGTTGATTGCTTCACCAACGCCCATATTTAGGGTGATTTTCTCAATCCTAGGGACTTGCATGACGCTTGTGTAGCTGAACTCTTTGGTAAGCTCAGCGACTACAGACGACTTGTAGTAATCATGCAGTTTCGCCATAGTAGAACTCCAAATTACTTCTAATTAGTTAGAAACAGTTTCGCCGTTAGATTTGAAGAAACGAACTTTCTTGCCATCTTCGATACGGAAACCGATACGGTCTGCTTTACCAGTAGCCGCGTTAAAAACAGCAACGTTAGAAGCATCAATAGCTGCTTCTTGTTCAACGATGCCACCTTGTTGACCTAGAGCCGGAACCGGCTTTTGGTGTTTCTTAACAAGGTTGATGCCTTCAACGATAACTTTACCAGTTGTCAGAACCTTAGTTACTTTACCTTTCTTGCCTTTATCTTTACCAGCAAGAATGATTACTTCGTCATTACGACGGATTTTAGCTGCCATATTGCCGCTCCTTACAGAACTTCAGGTGCTAGTGATACAATCTTCATGAATTTCGCGTTACGAAGTTCACGAGTCACAGGACCAAAGATACGTGTGCCGACTGGTTGCTCAGTAGTGTCATTTAACAATACACAAGCATTACTGTCGAAGCGAATGACAGAACCGTCTGGGCGACGAACGCCTTTACGGGTGCGCACTACTACCGCCTTCAGAACATCACCTTTCTTTACTTTACCGCGAGGAATCGCTTCCTTCACTGTAACCTTGATGACGTCACCGATATGTGCATAACGGCGGTGAGAGCCACCCAGAACCTTAATACACATTACCTTGCGCGCGCCAGAGTTATCTGCTGCGTCAAGTGTACTTTGCATCTGGATCATTGTTAGTGCTCCGCTAAATATTAAAACTAGACCCTCTCGGGTCGGGCTGCCTCTTTAAAAGGGACGCGAATTGTACCACCCTTTTTTAAAATTGGGTAGACAAAAAACAAGCGGCTCCAAAAAATAATTTGGAGCCGCTTATAAGTTATAGAATTACAAAGATTAAATCTTCGCTTTTTCTAGAACTTTAACCAATGTCCAAGACTTAGTCTTAGACAGAGGACGACACTCAGCGATTTCAACTTTGTCGCCTAGGCCACAAGTGTTGTCTTCGTCGTGTGCGTGTACTTTAGTCGTGCGTTTGATGAACTTACCGTAAATTGGGTGTTTTACAGTGCGTTCAATAGCAACAACGATAGACTTGTCCATCTTGTCGCTTACTACACGGCCTTGCTGGATGCGGTTAGTTTCGCTCATTATGCGCCTGCCTTTTCAGTCAAAACAGTTTTCACACGTGCGATGTCACGGCGTACAGCTTTTAGAGTATGAGTTTGCTGAAGTTGACCAGTTGCAGCTTGCATGCGCAAGTTGAACTGTTCACGTAGCAAATTCAATAGCTCAGCGTTAAGCTCTTCAACGTTCTTTTCGCGTAGATCTTGTGCTTTCATCACATCACCTGCTTAGTTACAAAAGTAGTTTTAACAGGCAGTTTACGTGCCGCTAGGCGGAACGCTTCACGTGCCAACTCTTCAGGTACGCCATTCATCTCGTACATAACTTTGCCTGGTTGGATTTGAGCAACCCAGTACGCAACTGAACCTTTACCTTTACCTTGACGAACTTCAAGAGGCTTTTCAGTAATTGGCTTGTCTGGGAATACACGAATCCAGATTTGACCTTGACGCTTAATGTGACGTGTCATAGCACGACGTGCCGCTTCGATTTGACGTGCAGTCAGACGACCACGGCCAACAGCTTTAAGACCGAATTCGCCGAAGCTTACTTCAGTACCTTTAGCTAGACCACGGTTACGACCAGTCATAACCTTGCGGAACTTAGTACGTTTTGGTTGTAGCATCGTTCGACTCCTTACTTACGGCCTTTACGCTGCTTCTTAGGCTTATCGCCTTTTGGCTCTACTGCGTTAGCAGCTGGCATACCGCCTAGAATCTCACCTTTGAAGATCCAAACTTTAATGCCGATCACACCGTATTGAGTGTGAGCCGAAGAAGTTGCGTAATCAATGTCTGCACGTAGAGTGTGTAGAGGCACACGGCCTTCACGGTACCACTCAGAACGTGCGATTTCAGCACCGCCAAGACGGCCGCCTACTTGTACTTTGATGCCTTTAGCGCCTAGACGCATAGCATTTTGTACCGCACGCTTCATTGCACGACGGAACATAACACGACGCTCTAGTTGAGACGCGATGCTATCAGCTACAAGCTGACCATCTAGCTCAGGCTTACGTACTTCAGCGATGTTAATTTGCGCTGGTACACCTGCGATTTTAGCTACAGCTGCGCGTAGCTTCTCTACGTCTTCACCTTTCTTACCGATAACAACGCCAGGACGAGCAGTGTGAATAGTCACACGGATGCTCTTAGCTGGACGCTCGATAACGATACGAGATAATGATGCTTTTTGTAGTTCCTTTGTAAGGAACTGACGTACCTTGAAGTCGCCGTCTAGGTTGTCAGCGAATTCGTTGGTATTAGCAAACCATGTAGCATTCCAAGGCTTAACGATGCCAAGACGAATACCATTAGGATGTACTTTCTGACCCATTGCTTACTCTCCTAGTCTTTAGCGATCTGCTACAACAATAGTGATGTGGCTTGAACGCTTCAAGATACGATCCGCACGACCTTTAGCACGAGGCATAATACGCTTCATGATAGGGCCCTCATCTACGAAGATTTTAGCGACATTTAGATCGTCGATATCTGCACCTTCGTTATGTTCCGCGTTAGCGATAGCTGACTCAAGAACCTTCTTAACTAATACAGCAGCTTTTTTGTTGCTGAAAGTTAGAATTTCTAGAGCTTGGTCTACCGACTTACCGCGAATTTGGTCTGCAACTAAGCGAGCTTTCTGTGGAGAAATACGAGCAAAGTTATGTTTAGCTAAAGCTTCCATCATCTACTCCTTATTTCTTCTTAGCTTTCTTATCTGCAGCATGACCGCGATAAGTACGAGTTGGTGCAAATTCGCCCAGTTTGTGACCGATCATTTCTTCGGTAACGAAAACTGGAACGTGCTGACGACCATTATGGACAGCGATGGTCAAACCAATCATTGTTGGGATGATCATTGAGCGACGGGACCAAGTCTTAATAGGCTTTTTGTCTCCGCTTTCCACCGCTTTCTCTACCTTCTTCAGCAAGTGTAGGTCAATAAAAGGACCTTTCTTGAGAGAACGTGGCATGGCGATTCCTCTTTATAAATTATTTAGTGCGACGACGTACGATGTACTTGTCAGTGCGCTTGTTCTTACGAGTCTTGAAGCCCTTAGTAGGAACGCCCCAAGGAGAAACTGGGTGACGACCACCAGATGTGCGGCCTTCACCACCACCATGTGGGTGATCCACCGGGTTCATTACTACACCACGTACGGTTGGACGTACGCCGCGCCAGCGTGAAGCACCAGCTTTACCAAGTTCACGTAGCATATGCTCAGAGTTACCAACTTCACCGATCGTTGCACGACCTTCAGAAAGAACTTTGCGCATCTCACCAGAACGTAGACGGATAGTTACGTATGCACCATCGCGAGCGATGATTTGAGCATAAGCACCAGCCGAACGAGCTAGTTGAGCACCTTTACCAGGCTTAAGTTCAACACAGTGTACAGTAGAACCTACTGGGATGTTGCGCATCGGCAGAGTGTTACCTGCTTTGATTGCAGCATCTACGCCAGATTGAATCTGGTCGCCTGCGTTAACACCTTTAGGTGCAATGATGTAACGACGCTCACCGTCTGCGTACAGAACTAGAGCGATGTTAGCACTACGGTTTGGATCGTATTCTAGACGCTCAACTTTCGCTGGGATGCCATCTTTAGTACGTTTGAAGTCAATTACACGGTAATGGTGCTTATGACCACCACCGATGTGACGTACTGTAATACGACCGTTGTTGTTACGACCACCGTTCTTAGAGTTTTTCTCTAGAAGTGGTGCGTATGGCTTACCCTTGTGTAGGTCAGCGTTAACAACTTTAACGACGTGACGACGACCAGGGGAAGTCGGCTTACATTTAACAATAGCCATTTTTACTACTCCTGTTATTCCGCGCCGCCAACGAAGTCAAGATCTTGACCTTCTTTCAAAGTAACGTAGGCTTTCTTAACGTCTGAACGACGGCCTTCACGCATACCTTGACGTTTGGTCTTACCCTTTAATACAAGAGTATTTACAGACTTAACTTCAACTTCAAATAGCTTTTCTACAGCTGCTTTGATCTCTTTCTTAGTTGCATCTTTAGCTACTTTGAAAACGATAGTGTTCGCTTTCTCAGCTGCCATAGTTGCTTTTTCAGAGATGTGCGGAGCACGTAGAACTTTTAAGATACGCTCTTCAGTGATCATGCTAGCATCTCCTCAACTTGCTTAACTGCGTCAGCAGTCATTAGAACCTTGTCGAAAGCGATTAGTGATACTGGATCAACACCAGCAACATCACGTGCATCTACTTTGTATAGGTTACGAGCAGCTAAGAATAGATTTTCATCTACTTCGCCAGTCACAATCAGAACGTCGCTTAGCTCAAGCTCTTTAAGCTTAGCTACAAGTTCTTTTGTTTTTGGTGCTTCTACAGAGAAGTTATCAACAACGATTAAACGCTCTTGACGAACTAGCTCAGAAAGAATGCTCTTCATAGCACCGCGGTACATTTTTTTGTTTACTTTTTGGCTGTGATCTTGTGGTTTCGCAGCAAAAGTAACACCACCTGTACGCCAGATTGGGCTACGAATTGTACCAGCACGTGCGCGGCCAGTACCTTTTTGACGCCATGGCTTAGCGCCACCGCCAGATACTTCAGAACGAGTCTTTTGAGCACGAGTACCTTGACGAGCACCTGCTGCATATGCAACAACTACTTGGTGTACAAGAGCTTCGTTGAAGTCACGTCCGAAAGTAGTCTCGGAAACAGTTAGTGCATCAGCACCTTTAACCATCAATTCCATTACTTACTCCTAGACGTTATGCTTTAACAGCAGGTTTTACGATCACGTTTCCGCCTGTTGAGCCCGGTACTGCACCTTTAATAAGGAGTAGATTGCGCTCAGCGTCAACACGTACGATCTCTAGGTTTTGAGTCGTTACACGCTCAGCACCCATGTGACCTGCCATTTTCTTGCCTTTAAACACGCGGCCTGGAGTTTGACATTGGCCAATTGAACCCGGTGCGCGGTGAGACAAAGAGTTACCGTGAGTCATATCTTGAGTAGAGAAGTTCCAACGCTTGATAGCGCCTTGGAAGCCTTTACCTTTAGATGTACCAGTAACGTCTACTTTTTTAATTTCGTTGAAAAGTTCTACGTTTAGCTCAGCGCCAACTTCAAACTCTTCGCCGTTTTCTAAACGGAATTCCCAAAGACCGCGACCTGCTTCTACACCCGCTTTCGCGAAGTGACCAGCTTCAGGTTTAGTTACACGGTTAGCTTTCTTAGCACCAGTAGTTACTTGGATTGCTGCGTAGCCGTCTGTCTCAAGAGTTTTAACTTGAGAAATACGGTTCGCTTCAACCTCAACAACAGTTACTGGGATAGAAACGCCTTCTTCAGTAAATACGCGGGTCATACCCACTTTACGTCCGACTAGACCAATCATTATTCTTATCTCCCTTAACCTAGGCTGATTTGAACATCAACGCCAGCTGCAAGATCAAGACGCATTAGAGCATCAACAGTTTTATCTGTTGGCTCAACGATGTCGATCAAACGCTTGTGAGTACGGATTTCGTACTGATCACGTGCATCTTTGTTGACGTGTGGAGAGGTAAGAACAGTGAAACGCTCTTTACGAGTAGGAAGTGGAATAGGACCACGAACCTGTGCGCCAGTACGTTTTGCTGTTTCAACGATTTCCGCAGTTGAAGCATCGATTAGCTTGTAATCAAACGCTTTAAGGCGGATACGAATACGTTGGTTCTGCATGAGACAGAGCTCCAATTATTAAAAATTACACAAACAATATCGCCACTCAAACCCGATAAAACGAGAGAATGCCGATTGATTTATGTGAAACCGTAGCACCCAAAATTAGGACGCATTGTCAGTTAACTTTTGAAGTAAACAAGAAGTTTACTATTTTTATTAACCGCGAACATAAGCTGAGTATACATTACTAGGTAAGACCTACTCCTCAGTGCTCATTGGTTCACAACCAGCGTTAGCCAGTGCGATGCATTATACAGATCACACTTTAGTATGCAAGTAGTGTTGGAAAAATAATCGCAATTTATTGGAAGTTGGTTTTGTATCGAGAGGGAAGAAGATAGATGGAAGGTAATATTTCTTTTGAGAAAACAAAAGGGAAGCCGAAGCTCCCCTTTTCAGATGCGTGCTCTTCTAATGAAGAGAGTGCAAAAATCTAAATGCTATTAAGCGAAGATTTTAGCTACAACACCAGCACCAACTGTACGGCCACCTTCGCGGATTGCGAAACGTAGACCTTCGTCCATTGCGATTGGAGCGATTAGCTCAACAGTCATTTGAACGTTGTCACCTGGCATTACCATTTCTACGCCTTCTGGTAGAGTGATGTCGCCTGTTACGTCAGTTGTACGGAAGTAGAACTGTGGACGGTAACCTTTGAAGAAAGGAGTGTGACGGCCGCCTTCGTCTTTAGAAAGTACGTATACTTCAGACTCAAACTTAGTGTGTGGGTTGATAGAACCTTTCGCAGAAAGTACTTGACCACGTTCAACGTCATCACGCTTAGTACCACGTAGAAGTGCACCAACGTTCTCACCTGCACGACCTTCGTCAAGCAGTTTACGGAACATTTCAACACCAGTACAAGTAGTAAGAGTAGTCTCTTTGATACCAACGATTTCTACTTCGTCACCTACACGTAGGATACCGCGCTCGATACGACCAGTTACAACAGTACCACGACCTTGAATTGAGAATACATCTTCAATTGGTAGTAGGAACGGTTGGTCAACTGCACGCTCTGGCTCAGGAATGTAAGAATCTAGTGCTTCTGCAAGCTCAACGATCTTGTCTTCCCACTGCTTCTCGCCGTTTAGTGCGCCAAGTGCAGAACCTTGGATAACTGGTAGGTCATCACCTGGGAAGTCGTATTCAGAAAGAAGTTCACGAACTTCCATCTCAACTAGCTCAAGTAGCTCTTCGTCATCAACCATGTCACATTTGTTCATGAATACGATGATGTAAGGGATACCAACTTGACGACCAAGTAGGATGTGCTCACGAGTTTGAGGCATAGGGCCGTCAGTCGCAGCAACAACTAGGATACCGCCGTCCATTTGTGCAGCACCAGTGATCATGTTTTTAACATAATCCGCGTGTCCTGGACAGTCTACGTGTGCGTAGTGACGTGCTGGAGTGTCGTACTCAACGTGAGAAGTTGCGATTGTGATACCGCGCTCACGCTCTTCTGGAGCGTTATCGATAGATGCGAAATCTTTAGCAACACCGCCGTATACTTTTGCAAGAGTAGTACAGATAGCAGCAGTTAGAGTTGTTTTACCGTGGTCAACGTGGCCGATAGTACCAACGTTTACGTGCGGTTTCGTACGTTCAAATTTTTCTTTAGACACAATCGTGTTCCTTCCTAGTTATGATTCGCCACGTTCATTATTGAGCGAGACGCGCCAGAAATTGCTATTTTATGCGCCAACTCTCGTTAGCGCAATATTTGGACGCATTGTTCTTTCAAAAAATGAAAAAAAATGCCTTCCTTTTGTTTAACCACGCTCTGCAATGATTGCTTTTGCAACATTGTTAGGCACTTCAGCGTACTCACTAAACTCCATAGAGTAAGAAGCACGACCTTGTGTCGCAGAACGTAAATCAGTTGCGTAACCGAACATGACAGACAACGGAACTTGTGCACGAATTATCTTCAGGCCAGCTGTCCCCTCGTCCATACCTTCGATGATGCCGCGACGACGGTTAATATCGCCAACAACGTCACCCATCCAGTCTTCTGGAGTAGTTACTTCAACTTTCATCATAGGCTCAAGCAGAACCGGTTGCGCTTCAAGTGCACCCGCTCTGAAAGCCATAGAGGCAGCGATTGTAAACGCCATCTCACTTGAATCTGTTTCATGGTAAGAACCATCATATAGTGTAGCTTTGATATCCAAAACTGGATAGCCAGCAAGCACACCATTGTTCATCTGCTCTTCAACGCCTTTAGCAACTGAAGCGATAAACTCTTTCGGTACGATACCATTGGCAATTTCATCCACAAAGACAAAGCCTTCGCCAGCTTCTGATGGTTCTAGTTTCAGCCATACGTGACCGTACTGACCTTTACCACCATGTTCACGGATAAATTTACCTTCCGCTTTCGCTGTACCACGAATAGTCTCACGGTAAGCCACTTGCGGGTTACCAACGTTGCAGTTCACGCTAAATTCGCGCTTCATACGGTCAACGATGATATCTAAGTGTAGTTCACCCATACCAGAAATCAGAGTCTGGCCAGTTTCCGCATCCATATCAACGCGGAACGATGGGTCTTCCGCTGCTAGTTTACCTAGAGCGATAGTCATTTTATCTTGATCAGCTTGAGAGCTTGGCTCTACAACGATCTGAATAACTGGGTCTGGGAACTCCATGCGCTCAAGAACAATCTTATGGTTCTGGTCACAAAGGGTTTCACCAGTAGTTACATCTTTCAGACCAATGATGGCTGCGATGTCACCTGCTCGTACTTCTTTTACTTCTTCACGCTTGTTTGAGTGCATTTGAACAATGCGACCTAAGCGTTCACGTTGTTTCTTCACAGAGTTGTAAGCAGTTTTACCGCTTTCTACAACACCAGAGTAAACACGGATGAAGGTAAGAGTACCAACAAATGGGTCTGTTGCGATCTTAAATGCTAGCGCTGAGAACGGTTCTTTGTCGTCCGCGTGACGCTCTGCTTCATTCTCGTCTTCATCGATACCTTTAATTGCAGGCACATCGACTGGAGAAGGAAGGAAATCAACAACTGCATCTAGAACAGCTTGTACACCTTTGTTTTTGAATGCACTACCACAAGTAGCAAGTACAATTTCATTATTAAGGGTACGAGTACGAAGACCTTGTTTGATTTCAGCTTCTGTTAGTTCACCTTCTTCAAGGTACTTATCCATCAGCTCTTCATTTGCTTCTGCAGCAGCTTCAACAAGTTCTGTACGATATTCTTCAGCCATTTCTTGCATGTCTGCAGGAATATCTTCGTATGTGAAAGTCATGCCTTGGTCAGCTTCGTTCCAGTTAATTGCCTTCATCTTGATAAGATCGACAACGCCTTGGAAGTTTTCTTCAGCACCAATGTTCAGTTGAATTGGAACAGGAGTTGCGCCTAAGCGATCCTTGATCTGTTCAACTACGCGCAAGAAGTCTGCGCCGGTACGGTCCATTTTATTAACGAAAACCATACGTGGAACTTGGTACTTATCAGCTTGACGCCATACTGTCTCTGACTGAGGTTCAACACCAGATGAGCCACAGAACACAACAACTGCACCATCAAGTACACGCAAAGAACGTTCTACTTCGATTGTGAAGTCAACGTGTCCAGGAGTGTCGATGATGTTGATACGGTGGTCCGAGAACTGAGCTTCCATACCACGCCAAAACGTAGTGGTTGCTGCTGAAGTGATCGTAATACCGCGCTCTTGCTCTTGCTCCATCCAGTCCATGGTTGCTGCACCATCGTGAACTTCGCCGATTTTGTGAGAAAGACCGGTATAGAACAGAATACGTTCACTTGTGGTTGTTTTACCTGCATCTACGTGAGCAACGATACCGATATTACGGTATTGCTCTATAGGAGTTTTACGAGCCACGGTTGAATCCTCTTATTAGAGACTTAGGGACTATTGCTATGTCTAGATTATGCCTTAAAAGCGATGCTTCGCTAAAAATTGCTTGCCCTAGAAATAGCAATAGTTCCTAGCATAAGCATAGGAACTAAAGAAGTGCTGCAAGGAACCTTGCAGCACTAAAAAGGTATTACCAACGGTAATGTGCGAACGCTTTGTTTGCGTCAGCCATGCGGTGAACGTCTTCACGTTTCTTAACCGCAGTACCTTTGTTCTCAGACGCGTCTAGCATTTCAGCAGCTAGGCGTTGAGCCATAGATTTTTCACCACGCTTACGCGCAGCTTCAACTACCCAACGCATAGCAAGAGCGTTACGGCGAACCGGACGAACTTCTACAGGTACTTGGTAAGTTGAACCACCTACACGGCGAGATTTAACTTCTACCGCTGGGCGAACATTTTCAAGAGCTTCTTCAAATACAGCTAAGTGGTCTTTACCAGACTTCTCAGCCATTGAATCTAGTGCAGTGTAAACGATTTTTTCTGCAGTAGATTTCTTTCCGTCAACCATAAGGATGTTAACGAATTTTGCCAGCAATTCAGATTTGAACTTAGGATCTGGAAGGATCTTACGCTGACCTATTACGCGACGACGTGGCATGGATATTCTCCGTTGTCTTCTTCAGGTTTTTTCCAAAACTTTTCAGAATAATAAATAAAATAGTGTTTGGCCTTACTTAACGATTTCTTTTTAAAAAAGAGAATCAATTAAGACTTAGGACGTTTCACACCGTACTTAGAACGACCTTGTTTACGGTCGTTAACGCCAGCACAGTCAAGTGCGCCGCGAACAGTGTGGTAACGAACACCCGGAAGGTCTTTTACACGACCGCCACGGATTAGTACAACACTGTGCTCTTGTAGGTTGTGGCCTTCACCGCCGATGTACGAAGTTACTTCGAAACCGTTAGTTAGACGTACACGACATACTTTACGTAGTGCCGAGTTAGGTTTTTTAGGTGTAGTAGTGTAAACACGAGTACATACACCACGTTTTTGTGGGCACGCTTCTAGTGCAGGCACGTTGCTTTTAACAACTTGCTTTACACGAGGTTTGCGAACCAACTGGTTAATAGTTGCCATTAACTAGCTCCTGAAATTTACTTGAAAGTAAGCTTTGTGAAAAATCTATCCCTAATCACAAGTCGTAATTAGGGACGCAAAATTCTATTCAGCAGTGGGAGGTGTGTCAAGAAATATACAGATCTTTTTTAGCCGTCTAGAGCTCAGGATGGTCTACTTTTAACCAAACTGATAAAACACAGCTACCAAGTGACTGATTTGTCGTTCAAAACCGTCAGTTTAACGAAGCCATCGAAGTCAACTTGATCAATGGTACTTGAGACAAGTAGTTGTAAACCTCGGCTATCGAGATCTGGTTTTAACACCGACACCTGCTCTACTGCGCAGATTTGAGTGAATAACTCATGATTGGGAAGGCAAACATACACCGCATCTTCCACCAAAAGATACTGATCTTGTGGCTGAGAATAGGTCAATGCGAGTTTAAGTTTGTCGACTGATTTTACAATATGAAGCATAGCGTCCCCTAGAAAGTCAGTATCTGTTGGCACTGAGCTAACTTCTGCGTTAACTCGTCGGCTTCAACGGTGGTCACATCGATCAGCAGGTTGTCTGCTGAAAGACCAAACTGACTCAGACTACGCTGACACACATACACCTGTTCGATGTCGTACAGGTCCATAAGTTTGAATGCAGAGATGTAGTCACGCGATAGTGTTTCGTCGGGCTGCTGCGCTTTGAGAAGCTGTGTCACGCCATCGCCAACAAAGAACACGGCAATGTCTTCACTATATGCGGACGCAGCAAGCAGGGCGTCTAACCCTTCTCTACCCGCAGCGGTCGTATGAGGGAAACTGTTAAATATAAAGGCTAACTTTCTCAAAACTGCACAACCCTATCTTGCGTTAGTAGCGCTTCCGATAAGCTCCCTAATCCGGCTTGAGTAAATCCAGTGGCTAGGTTAGAGGCACTTAGTTGATGTTGCTCTGCTTCTTCAGAGCTAATCACTCCGCGTCTTAGCGCAGCTGCCACACAGGTTTCAAGGCTAACATCGTGTTCATCAGCCAGCTTTTGCCAAGCAGAAGCTAAATCAAATTCATCGTTAGCCGGTACGGTAAGGTCTGAGCCGTTACTCACGCCATCTTGATAGAAGAACACACTGTGAAGTTTGTGGCCCTGTTTAATCAGAGCCACGGCAAACTGGTAGGCACTTCTTGCTGACTGTGAGCCATAGACTGGCCCATTCACTAGGAGTGTATAGCTTAGCAACCCTCTTCATCCTCTGTTTTACGTTGGCGGATGTATAGGTACACGGTGTGCTTAGAGATGTTCAGTCGCTCAGCAACGCGGTTGATCGCGTCTTTAATATCGAAAATACCTTTGTCGTACAGCTCCATCACGATCTGACGGTTCTTAGTATTGTTCGATACCGATTTGTCAGCGTTAATTTCTTCAATGGTGCGTTCAACCGTTTGGTCGACAAGTTCTTCAACGTCACTAGCGAAGTTAACCGATGATGCGGCTTCGTCTGCGTCTTGTGTAGGCATGAACGATTGCAGCACTTGTGAGAATGGCGCGTCTAGATTCACGTTAATACACAGTAGGCCAATCACTCGGTCTTCACCGTTGCGGATAGCAACCGTGATCGACTTCATCAACACTCCGCCTTTAGCGCGAGTGAAGTATGAACGTGAGAAGTTACGCTTAGAACCTTCAATATCTTTTAGCATCTTCAATGCAAGATCGGTAATCGGCGAGCCAACCTGACGACCTGTATTTTCGCCGTTGGCAATTTTAATCGCAGAAGTATTGAGGTCTTCTAAAGAGTGCAAAACGATTTCACAAAACGGACCAATAAGGCTCGCAATACCGTCAACAACGGCCTCATAAGATCTTAGAATGATTTTATCGTGTTCACTGAATGGCATAACGTGGACTGATTCCATTTCAAGTAACACATCTGCATTGACTGTTTCTGTAGTAGTCACTTATTCCTTACCTTCGTGTGAAAAATCAACAAATTTATGTAAGTTTATCAGAAAATTTTAATTGCACACCTAGCTAACATTGCAACTAGTGATTTAGAACAAGTTTAAAAATCAAATACTCATCTTCAAATCATAAAAAAAGCCTAACTCAAAGTTAGGCTTTTTATTCAATCAACGTATTTTAGTACGAGGCTTTTAACCGATATTACTGTGCAGGAGCTGCTTCAGCGTTATCGATGTTTAGTAGTTCTACTTCGAATACTAGCGTTGAGTTAGCTGGGATAGTCGGTGTGTCTTGCTCACCGTATGCTAGCTCTGGCGGGATAACGAACTTGTACTTAGAACCAACTTGCATCAGTTGTACGCCTTCAGTCCAGCCTGGGATTACGCGGTTTAGTGGGAATGTTGCTGGTTCGCCACGATCGTAAGAGCTGTCGAACTGAGTACCGTCTGTTAGCGTACCTTTGTAGTGTACTTGAACGGTATCAGTGTCTTTTGGAGAAGCGCCTTCACCAGGAGTCATTACTTGGTAAAGTAGACCAGATTCAGTTTGCTTAACGCCTTCAGTTTTAGCGAACTCAGCGCGGAAGTCATCACCGGCTTTCTTCACTTCTGCAGATTTTTCTGCCGCTTGTGCTTGCATCGTTTCAGCAACACGCTTGTCTAGAGCTTCAAGAGCTGCGCGAGTTTCTTCTTCGTTAAGTGCTGTTTTCTCTGCGAATACGTCTTCGATACCTTGAAGAACCATATCTTTGTCTAGGTTGATACCTAGCTCGCTTGGCTTATCAATGCTTGTGCTTAGGTAGTTAGCGAAAGATACACCGATTGCGTAAGCCGCTTTGTCATCTTCTGTTTTAAAGTTTACTGCTTCAACTTTAACTTCTTCTACCTGTGGAGCTTCTGCCTTTGGTTCTTCTTTCTGACAACCAACTGCTAGCATAACCGTTGCGGCAAGCAGTGATACTTTTAAAACTGATTTCATTGAATTCTCCAATTAATGGCCAAGCCATTGGTTATTGTGCACAAATCTAATGATTAGATTGGTGTGAATACGTTAGTTATAACAATATACTAGTCATATGTCTTTCGACACAAACCGGATTATTAGATGTGATGCGAATATTTTTCCACTCATTGCTATGTACAATTGTCATCACCTTGTTAAATGGTTGCTTTTTCTTCCAAGATGATGAGCAGCGTTGGGAAATTGAGCCCAATGGTGCCACCAGCTTTGCACTCAGCAGAGATGGACGCTTCGCCCTGCTCTACTCTCAGCAAAAGCAACTGCTCCTTTGGGACCTCGCCGAAGACCAAGAGTTGGCTCGGCTTGGTCCACAAGACCAGTTAGAAAACCAAGTATCGCGTATCCGTATCTCGGACAATGGCCGTTTTGCCATTACCGCTAGCCAGATGAACTTCGCCGTTTGGGACTTATCTTGGACTCAAGCACAAGGGCTCTGGTCTATCTCCGACGGCTTGATTCGCGATGTCGATATCTCTAGCAATGGTGAAAAAGTACTGCTTGGCCTTTCTAATGGAAAAGCCATCTATGTGGACTTAGTCACCGGACGCCGTCTGGAGTTCCTTGCTCACCGAGAAAAAGTGAATTCAGTCTCCCTCTCTTCTAATGGCCGCTACGCATTATCAGGCGGCAACGACTACAAAGCTTACCTTTGGGATACCGAGTCAGGCTTGGTGTTGCGCACCTTTGAGCATGAACAAAGAGTAGTACGAGTCGCGCTACAACGCGATGGTGAACTGGCTTTTACCTCTGATGGCGGCAATCAAGCGATGATTTGGGATCTTGAAACGGGCGAACCTCAAGCGCAATTGCAAAGCTGGTCTCGACAGTTGATTTTCTCGAGTGCGCGTTTTTCTGATGACGGCAGTATGTTGGTGACGGGCACACCATCCAGCCAAGTGAGTGTGTGGAATACTCAGGATGGCAAGCGAATTTCTCGCCACGATGCTGAGCCATTAAAAGATGCTCGCCCTCCTCGTGCGGTAGTGTATGATGCAGCCTTTGATGATAAGAACCGTGTGATATCGGGCACCTCTGCGGGCATTGCCCAAGCTTGGAATGTGGATTAAGAACGATGACAGAAAAGCGAGTTGAACAACTAGAAAGCCGCGTAAATGACCTAGAGTGTCAGCTAGCTTTCCAAGAACAGACCATTGAAGAACTCAATGAAGCGCTTAGCCAACAACAAATGTTAATCACGAGAATGCAAGATCAGATGAAGTTCGTGGTTGGCAAAGTAAAAAATATGGATGGCTCTAATCTAGCTGACGCATCAGAAGAGACGCCACCTCCACACTATTAAGTGCGGTTCAAAATAACCAATTAAATCTAACGACGCATATCGTTAGTTTCTCGTCCTCAATGTGTAAACACATTTCAGGACGGGACATAGAAAACTAAGAGGGCGACAGATACTTATCTGTCGCCCTTTTGTTTATTTCATCTCAGTGAATAAGCTAAAGCCAATTAAGCCGATACCAACTTAGTCGTCGGCATAAATCTTCACTTCAACACGACCTTGAGTATCAACGCTTGCACGATACATTCCTGAGCTGTTCATACCAAAATGTATATCGCCTTGGCCATCGATAGCGATCAAGCCACCTTCTCCACCCATGGTTTTCAATTCACCTTGAATGATCGTTTCACAAGCGGTGTGCACATCTTCTTTCAGATAACGCATTCGTGCTGCGACATCACTGGCGACCATTTTACGTAGGAAGAACTCACCCATCCCGGTTGTTGAGACGGCAACATTGCCATTTTCAGCGATGGTTCCTGCACCAATGATCGGAGAGTCACCCACACGACCGTATTTCTTATTGGTCACGCCACCGGTACTGGTTGCTGCCGCTAAGTTACCCGCTTGGTCTAATGCGACCGCACCAACCGTGCCGTACTTTTTATCGTCAGGGTATTTCTCAGCTTGCTGCTGATCATATTTCGCTTCAGACAGAGCAAAGATGCCTTTCTCTTTCATCGACTGAAGTTGGTCATAGCGGCGCTCAGTAAAGAAGTAGTCTTGCTCGGTAAAGGTGTAGTCATGCTCAAACGCAAACTTCTCGGCACCTTCACCAATCAGCAACACATGGTCGCTTTTCCGCATCACATCACGTGCAAGCTCAATTGGGTTTTTGATATGGCGAACGCCTGCAATAGCACCTGCATCCATTTCGCGGCCATGCATCACAGAAGCGTCCATCTCAACAAATTCATCATGCGTTAAAACAGAGCCCCTACCGGCATTAAAGTGCGGGCTGTCTTCCATCACCTTAACCGATGCCACTACCGCATCCAGAGCATCACCACCCGATTGCAATATTTGATAACCAGCCAAAACCGATTTTTCCAAAGCCTCGGTAATACCCGCTTTTAATTCATAGCTCATTTGCTCGCGCAAGATGGTTCCTGCACCACCATGAATGGCAATTGAAAAAGGCTGTGACATACAAACTCTCCACTGACGTCGTCTTATAATGTTGTGCTATCAATACCACATCCATGGTTCGATGTCTGATAACGAAAACCAAACTTTTACGAATGCTTAGATTTGCGGACACTTAGTTTGGTAGAGAAAAGCGAGGTCAAAAAGCGAGACTCCTAAACGCAAAAAGCCTCCACAAGGGAGGCTTTCAAGATTCTTAAACTAAACCGTTAATTCGGTATTAGTGAGAACCACAGCTACCGCCGCCGCAGCAGCCGTCTTTTTTCTCTTCACCGTGGTCATGGCCTTCGCCACCACAGCAACCGCCTTCGTGGTCATGATCGTGGTCGTGACCGCCACAGCCGCCTTCTTGGTGTACGTGACCGTGTTGAACTTCTTCTTCAGTCGCTTCACGAACCGCTACAACTTCAACGTCAAACGTTAGAGTTTGGCCAGCTAGCATGTGGTTACCATCAACAACAACTTCGTCGCCATCTACTTCAGTAACTTCAACTGGGATTGGACCTTGGTCAGTATCAGCTAGGAAACGCATGCCAACTTCGATTTGCTCAACACCTTGGAATACGTCTGCAGGAACACGTTGAACTAAGTCATCGTTGTGCTCGCCGTAAGCGTCTTCTGGAGTAACCGTTGCTGAGAACTTGTCGCCAGCTACTTTGCCTTCAAGCTCTTTTTCAAGACCTGTAATTAGGTTGTTGTGACCGTGAAGGTAATCTAGTGGAGCTTCTGCAGTTGATTGGTCAACTACTACGCCATCTTCAAGTTTCACTTGATATGCAACACTAACTACTACGTTCTTTTCAATTTTCATGAGAGCTCCAAGGAGGTTTGGACTAAGCTCGAACAGTTGAGCTTAGGAAAAATTCTGTACCGGGATATTATGGGGATCAATTAACGAAACTCAATCATTCTGGCTTAAAAATACCGATCATTTCTTGATTCGCGTGTTCAGATTTCTCTACAGTTTTCGGTTTACGCTGTTCTGTGAAGTCACAATCGACACATTCCACCAGCTCGATATTATTTTCAATCCACCAACGGAGTGTGTCTTGAGTACTGCAACTTGGGCAGCTTGCCCCTGCGATAAAGCGTTTTTTCTGTTTCACGTTCATATCCTTTACTACTCTGGATTCGCGGTTCTTCCCACTCACTTTATTGATAAGTTAAGCAGAGACCGCGTTTATTATTAGGTTAGTTCTATAGTCTGTTATTTCTATGCCCAAGCTCTATTTCTAAGCTCAAGCATGAGTTATCACTTCAAGCTACTGCCAATAGTTTCGAGATTGGTGATCGTTTTCCATCTCGTGTCCAAAGATCTCTTCAAGTTCTTTACGAGCCTCTTTCGCTCTTTGGGCTAACTCGGCATCTTCGTTATGCTGAGGCAGCAACTCTTTCAGCATACCATTATCCAACTTTCTAAAGTGTGCTTCTGCTCGCTTCGCTTTATATGGATGCATGCCAAGTTCAGTCAATGTTTGACGACCTAAATCCAATGCTCCAAGGAAGGTTTCACGCGAATAGTTACTCACACCGTGGTTAAGTAGTTGATACGCTTCAACACGGCTTCGTGCACGCGCCAAGATCTTTAAGCGTGGGAAGTGCTGCTTACATAAATCGACGGTTTTCATGATTTCATCAGGGGAGTCAGTACACAACACAATCGCCTCTGCTTTATCAGCACCGGCTGCGCGTAATAGCTCTAGGTGAGTCGAGTCTCCGTAAAAGACTTTGTAGCCAAACTTTCTAAGGATATGGATTTGGCTGGCATCACTCTCAAGAACGGTAATACGAATCTTATTAGCGTACATCAAGCGACCTATGATCTGACCGAAGCGACCAAAGCCAGCAATGATCACTCGAGGGCTGCGATCAACCACATCCGAAGACATCGCACTTTCGCTGATTTGGTTCAGTTGACGAGCAAAGAACTTATCTTGCAGCTTAAGCATTAGTGGCGTGGTCACCATAGACAGGCTCACTACTACCAGTAAGAACGACACCTGTTCGCCACTTAAGATGCCCTGCGCACTCGCCGCGGTAAAAATAACGAAAGCAAACTCACCACCTTGGCTAAGAATCATCGCCATTCGGCTACGTGCTTTAGCTTGAGTGCCGAAGATACGAGCCAGCGCATACAGCACCAAACCTTTCAATACGACTAGCGACGACACTGCAATAAGTATTGCGAATGGGCTTTCTGCCAGTAGACCTAGGTTTACCGCCATGCCAACCGAGATAAAGAACAGGCCGAGCAGTAACCCTTTGAATGGGTCAATCGCAATTTCAAGCTCGTGTCGGTATTCACTTTCAGCCAGAAGTACGCCCGCTAGGAAGGTACCTAATGCCATCGACAAGCCAATCCGTTGCATGATCACAGCAATACCAATCACAAGTAACAGCGCCGCGACGGTGAATAACTCACGCACACCACTCATCACTACGTATCGGAAAAGTGGTCTCAACAAGAAGTGGCCACCGACCAGTAGGCCAATCACGCCACCCAGCATCCACAGCATGTCAGCCCAGCTACCGCCGGTATTACCCGCAAGTAGAGGCAACATTGCTAGCATTGGAATAACAGCGATATCTTGGAAAAGCAGTACTGCAAAGCCCGACTGCCCTGCTTCTTTGCCGCCGAGCTCTCGCTCTTCAATAACACGCAAGGCAATCGCAGTCGAAGACAGCGCCAAACCCATACCTATCACGAGACTGGTTTGCCAGGTTAATCCAAATAGACAGGCGATGGCGGTAATAATTAGAGTGGTGATCAGCACTTGCGCGCCGCCCAACCCGAGAATGGGGGCTCGCATCTGCCACAGTTTTTTCGGGTTAAGCTCTAAACCAATCAGGAAGAGCAGCAGTACCACCCCGAATTCGGAGAAGTGCAGAATCGCCTCTACATCACTGATTAAGCCCAGCCCCCATGGGCCAATTGCCACACCTGCTAATAGGTAACCGAGGACTGAACCCAAACCAGCGCGCTGTGCGATAGGAACCGCAACCACAGCAGCCGCTAAAAATATAACGCTACTTTGTAGAAAATCATTAGTCAGAGCCATCATCTGCTCCTATATCTTGTAGCGGATCTCGCAACCAATTTCGATATTCTTCAGCGTGTTGGTAACGCGTCATATCCGAGACATTTCTAGCCCAATGTAAAACTAAAGGTGACATCCAGTGCATCTGGCACAAAGCGGCAGTTAGCTCAAACGGTTGCAAGATCTCTTGTAAGGGATACTTATTATAGCCTGCAGCACCAAACGCCTCTTCTTTACCACCCGTGGTGATAACACTGCGCCAATGCTTACCCTTAAGTGCACTTTGCTCACCAAACGCAAAGCCCTTGCCTAATACTCGGTCAAACCATTCCTTCAATAACGAAGGGCATGAGTACATAAACAAAGGATGTTGGAATACAATCACATCGTACTGCAGAAGCAGTTCATGCTCATAAGGCACATCAATAAAGAAGTCAGGATAGAGGGCATAAAGATCGTGGATTTTAACATTCCCAAGCGACTCTATCTTTTTAACCATGATCTGGTTAGCGATAGAGGTTTGCGGCTCTGGGTGCGCATAGATCACTAATACCTTTGGCACGGGTTTGTCTATCGAGGGAGTAATACTCATTCCTTTGAAACATTCCTTTAAGGGCTAAACGGTGGCAAGGCCACTAGAATTTAAATAAAAGTTATTAATATGTTATTGGCATCATAACGCAAATTGCATTGTGATCGACTTTTATCTGGATTCAGCCTACTATGCAGGCGTCTGTTCACCTCTAATTTCTATGCTACCTCTATATGATTACTTTCTCTGATATTCAATTGCTACGCGGCGGTAAGCCACTCCTCGACCAAGCATCTGCGACTTTTCACCCTGGCGACAAGATCGGTTTGGTTGGTAAAAACGGCTGTGGTAAATCTACGCTATTCGCCTTAATTAAGGACGAACTGTCTATTGATGCAGGCTCATTCAGCAAACCTGCCCATTGGGAAATGGCTTGGGTTGCTCAAGAAACACCAGCATTAGAAAGAACAGCAATTGAATACGTGATTGATGGTGACCGTGAATACCGCGGCCTTGAAGATCAACTAGAGAAAGCTGAACAGGCCGACAACGGCACCTTGGTCGCAGAGATCCACGGCAAGATTGAAACCATTGGTGGCTACAGCATCAAGGCTCGCGCTGCCGAGCTGTTAGACGGTCTAGGCTTTAGCCAAGAACAAATGGCGTGGAACCTAACCCAGTTCTCGGGTGGTTGGCGTATGCGTTTAAACCTAGCGCAAGCCCTACTGTGTCGCAGTGACCTACTGCTACTCGATGAGCCAACCAACCACTTGGATTTAGACGCAGTAATGTGGCTCGAGCGTTGGTTACAAAGCTACCCTGGCACGCTAGTGCTTATCTCGCACGATAGAGACTTCTTAGACCCTATCGTCAACCGCATCGTGCACGTTGAAAACCAACAGCTCAATGAGTACACGGGTAACTACTCATCGTTCGAAACCCAACGAGCGCAAAAACTGATTCTGCAACAAGCGATGTACCAAAAGCAGCAGAAACAGATGTCTCACATGCAGAGCTACATTGACCGTTTCCGCTACAAAGCCTCAAAAGCTCGCCAAGCGCAAAGCCGTATCAAAGCATTAGAGAAAATGGAACAAGTGCTGCCCGCTCAATTTGATAACCCATTCAGCTTTGAGTTTAGAGAACCAGACGCGCTACCAAATCCAATCATGATGATGGATGAAGTCTCTGCGGGCTACGATGACAACCTGATTCTAGAGAAGATTCGCTTGAACCTAGTACCGGGCAGTCGTATTGGTCTACTTGGCCGAAATGGCGCTGGTAAGTCAACGCTGATTAAACTCCTTTCTGGCGAACTGAAACAGCAAGGTGGTGAACTGAGCTATTCACAAGGCGTTAAGATGGGTTACTTTGCACAGCACCAATTAGAGACGCTGCACCCAGAAGAAACACCGCTGCAACACATGATGCAGATTGCCCCTAAACACACAGAGCAACAACTGCGTGATTACCTAGGTAGCTTCGGTTTCCAAGGTGAAAAAGCGCTCGATAAAGTAGCCCCCTTCTCAGGCGGTGAAAAAGCGCGTTTAGTTCTGGCGCTACTAGTATGGCAAAAACCGAATCTGTTGCTGCTCGATGAACCAACCAACCACTTGGATCTCGACATGCGTCAGGCGCTGACGTTTGCATTGCAGACGTTTGAAGGCGCAATGGTTATCGTATCGCATGACCGTTACCTACTCCGTGCGACTACCGATGATTTGTATTTGGTACACGACCGCCAAGTGGCACCGTTTGATGGTGACCTAAGCGATTACTACAAGTGGCTAACCGAACAGCAGAAAGTTGAACGCAAAGAAGCACAAGCATTGGCACCAGCAAAAGACGGCGCCAACAGTGCAGCAGCAAAAAAAGATCAGAAACGTAAAGAAGCAGAGTTCCGTAAACTAACGGCACCAATTCGTAAAAAGCTGAGTCAATTTGAAAAGCAGATGGATAAATTAACGTTGGCTCTTGAAGAAGCCGAGCAAGAATTATCCGACACTTCACTGTATGAAGCTGAAAATAAGGCTAAACTGAATAAAGTACTCGCTCTCCAAGCGAGCAGTAAGTCACAGCTAGAAGAAGTTGAAATGGATTGGATGTCCACTCAAGAAGAGCTTGAGCAGATGGAACAGGATATGGATAGCTTATGAGCCCAGAGCACGCCCCAATATCACTAACACTGGAACGACTATGGCAATTTAGCCTTCAGTATTACAGTGTGCGCGGTGTAAAGGATGCGTGCTTAGCTTTGCAAAACCAGTTCCACGGCAACGTCAATCTACTGCTGCTTCTCAAATGGCTTGATGAGCAGCAATTGTCTTTTGCCGAAGAAGAGTGGCACAAAGTTCAACAGTGCTTGAGCCGCTCTGAAACCCTGCTTCATAGTTATCGAGAGCTACGTAAGCATCTCAAAGCACACGTTGTTGATTCACTCTACCGTGAAGCCTTACAGTTCGAATTACAACTAGAGAAACAACAACAATCTGATCTCGTCGACTACATAAACTCTCTTCAGCTTTTCGCAAACCAACAAGCGCCTCTCGCTTTTCAATACTGTCGATTATTAGGGGCAGAAAACCTCTATGTTGCTTTTTCTGAACCAGCCCCTCAGCCCTAAGGCATTCCCTTTTCCTTTTGTTAGATCAAGATCCAAGCTTATTGGGGACTATCGTTCTTCGTGTTCACGCGATGGTGGCTCGGATTATTAGCAATATATAGAGCTTAACCTCGATATTATTCAACCAGTTACCTACAACCTGTTTTGTAACCTGTATGAGTGAAACTCTTGCGCTTATGCCGAGAATCAACCAAGCTCAAATAAAAACATGGGCGTTTCACTAAAAGCTCAACACTTTATCAAAGCCCATAAAAGAAGCATGGACTGTTTTATGACAATATTTACCGCAGCGGCTGGTCTCTCTAATCCGCACTTACAAACCTTAGTGCCACGGTTTATTAGAAAGCAGGCGTTATTTGATCCTCAATGGCAAACCTTAGAAACTCCCGACGGTGATTTCCTCGACCTTGCATGGAGCGAGGACCCGAAGGGAGATAGCCCCAATAGTGATAATAAAAGCAGAGGAGATGCGAATAATAAGCCCATTTTCGTTCTATTCCACGGTTTGGAAGGCAGCTTTGAAAGCCCTTATGCCAATGGACTGATGAATGCGTTTGCTAAAGATGGTTGGTTATCCGTGATGATGCACTTTAGAGGATGCAGCGGAAAACCGAATCGCTTGGCTCGCGCGTACCATTCAGGAGAAGTAGAAGATGCTCGTTTCTTTCTACGACACCTGCACGCGCAATTTCCCAATAACCCAAAGGTTGCGGTTGGTATATCTCTAGGCGGAAACATGCTGGCGAACTACTTGGCTGAGTATGCGGACGACCCATTACTGTCGGCGGCGACAATCGTATCTGCTCCATTTGACTTAGCGTGTTGCTCGAGTCGTATTGAGCGCGGTTTCTCCAAGCTTTATAAGAAGTACCTGCTCAACTCTCTAAAATCGAATGCGTTAAAAAAAGTTAACCTGCTACAGGAAAAACTTGGCATCACAGCTGAAGCCATCAAGAACATCACCAAACTGTATGAGTTTGATGAACGAATCACTGCACCGCTGCACGGCTTCAAAAATGCCCAAGATTATTATGCGCAATGTTCTGCGCTGCCTAAGCTCAACAAGATTAAACTACCGACGCAGATCATTCATGCCAAAGACGACCCTTTCATGACCGATGATGTGATCCCAAAGTTCGTTCTACCCGATAACATCGATTATCGACTGTTCCAAAAAGGCGGACATGTTGGGTTTATTACTGGCAGCACACTCAAGCCAAGATTTTGGTTAGAAGAAGCCTTGCCTGCCTACTATGAAAGTATCCAAGATTCGGCATAATGACCGAGCCTTAGTAAATAGAAGCAAAACATTACTAAGCACACATATTTCTACATCAATAAACCTATCTATGAACATAAAAGAGAGAAGTATTTATGATCATCCCATGGCAAGACATTGCGCCAGAGACACTGGAAAACCTCATCAAAGAGTTCGTGCTGCGTGAAGGCACAGACTACGGCGACGTAGAGGTTTCACTGCAAAACAAGATTGACCAAGTGAAACATCAATTAGCTTCAGGAGAAGTCAGCATCGTGTTTTCTGAACTCCATGAAACCGTTGATATTCAAGTCACAAAACGCTTCTAAGCTGCGCTCATAAAGGAGCCGTGTTATAGTGGTAAACGATTGCTAACAAGTAAGTTACTCAAAAGACAAGGGTTGTCATGTCCGCTAAACATCCAATTATTGCGGTGACGGGTTCATCTGGAGCCGGCACCACCACTACCTCAGAAGCCTTCCGTAAAATGTTCAATATGATGGACGTGAAGGCAGCTTGGGTTGAAGGGGATAGTTTCCATCGCTTCACACGTCCAGAGATGGATGTCGAGATCCGTAAAGCGCGCGAGCAAGGTAAGCACATCAGCTACTTTGGTCCACAAGCCAACGACTTTGGTGCGCTAGAAGAGTTCTTCCGTAAATACGGTAACGAAGGTACAGGCAAGGTACGTAGCTACCTGCACACGTTCGATGAAGCCGTTCCTTACAATCAAATGCCAGGCACCTTTACGCCATGGCAAGAGATCCCAGAAAATTCAGATGTGATGTTTTACGAAGGCCTGCACGGCGGTGTGGTTGATGGCGATATCAATGTTTCTCAACACGTCGACTTGCTGATCGGCATGGTACCTATCGTCAACTTAGAATGGATCCAGAAATTCGTTCGCGACACACGCGATCGTGGTCATTCTCGTGAAGCAGTAATGGACTCGATTGTTCGCTCGATGGATGATTACCTTAACTACATTACTCCTCAGTTTTCGCGTACTCACATCAACTTTCAGCGTGTTCCAACCGTAGACACATCAAACCCTCTCAACGCTAAAGGGATCCCAAGTTTAGACGAAAGCTTCGTTGTTATACGTTTGCGCGGCATCAAAAACGTCGATTTCCCTTACCTTTTAGCTATGATTGATGGCTCATTTATGTCTCGCCACAACACGCTTGTGGTACCAGGAGGGAAGATGAGTTTTGCTATGGAGCTCATTGTAAGGCCGATCCTACAACAACTCATCGAAACCGGAAAAATTGGTTAACAGAGCACCATTCTGGTTGATTACTTTTCATACCGTGATCATGTGCACAATTTTGCGTAAAAAATCGTAGCTTGGTCACGATTAAAATCAAGAAATAGTACCTGAAAAAGGATACTATTCTTAAACGAAACACAAGATAGCTTGCAGCGCTCAACGAGTGCTCTTATCCTACAAGTCAATCCAGGCTTAGCTAAAATACGGAAAGCGGCAAGCATACCCTGCAGAGGAAGTGAGATATTATGGTTCTAGGTAAACCTCAAACCGATCCAACATTAGAGTGGTTCCTTTCACACTGTCATATTCATAAGTACCCATCAAAAAGTACTTTGATTCATGCTGGTGAAAAGGCAGAAACCTTGTACTACATTGTTAAAGGTTCTGTGGCAGTTCTTATCAAAGACGAAGAAGGTAAGGAAATGATTCTTTCTTACCTAAACCAAGGCGACTTCATCGGTGAGCTAGGCTTATTCGAAGAAGACCAAGAGCGTACAGCTTGGGTTCGTGCAAAATCTCCTTGTGAAGTAGCTGAAATTTCTTTCAAGAAATTCCGTCAACTTATCCAAGTGAACCCAGACATCTTAATGCGTCTATCAGCGCAAATGGCAAACCGTCTACAAGTAACTAGCCAAAAAGTTGGTGACTTAGCGTTCCTTGACGTAACTGGTCGTATCGCACAAACGCTACTAAACCTAGCAAAACAACCAGATGCAATGACTCACCCTGACGGCATGCAAATCAAGATCACTCGCCAAGAGATTGGCCAGATCGTTGGTTGTTCTCGTGAGACAGTTGGTCGTATCTTGAAGATGCTAGAAGAGCAGAACCTAATTTCTGCACACGGTAAAACTATCGTGGTATATGGCACTCGTTAATCTCGATTAACTGAGCCTAAAATTTGAAAGCCACCAAATGCAAATTTGGTGGCTTTTTTGTTTTCTAAAGATCTACAAAGAAAATACGAATGAAACACCTACAGCTTCGAAGCGCAAACACTCTCGAAGCGAAGCCTATCTGCATCTTTAGGGTAAAGTCCGTACTCGTATCTTTCTTTAACCGTTAGTGCTTTCGAAGATCTTGTCAGCCGATGCTGCCACAAAACCGGTATAAAGCTCACCATTAGCCATCGCATAACGCTTAGCGAACTCATAGAAGCCTCCAGGAATCATCTCATTGCCCTCAACAAATGAAACTGGGACTTTATCTGCCATTGTTGATGATTGCTCTAATAAGACCTCTGGAGAGCCTTTAACCTGGCCACCAGATGCATTGATCGTGAAGCCTGACTCGCTCAGGTAGTCATTCACCGCCTGCACTTCATCAAATTCATTTAGCTGGTTCACACTCACCGTAAAGTGGTTTGCACCATATCCATGAGCCGCTAACCAAGACGCGTATTCACTCTCTTTTGCTAGAACTTGGAAATCCGCGAAGCTCAGATCCCAAAGGCGACCACCAAACAAGAACTCATGACCTTGAAGCTTGCTTGCGTCTACTTGCTCAACCAACTTCGCAACGATCTGTTGTAAGTCACTTGAACACTCTTCTACCTTCAACTCACTAATGAACACTTTCGGTTGGTTTGGGTCTGGGTGCTCGTAGTGCTTAGCCACTAACTTCTTGCTCTCAAACAAGTAGTCGCCACAAGCCTTGTAGCCTAATTCAAGGAAAGGCTTAGCCAGTGTTTCAATACCCAGCGGTGCAACATTGAAAGTTCGCAGTGCAATGTGATCATTAATCAGGACTTCGTCTTCTTTCAGCAGATGATGAACTTTCTCAGCCGATGGGCAAAGCCTGTGAATGTAATCGTCCCATAGTGATTTAAAGAGTAGATCGGGCGTCATGGTGACTCCTTGTCAAAGGTTCTAGCAAGCTAGTAATTTGGATAAGAGAGGGAGAGGCTGAGACACAGAGTCAGCAGCCATCAGCCTGTGACATACTTTTTCTATTATTATCTACCGCCCAATCTAGGTGTCGGACGTGATGGAAAAGGAAAGCGATAACACCACTTCCCTATTTCAAGCTTAACGCATGAGCCTAAGACTCATTAGCCTAAATTAAAGCTCAATACCCGGGCTAAACGTTGCTGGAAGTTGAGTTTCACCGCCTTCCATTGAAGCCATAGGATAAGCACAGTAGTCCGCCGCATAGTAAGCACTTGGGCGTAGGTTGCCTGAAGCACCCGGACCACCAAATGGTGCATCACCACTTGCGCCTGTTAGCTGACGGTTACGGTTAACAATACCCGCACGGATATGGTCAACGAAGTATTCCCATTCAGAATCATCTGTTGATACAAGACCCGCAGACAAACCAAAACGAGTGTCGTTAGCTAGCTCAACCGCTTGCTTTAGCGATTGGTAACGAACCACTTGTAGCAGTGGACCGAAGTACTCTTCATCCGGCAGCTCAGCAATGTTGGTTGCGTCGATAATACCCGGAGAAACAAACGCCGCTTGACCCGCTTTTGCTTCTACTAGGCTGACGCCGCCTAACGATTGTAGATTCGCTTGCGCGTCTAGAATAAATTTAGCGGCAGCTTCAGAGATCTGAGGGCCCATGAAAGGAGCTGGTTCCGCGAAAGGCTGATCGACACGAATCTTTTGCGTAGCTGCGACCAGTTTATCGAGTAGCAGATCGCCCTTCTCGCCAACAGGCACGTACAAACGACGAGCACATGTACAACGTTGACCCGCACTGATGAACGCCGATTGGATAATGGTGTATACCGTTGCGTCTGCGTCACCATATTGGTCACTGATCACCATAGGGTTATTGCCACCCATCTCTAGTGCCAACATCTTGCCCGGTTGGCCCGCGAATTGACGGTGAAGGATATGCCCAGTATTAGCGCTACCTGTGAACAGCACGCCATCAAGACCTTTAGCATCGGCCAGTGCGATACCTGTCTCTTTAGCGCCTTGTACTAGGTTGATTACGCCAGCAGGAAGACCCGCTTCTTGCCATAATTTCATCGCAAACTCACCCGTCCAAGGTGTCTGCTCTGAAGGCTTAAATACCACGGTATTACCCGATAGCAGTGCAGGAACAATATGACCGTTAGGTAGGTGACCAGGGAAGTTATAAGGACCAAATACTGCCATCACGCCTAATGGACGGTGACGCAGTACAATCTGGTTGCCTGCCGCTTCACGAGAAGCTTCACCGGTACGCTCATGGTAAGCACGAATTGAAATAGCAATCTTGCCCGCCATTGCGCCCGCTTCAGTGCGAGTTTCCCAAATCGGTTTGCCCGTCTCTTTCGCGATGATTTGCGCGATTTCTTCGCTGTTCTCTTTAACTTTCTCAGCAAAGTTCAACACGATCGCTTCACGCTCTGCAAAGCTCAGTTTTTTCCAAACCAAGAAGGCTTCACGAGCTGCTGCTACTGCAGATTCAACCTGTGCTGGTGTCGCGCTATCACCCTGCCACACTACTTCATTGTTGTATGGGCTTACTGATGTCATGGCGTCACCTTGACCTGCCACCCACTGTCCTGCTATCCACTGAGTCATACTTCTATCCTTAAAATCTTCGACAGATAATCGCCGCTCTTATTGAGCCAACATGCGAACGAATTCGCCTTCTTTTACTTCAAGAGCGCTTGCTACTTCAGATGATAAAATCACTGTGTCGCTTGCTTGGTCATACGCACCTTTCGCGGCTACTGCGCGGAAGTTCTCAAATGAGGTATTACCAATTAGGAAGTCTTTAGAGCTAGAGTGCTCTGCAATTTGAACCTGTGCTCGAATAGAGTGACGTACAGATTCGATGTTTCTTAAATCACACTCGACCGTTGGTCCCGCATCAAAGATGTCGACATAACCACGATTCGTGAAACCTTCACGTTCCAACAGTTTCAATGCTGGGCGGGTGTTATCGTGCACTTGACCAATCACCGCCTGAGCTTCTTCACTCAATAGGTTTACATAGATTGGCAGTTTCGGCATAAGGTCTGCGATGAAGCCTTTCTTACCAATACCCGTTAGGTAATCGGCTAGTGTGAAGTCAATCGAGAAGAAGTGCTCTTGCAACCACTTCCAGAATGGCGAGTTGCCTTCTGCATCTGATACACCACGCATCTCAGCAAAGATCGTTTTTGAGAAACGCTCTGGGTGCTCAGCCATCAGTAGGAAACGACACTTAGACATCAGTCGACCGTTTAAGCCTTTGCGGTAATCAGGACGTAAGAACAGCGTACAAATCTCGCTGCACCCTGTGTAGTTGTTACCGAAAGTCAGCAGCTTCACCACGTTATTCACGCCAAGCTTTTGCGATGAGTGAACCACTTTACTGATGTGGTAAGAGTAAAACGGAACGTCCCAACCAATTGAAGCTTCAATGCCTGTGGTACCAGCAACTTCACCGGTTTCTGTGTCGAAGCCAACCATTAGGTAGCCTTCGTCACCAGGTTCAGTCACGTCTTGTTTGGCAAAGCTGTATTCAGAGTGAGTAATACGGTTAGTTAACAGTTCTTCGTTAACCGGAAGAGATGTGAATCCGTGTCCTGACTCAACGGCGCAGGTATGCAGCGCATCGTAATCAGATAGTTTTATTGGGCGAACAACTAGCATCAATATTCCCTCCAGATGCAAAATAGGCCCAAAACCAGAAGCTTGGGCCTTTAGCAGAACGTCATGGGATCGCTCTAGTGGCGATCATTCCTATGACGCCGCTCAGGCTAAACTAGCGTAGCGATTGCTTTGTCTAGTTTTGATAAGCCTTCTTCAATTTCTTGTGTAGTGATAACCAGTGATGGAGTAAAACGAACCACGTTTGCACCCGCAACCAGTACCATCAAGCCTTGTTCGCCTGCTGCTACTAATACGTCACGTGCACGTCCTTGCCACTCTTCGTTAAGCGCAGCACCTAGTAGTAGGCCTTTACCACGAACTTCACTGAAAATTTGATACTTGTCGTTAATCTTAGCTAGGCCATCGCGGAATAGCGCTTCACGCTCTTTCACGCCAGCCAGAGTTTCAGGTTGGCTAACTACATCAACAACGGCTTCTGCTACTGCACACGCCAGTGGGTTACCACCGTAAGTAGAACCGTGCGTGCCAACTTTTAGGTGTGTCGCAAGTTCAGAAGTTGTTAGCATTGCGCCGATAGGGAAACCACCACCTAGAGATTTTGCTGTGCTCAAGATGTCTGGTGTTACACCTAGACCTTGGTAAGCATAGAAATTACCAGTACGGCCATTACCTGTTTGCACTTCATCAAAGATAAGCAGTGCATTGTGTTTGTCACACAGTTCACGAACGGTGTTCACAAATTCAGACGTTGGAGAAATGATACCGCCCTCGCCTTGCAGAGGTTCCATCATGATGGCACAAGTGCGATCAGAGATGTGCGCTTCTAGCGCTGCAATATCGTTGTAAGGTAGGTGAGTTACATCGCCCGGTTTAGGACCGAAGCCATCAGAGTAAGCTTCTTGACCACCCACCGTTACAGTAAAGAAAGTACGACCGTGGAAACCTTGTTTGAATGCAATGATTTCAGATTTCTCAGGACCGTGAACATCCGCCGCCCAACGACGAGCTAACTTTAGAGCTGCTTCGTTCGCTTCTGCACCAGAGTTCGCAAAGAATACTTTTTCTGCAAAACATACGTCAGTTAGCTTCTTCGCTAGACGCAGTGCAGGTTCGTTAGTCATTACATTACTTAGGTGCCAAATCTTGTTTGCTTGCTCAGTAACGGCATTTACCATTGCTGGGTGACAGTGACCCAAACAGCTCACAGCAATACCACCAGCAAAGTCGATATACTCTCGGCCTTGTTGGTCCCATACGCGTGCGCCTTCCCCTTTTACCGGGATCATTTCCATTGGGTTATAACAAGGCACCATCACCTCATTAAAAAGACTACGTTCTACATTATTTTCCACTGTCATCGTACATTCCTTCTCGATACCGCAAGCTTCGCAAATAAGCGTAATGGTTCATAAGAGAGATAAAGATATTTTCTCTCGCCATAATCCCGCTGCAGCATTATATTTACATTTAATTAACCTTTTCAATAGTAGATTATTCTTTAGCCATCCCTAACAACCAGCTAAACGTCACTACCTATGACTATTTATGCATCAAACAATCTGTTTTATGAAGCTTTTTTTAACTAAACGTCTATCCATCAACAGCAAAGCCTTACTGGTACAGCGGTATAAGGGGTTCGAGAGGAAATAAGGCGAATAATATTGCATAGACTAAAAACTTAGCCTGAAGAGGGAGAAATGTTATAAAAAGTGATCGGCGTCAGAGGGATGAAGACGCGGCGCGCCCGAATTAAAACGCTTAACGAACGAGGTAATACGTTTAACTGGCTTATTTGAACGAATGAAAAGCCAAATTTAAACACTCAACGCGCTAAGAAGTTAGCAAGAAGCTGGTGTCCTTGCTCTGTTTTAATCGATTCAGGGTGAAATTGGACGGCATCAATCGGCAAGGTTTTGTGTTGATAACCCATGATCTCATCCATACTGCCATCTTCAAACTCTGTCCAAGAAGTGAGTTCAAAGCAGTCAGGGAGCGTACCATTTTTCACCACTAAAGAGTGGTAACGAGTCACAGTCAGAGGATTATTGAGACCTTGAAAAACGCTCTTACCGTTATGACGGATCGGAGAGGTTTTACCATGCATCACTTGTCTGGCTCTCACCACTTCACCACCAAAGACTTGAGCAATGGCTTGATGACCAAGACACACACCTAAGATAGGTAGTTTACCAACGAAGTGCTCAATGACTTGCAGAGAGATACCCGCATCATTCGGCGTACAAGGACCCGGAGAGATAACAAGATGGCTAGGGTTCAGCGATTCTATACCCGCAATATCAATCTCATCGTTGCGAACAACTTTCACAGTGACCCCTAACTCACAGAAATACTGATACAAGTTATAGGTAAAAGAGTCGTAGTTATCGATGATAAGTAACATGGGTCGAAATCGTTTGCTAAATACTAAATGATTGAGAGATATAGGGGCGGTATTGTGCAATACCCATGGCGAAAGGCAAGTGGAAACTGCATTTCGCCAATAATTAAGGCCAACCTAAGTTGACCTTAATTGTTTACAGATAGCCCTAAGTTATCTGAATTGGCTTACTTGTATGGCAAGCCAATCTATTTGTGATTGAGCTACTTACGACGACGCCACATTGCTAAGCCAAATAGTGACATAAGAGCACCGAAGCCAAATGAACCGCCTACTCTTAGCTCAAGAACGGCAGGATCATGATCCGATGAACGGAAGTGATCTTGGTACTTAGGTAGGTCACCTTTGTACTCTTCGTTGTAGTCAAACAACGTCGACTCACCACCATTGATGTGCCAATCGGTAGCATCGACAACCCTATCTTTCAGGCTTTCGCTGATCAGCAGGTGGTCTAGAGCGCCAACTTCATCATTGTATGAGTAGCTCCAGCTGTCTGGGTGCTTTTGAGCCACAGCATTGATATAACCGTAGTTCTTCGTAATCACCGCACCGCTATCACCAAACTGCTCAACACCATCAATGTAGGTATTACGAGCTGCTTTGATCTGCTTGCCGTATTTCTCTTCCGAGTAATCGGTTAGCACCAGCATTGGATCTTCCATGCCGTACGAGTTCATATCACCCAGGATCACTTTGTGACCTTTGATGCCATCGAGCGCTTCACCTAATGCAACCGCCGCAGCAACACGGAAGTTCTCACATGAACCTTGCTTATCGGCATCAACGCCGCCTTGGCCGCCCTGCTCAATCGGAGCAGCATCTTCCCAACACTTAGAGCCTTTCGATTTAAAGTGGTTGATCGCTACGGTGAGTTTCTCTTTGGTGCCTTTAACTTTAAAGGTTGGCGCCAATGAGTCACGTTGGTAGTTCTTACCGTCTTCAATCACCTTGCCTGAATCGTCTAACACCTCTGGTGCTTGTTGGCTTGGCATCGCGATAACACGGCTGTCTTTAAGCTTAACCACCTTCTTACGGTAGATAACACCGGTTGTGATTACATCGGTACCAATCGAGTCCATCTCGTCGGTTACGCCGTCTTCGTTCGAGTCGACAGCCACAAAGGTATAACGGTCTTTCTTACGCTCAATGCGATCATTCAGTTGGTTTACAAGTTGCTGAATGGCAGAGCCTTCACCAAAGCCATTGTTCTCAATTTCCATCAAGCCAATGATGTCTGCATCTAAGCGAAGAATCGCGTTCACAATCTTCTCTTGCTGCATCTCAAACTCAGTGATGGTGTTCGCGCCACGGTTATTGCCGTGCTGATTCGCGTCGCCACCAAATGGAGAGTTGAAGTAGTTCAATACGTTGAAGGTCGCAATACGTAGGTCGCCTTCATCCATGTCTGGTTTGTCGGTACGCGGATCGTTACGCACATAGTTTTCAGCCGAGATCTGGTTAGTCGCAATTAAACGGTACTCACCGTAGCTGTAAGTCAGCACGCCTTCTAGGCCAACAATGGTGTCATCAATGCGGATGTAATCTTCTGTTGAACCATCTTGGTCGATATCAGTGCGGCCAAAATCTGGGTAGAAAGGGACTTGTCCATCAGCCGCTTTTTGATCGGTTTCAACGAAAAGACGGCGGTCTGCGTTGTCTTCAGTTTGCTGCTTCGCTTCGTCAGATCCCGCTGCGAAAAGCTGGTTCGGCTGCATGTTAA
Organism: Vibrio sp. ZF57; assembly: GCF_001691235.1. Lineage (NCBI taxonomy): Bacteria > Pseudomonadati > Pseudomonadota > Gammaproteobacteria > Vibrionales > Vibrionaceae > Vibrio > Vibrio sp. ZF57. The sequence goes on along the minus strand of NZ_MAKD01000075.1, from coordinate 128,864 downwards.
TACGCTCATGCGCCAGTACCATGTTGTTACGACGACCTGCGTAGTCATAACCAAAGGTACGCGTCACACGCATATCAAGCGCTTCGGTTGTTTTCACCAACATGCCTTCGTAGCGTTCAAGCGTTGCAGCGAAGTTCTCGTCACTGTCTAGCACTTCTATCGCCGTCGCTTCAGGTGCCTGCTGCTCGCCCTGTTTTAGCCATTGGTTGTTTTCTACTTTCAGCTGAGTGTGGCTGTAGTATTCTTGAACCTTGCCTTTCACACACACTACATCACCGGCTACTAGCTCTGAGCTCGACTGGTTGGTATGAATAAATAGACCCTCAGAAGTGCTTGAGTTGAAATCATCCTCAAGTGCTTGCAGGTAGAAGCCTTTAGTTAGGCCTGTTGTTACCGCACTTACCACACCTTTTACGAAATATTCATCGTCGGTGATGTACGGGTAGCCATCGATGAATGGCGATGTAGCGCCCTCACCTTGGATTTCTTGAATGGTGGTGAATACTGGGTCAGAGCCATCTTGTGTACAAGTGAACGCTTCTGGCAGTTCAACGCTGTCTAGTGAACCTAGGCCTTCAATGCTGTCTTTTGGTAGCGATACCCATTGTGAAGCATCAAACGTCGCAGAAGGTGTTTGTGTCGCACGAACCAAAGTAACATCTTTGCCCCAGTCCACATCGCCCATCAAACCAACAACATCATGTACCGAGCCGTCTGAATTCAAGATAGCCAGCGGGTCGTCACCATTATGATTGGCGATAGAGGCATTAATGATGTCAGCTTGAGCTTTAATCTCATCACTCGCACTAGAATGTGCGACCACGAGTACTTCACCGGGTGCTAAAACGTGTCCATCTAAAGGTAAAGTGGCACCCCATGATCCGTTGCCATTGGCAGATTTCGCCAATGAGTAACCATCTAAACTAATGCTGCTATCGCCACTATTGGCAATCTCAACCGCTTTGTTATAGCTGCCGCCTTCCACATATTGTGAAATAAACAAATCAGCGTGTGCGCTTGTAGTTAACAAGCTACCAATTGCCACTGCTAGCAATGAAGGTTTGTGTAAAAGAGCCATCCGTTTCACCTGAGTTCATCGAGTTATAGTCACTGCCATCTATGGGCAGTCATGTATTTTGTGGTAACTATCAGGTTTATTTATGAAAGGAATAAGTCAGTTGGCAAGAAAATGAGGAACTTATCACTTTGGAATCATCAATTGTTTGGCACGTTATATATTTCCAACATATATAGAAACGAGTGTGATTTTATAAAGCTTGAGGGTACCAAATAAGATCATCTGCACAGCATTACAGCGATGGATATGCTAGCTAAATACTGGGTAAATTATCAATTCAAACAAGGGGGTTTCGAGGAAGGCAAATGGAATGGGCATGAAAAAGCCCAAAGTAAACAACAGCTACTTTGGGCTCAAATTCTCAAGCGAGTTGTGTTAGTTCACCCTATGGGCGAGTAACAAAACCTACTGCTTCGTATGCTTTTTTCAGTGTCACTGCAGCACGTTCAGAGGCTTTTTCAGCACCGGCTTTCATTACTGCGTCCATGTAGGCACGGTCAGCACGGATACGGTGATATTCAGCTTGAATCGGCTCAAGCATCTCAACCAATGCTGCGCCTACGTCTTTCTTGAACGGACCGTACATTTCAACGCCTTGGTACTGCGCTTCGATCTCTTCGAACGTTTTACCCGTCGCTGCAGAGTACAGACCCATTAGGTTAGAGATACCCGCTTTGTTTTCCCAATCGTGAGCAATGCGTGGTGGTGTTTCTGCATCGGTTTGCGCTTTGTTGATCTTCTTGATGATCGACTTAGGCTCTTCTAGCAGAGTAATCACGTTCTTACGGTTGTCGTCCGACTTAGACATCTTCTTCGTCGCGTCTTGCAGGCTCATTACACGTGCATTCACTGTTGGAATGTAAGGTTCTGGTACTTGGAAGATTGGCGTTTCAGGACCGTAGATGTTATTGAAGCGAGTTGCGATATCACGCGCTAGCTCTAGGTGTTGTTTCTGGTCGCTACCTACAGGTACTTGGTGAGCACCGTAAAGCAGGATGTCTGCAGCCATCAACACTGGGTAGTCGTATAGGCCTACGTTTACGTCGTTTGAGTGACGTGCAGACTTATCTTTAAACTGAGTCATACGGCTCAGTTCACCCATTTGTGTGTAACAGTTAAGAAGCCAACCAAGTTGAGCATGCTCTGGTACGTGTGACTGAACAAATAGCGTGCTCTTCTTTGGATCAACACCGACAGCAAGACAGATTGCTAGTGCGTCTAGAGTCGCTTCATGCAGTGCTTTCGGATCTTGGCGAACCGTAATTGCGTGAAGGTCTACAACACAGTATTGGCAATCGTAATCATCTTGCATCTGTTGCCATTGACGTAGAGCACCCAAGTAGTTACCGATACTTAGTTCACCAGATGGTTGAACACCACTCAATACGATGGGCTTGCTCATGGTTTTAATTCCTTTGCTTATTCGCTAAGTTTATTGAACGCTTAGCTTCTTAACTTAAATATAGAAAAGCCGCACAGCTCTTCTGTACGGCTCATCCAGTGTACTCATTGATAAGTATTTTGCTAGTAGGTTAGCTAACTTTTGTCCGCTTTATGCTGAAACTAGAACGACATCTAGTAATTGCGCGACGTTATCCGCGACATAGTCAGGGTTTGATGCTGAAATCGGCTCGCCGTGGTTATAACCGTAAGTCAGACCAAACGAGTGACAACCTGCATTCTTAGCCGCTTTAATGTCGTTGCTTGAATCGCCAACCATCAACATCTCTTCCGCTTTTACATTGTGCTTTTCTAGCAACCAGTTCAGAGCGACTGGGTTCGGTTTTTTCTCTGGGAAAGAGTCGCCACCCAACACATCAACAAAGTACTTATCAATACCGTGTTGCGCCAGTACGTCTGGTACAAACTTCGATGGCTTGTTGGTAACCAGCGCCATAGTGAAGCCGGCTTTATCCAGCTCAGCCAGCGTCTCTTTAACCGATGGGTAAAGGTGACTTAGCTTGTGACCGCCCTGCTCATAGAAATCATCAAACAGGATGCGTGCTTTTTTCAGTAGCTCTGGCTCTAGGCTTGGGTCAACCGTCAAGTTACGGCTGAGTGAACGTCCGATAAGAACATCAGCACCATTACCTACGTAGTCGCGAACTTGTTCTTCGCTCACTGAAGGGAAACCCAACTCCTGACAAGCTTGGTCAGCAGCAACGGCCAAATCAGGCACGCTGTCTAACAAGGTTCCATCCAAATCAAAGGCGATCAGTTTTATTGAGCTTAATGACATCTTACTTTCCTATTTATTATGTTCGTCTTATGAGTTGAGCTATAAGACGTAAAAAAGGGGCAAATTAGCCCCTTAATATTCAATCTATCTGTAGTTTTACGATTATGCGTTTACTTTTGCAAGCTCTGCACGCATCTCATCAATCACTTCTTTGTAATCTGGTTGATTGAAGATAGCTGAACCCGCAACGAACATATCTGCGCCCGCTTCTGCGATTTCACGGATGTTATCAACCTTCACGCCGCCATCAATCTCAAGGCGAATGTCACGGCCTGACTCATCAATCAGCTTACGAACAGCACGTAGTTTATCTAGCGTGTGCGGAATGAAAGATTGACCGCCGAAGCCTGGGTTCACAGACATCAGTAGAATCATGTCTACTTTGTCTAGGATGTAATCTAAGCAAGAAAGCGGCGTTGCAGGGTTAAGAACCACACCCGCTTTACAGCCGTGCTCTTTGATTAGCTGTAGAGTGCGATCGATGTGCTCTGAAGCTTCAACGTGGAAGGTAATCATTGATGCGCCGGCTTTAGCAAACTCAGGCACGATGCTGTCTACTGGCTTAACCATAAGGTGAACATCGATAGGAGCCGTAATACCGTAGTCGCGCAGCGCTTTACAGATAGGCGCGCCAAAAGTCAGGTTAGGTACGTAGTGGTTGTCCATCACATCGAAGTGCACAACATCAGCACCAGCTGCGAGTACTTTTTCTACGTCTTCACCAAGACGAGCAAAATCTGCAGACAAAATCGATGGAGCGATTAGAAAATCTTTCATACCAAACCTCTTAAGAGTGAGTAAATTGCGAATATCACCGCCTTGTGACATCTCATATACAAATACAAGACTCAATTCCAAGACTATTTGGTGTGCAATTCTACCTAAGCAACTAAGCAGATCCTAGCAGTTCGAAAGATTAGTTTATGAAAGTACCCGTTGGTCACTCAATTTAATGAGTTCGAGGGTTATGTTGGCCGCTACAATTCTTCTGAAGCGTGTTGCTGGTTTTTCTCTTTATGAAAAAGTGCCAGTAACTCATCGACTTTATTGCGCCCTGCGCCATTACGGCTAATGGTGCGCTTAACCTTGACCACGTTCAGTTCTGCACCATGGTATAAACGGCGCGTTAAGGTGGTGTCATGGTTTGAGATCAAGACAGGGATGCCTCGTTCCATCGCTGCTTTCTCAGCAACATCCGCCAGTGCAGCTTGGTCATCTAAGCTAAAGCCATTACCTGCGTAAGAGGTAAAGTTTGCCGTGTTCGATAGTGGTGCGTATGGAGGATCGCAGTAAACCACACAGCCTTTGCGCGCGCGGCTAAAGGTTTCATGGTATCCCTCACAGACGAAGGTGGCTTTTTTCGCTTTCTCGGCAAAAAATTCCAGCTCAGCTTCTGGGAAGTAAGGTTTTTTATAAGAACCAAATGGAACGTTAAAACCGCCCTTCTTGTTGTAACGACATAGGCCATTGAAGCCAAATCGGTTCATATACAAGAAAGCCAATGAACGATACATGACGTTATCTGTACCATTGAACTCAGCGCGAATATCTAAGAAGGCTTCTTTACGGTTGTTCTCAGGACAGAACCAGCGCTTCGCTTCCGTGATATAAGTTTCAGGATCGGTTTTAAGCAGGTTGTACAGGTTGATAAGATCGGGATTGATATCTGCAAGCAGGTACTGTTCAAAGTCAGTATTCAGAAATACTGAGCCGGCACCGACAAACGGTTCTACCAATTTACGAGCAGGTGGCAGGTGACGTTGGATGTCTTCAACTAGGCCATATTTACCACCAGCCCATTTTAGAAAGGCACGCTGCTTTTTCATTTACTGCTCTATCTATCAACTCAAAAATAAGGCTGCGGAATGTAACATATTTTGAGGCTAAGCTCAGGGTTATTTCGCACGTTCTATCTCTCGATGCACTTGATTCATCGATTTTGCCCAAGGTTCCAACTGTTGAAGGGGTTTTGATAACGCACTTACCGCGTCTCTCGCCACTTGAATCGTTGGGTAATCTTGATAAGTGATAATAAACCACTTGGTGTCGTTGCGAAGTGTTGGGTAAATACGAACCTTGTTCTCAAGGTCATACTCTTCAATGAAAGACTGTACGTCGTCCAATGAGGTCATCGCACTCAACTGCAAAGTATAAGCTCGCGGAGAGATAGCTTGTAACTCTTCGCGAGAAAATGAGAATGTAATTTTCTTAGTCGGTGGCGTGGACTGTGTTAGGTCTGTTGCTTCATCGGCTGAAGGCTGTGACTCCACTTTGTCTGCATCTGATTGCGAACTCACCGCGGCACCTGTGTTTTCTTCAACAGCAGCATCAATCGCACTGGTATCGGTACTTTCAGGTTTATCATCAAGCAAGGCATCAACCACATCAGAGGTGATTACGACACGCTGCTGATCTTGTTCGACTTCTCCAACACTCGCGGTATCTTCAACGACAGTCGGTGGCAAAGATGAGCTGTCGTCATCAGCACCTTGATAACTCATGTCAGCTTCGGCTTCAGAATCGTCCATTCCGTCGATTCCAGCTTGCTCGGTACCACTTTCCACTTCAAAAGTTGGGATAGCTGTCTGTTCAATCGGAGCGATAAGAGATTGCGCTTTATCGTCAGGGGTTGGTTGACTGAACATCCACCAATAACCACCACCAATTAAAATCAACAGCAAGGCCACCACAATCGCGATATTGATGGGTGAGCCAATAATTGAGCGAATAATAATCCTTTTTTCCACTTTCAATTCTCCTAAAGCCATTAACTCACCGGGCAGAGGTTGCGCTTTATTAAACGCACGTCGCACGCAAGTTTCAGACTCATCATCAACATATCGAATCACCAGTGATTCAAAGAAATGTTCAGCTTCTGGTTGCGAAAGGTCATCGATCTCAAGATCGATAGGTTTGTGTTGTTGACCGTAGCTCAAACGCGTTAATAACGTATCTAAGTGGCCAGGTTCCGAGAAGAGAACGATATTGATCGTCCATTGAGGGTTTGATTGAGCTTCCAGTACCAACATCCATAATTCGGATACCAATAGCTCAGAAAGTCGTTGGGCATCATCAACGACGATAACCACATTACACGGTTCTCCATCCAGTAACCTTGTTAGGCTATCCGATAAAGAATCATGTTGATTAAACAGGGGATCAGAAACAATTTGGCTAAGAATGAGCGCACGGCGTTGTTGATCGTCTTGGCTTGGATGACAAAGCAGTAAACACTGATTTTTTTCTGTCGACCATGCTTCAAGATAACGCTGAGCCAACCAAGATCGGCCAGAGCCAGCTTTGCCCGCCACCGTCACAAGGTTTGAACCAAAGTTAGTCAAAAGCTGTAAGCGCTCTAGCAGCTCAACTTGAGATTCTAACTCTAATACTCTTAATTCATGAGCCAAACTCATTGGGGATCCCTACTGATAAGATCGATCAGTAAAACGCTTCAGTTGCCTAGAGTTTAGCTAGGCAACCTCACAACCAAATTTAAAGAGTACGGCAGAAATCGATCGCTTGTTTAATGATGTCTTGAGGCACATCAGCAACCACTTCAGCAGTACCAATACTTGTTGGTAATACCAAACGCAACTGACCAGACAGCACTTTTTTATCGCGCATCATGTGCTTCATAAAGTCTTCAAAAGACATGCTTTCTGGCGTATGGATTGGTAGTTTCGCATTCTTGAGTATAGAAATAATTCGCTCAAGTTGCTGCTGAGAGATCAGTCCCTGTAATTGAGCTGTTTTAGCTGCCATTACAGTGCCTGACGACACAGCTTCACCATGTAGCCAATTACCATAGCCTAGTTCTGCTTCAATCGCATGACCAAATGTATGACCTAGGTTCAATAACGCTCTGATTCCTGACTCTTTTTCATCTAGAGCCACCACTTCAGCCTTAATTGCACAACAACGAGCAATCGCGGTAATCAGTGCTTCTTCATCAAGTTGATAAAGTTTCTCTAGATTCTGCTCCAACCAATCAAAGAAGGCTTCATCGTAAATGATGCCGTATTTGATCACCTCAGCAATGCCCGCTGCAAACTCACGCTCTGGAAGCGTTGATAAACAGTTGGTATCGATGATCACAGATTTCGGTTGGTAAAAAGCGCCGATCATATTCTTACCAAGAGGATGGTTTACTGCGGTTTTACCACCAACAGAAGAGTCCACTTGAGAAAGAAGGGTCGTCGGGATTTGAATGAAATCAATACCGCGCTGGTAACAAGAGGCAGCAAAACCGACCAAGTCACCGATAACACCACCTCCTAAAGCAATCACCACCACATCGCGGCTGTAATTTCCTTCAAGCATGTAGCTCATCACTGAATTGAACGTTTCAAGGGTTTTGTACTGTTCACCGTCTGGCAGCTCGAGAAGAGATGTCTGACAGCCGACTTGATCCAATAGCGATAAAATTTTATCAGCATAAAGAGGCGCTACTGTCACATTACTGATAACAACAACTTTCTGCTTACCTGATAAAAAAGAAAGGTACGCCGGGTCTTCAAATAACCCGGCGCCAATAGAGATAGGGTAGCTACGCTCAGCTAGATTGACCGTAATCCGTTCCATGGGTTTGCTCTCCGAAAAAATGAACTTAACGTTCTTCTAGCATTTTTACGATCTGGTTGGCTACCACTTTTGCACTTTGGTCGTCAGTACGAACTGTGTAGTCCGCCACTTCTTCGTATAGTGCGTTGCGAGATACAGCTAGATCTTCTAGCACATCACGCGGGTTGTCTGTTTGAAGTAGAGGGCGTTTCTTGTCGCGGTTAGTGCGAGCAAGTTGCTTTTCAATTGTTGTCTCTAGGTATACAACAATGCCTCGTGCAGATAGACGGTTACGGTTTTCTTTGCTCAACACTGAACCACCACCTGTCGCAAGAACAATACCTTGTTCTTCTGTCAGATCATTGATTACAGATTCTTCGCGCTTACGGAAACCTTCTTCGCCCTCAACATCAAAAACCCATGCGATGTCTGCGCCAGTGCGCTCTTCGATCACAGTGTCAGAGTCTAGAAACTCCATATGAAGTTGGGAAGCTAGGTGTCTACCAATTGTACTTTTGCCGGCGCCCATTGGGCCAACAAGAAAAATATTGCGTTTCTCAGCCATGTTTTTAGCAGTAATTTACAACGTTAATTCAATGACATCGCCACAAGGTAGGTCAGTACAAGTACTGAAATTAAAAGGCCCGTGGCACCGATTCCTCACAGATAATTCGTGATAAGACCCGAAATTATCAAGGTTAGGTGCCACTAATGCAACTTTATTTTTAATCTAATTGTTCATTACTGAATCACAACTTTGGGTGTGACAAAAATAAGTAGTTCACTTTTACCCACATTTTCATAGCTGCGACGGAACAATGCGCCCAAAACTGGCAGGTCCCCCAACAGAGGAACTTTATCCACTGTACTGCTCACGCTGTGCTGAAATATCCCGCCAAGCACGACAGTTTCACCATTGTTAACAAGCACTTGCGTACCTATTCTTTGCGTATCAATGGCGACCGCTTCACCGGTTCCAGTTTTTACCACTTGCCCTGGCCTATCTTGAGTCACGCTCAAATCCAATACCAAACGATTGTCGGGTGTGATCTGCGGTGTCACCTTAAGACTCAACACGGCTTTCTTAAATGCAACCGACGTAGCGCCACTTGAAGATGACTCTAAGTAAGGAATTTCAGTACCTTGCTCAATATAAGCCGGCTTTTTATTGGTGGTGATTAAGCGTGGACTAGAAATGATTTCAGCTTTTGACTCTTGTTGCAGTGCCGACAGTTCAAGATCGAGTAAGGTATCTGAACCCAGTTTGGCCACCTGAAACGCAATACTCGAGGCGTTCGGCGATGTTGCCCCTAAATTGACGTTGAGATAGTCATCAATCACGCTGCTGCCGCTATCGTCGTCATACGGCGTAATCGCTGATGGGTGGTTACCTTCGATTGAGCCACCAACGGTGAAGCTTCCGTTGGTTGAGGAAACGCCCCAGCGCACGCCAAGCTCATCAAGATTACCCTCAGTAACCGTGACAATACGTGCCTCTATCTGTACCTGCTTCACGGGAATGTCTAACGATTCAATGATGCCTCGGATCACGGCAATGTTTTCTTCCAATTCACGAATGAGCAGTGAGTTGGTGCGCTCATCAATGGTAATCGAACCACGATCGGACAACATGCTGACCGCACCTTCACCTCCAATCATGTCAGCGATGTCGGTGGCTTTAGCAAAGTTAATCTTGATGATTTCCGATTTAAGCTCCCCTAACTCCTCTTCTAAGCGCGATTTCTCTAACGCTTGTTGCTCTCGAAGGTCGAGCTCCGCTTTCGGCGCGACCAAGATAACATTGCCATCAACACGCTTATCCAAGCCTTTAACTTGCAAGATAATGTCGAGAACTTGCTGCCAAGGTACGCCATCTAAGCGTAACGTCAGGTTTCCGGCTACCGAATCAGACACCACGAGATTGAAGTCGTTGTAATCGGCAATCAGTTGCAGGACATTTCGTACCGGGATATCCTGGAAGTTAATCGATATCAGCTTGCCCTCTTTCTCTAGAACGCTTTTTTCTTTGGTCGCTTCATCGAGCACCGGTTTGCTGATCACCACCTCAATAAAGCGCCCCTTTAGGTTGTATTCATACTGATAGTCATTGCTAATCGTCGCTAGAAGCCGAGTGCTTGGTGTCTCTTTATAGACTTCAATGCCTTCAACCAAGGTAGCGAAATCCTTCACATCCAGCAGGTAGAGCTTGTCATCATCAACTTGAGTATTGATTAGCTCGATACTTAACCCTTCCTGAACTCGTTGAACATCCACCACTGCTGTGCTGGTCGCCAGCTCAATAATGATGACGGCGTCTTTATCCTTATTGACCCTAAAATCAATATTCTCCAATTTGTTCGGTAAGCTCTCGGCATGGCTGAGCACGCTAACAACCAACATCACAGACACAGCAAAACCTTGTAGAGCCTTGCTCACTAATCCACTTATTCCTTTAATCATATTTACATCTCATATCCACATCATGTGACATTGGTTTACTTCAGAGCCAGCCTAACGTTGCGCTTATGCCAACAACCTAAGCCATCTGGAAGAGTTTCATTAATCTGAACGTATTGGCTCGTCACCTTAGTAACTCGGCCATTGTTTAAGCCGATAAACTGGCCTTTCTTGACGTTTACCACGTTGCCTTTGGGTGTTTGCACTAAGCCAAACACGCTTGAGCCACTGCCCATCACGCCTCTTAAACGAAGCTTACTCAGCGGGTACTTCTCTAACTTGCCATTACGAGAACGGGCGCTGGGTTGCCAACAGTCTTTCTTAACCAAGGGTTGGTTTTGCACAATGGCTTCTTTAGGCAGTTCAAAGGGAGGACGCAAAGATCGGCGCTGATAAGTCGCCGCCGTGAATTCAGTTGCTGGGACAAGTTGCTCGACATCTTTTCTCGCCTTGGCTTCAACCTGCGCCACAAAATCTTGCAGTGAGTCTTGATTAGCTTTGCAGCCTGACAACGCAAGCATCAATACGATTGAGTAAAACGCGCTATTGGGTTTCATCATTAACCTCCGATTTAAACTGGTAGGTATAAGCTCGAACCCTAAAGTGCAGCGTGCTACTTTCTTGACTGACTCGCTGCCAATTCACATCATCAAAGCTAATAATACGCGGCAGCTTGGCGATGGCAGCAGAGAAGTCACCAATCTCGTGATAGTCACCTGTCAGCTCTATATTGAGAGGCAATCGATAGAGAAACTCCTTATTCTGCTTTTGCCCCCAATCGATTCGTGTGAAGGTCAGCGAGTTATCCAAGCCGAGCTCATTCACGGAGGCCAACATGCTCGCTAACTCCTTTTGAACGGGCAGCTGCTCTAATAGATAATCGTAGCGACTAGTTAGCTCATCCAACTGGCTCTGCAACTTAGGCAAGGCTGCAACCTTATTCGCCTTTATCCTCAAGGTCGTTTTTAAGGTCTGCTCCTGTTGCTTCATCTGTTTCAGTTCCTCGTCGAGCGGCAGCAGATACAGCCAAGTGCCAACACCTTGGATTAACACCATCAACACCAGAATCACGAGAAGCTGAGGCAACAATGGCCATTCGGTGATCTCATCAACATCGAGATCTTGCAAGCTCATCCTGTTTTGCCTACTAATCCTATTTTGAAGGTTAGCCATGATGCGCCCCCTTATCTTTTCTGCTCGCGGTTGTGTTTTCTAAAGACACAGGGCTAAACACAAAAGAGACCTTGAAGGTCTGAAACTCTTTATTGAAGCGCTTGCGGTTATGAACGATAGAGTGCATCTCGACCCCTTTCAAAGAATCTGAACGTTCGAGGTTGTCCAACATGGTGGCGAGACGAGCAGTGCTGTCGCTGATGCCCGACATTTCAATCTCCTGACCATTCATCTTTATCTTGTCGACATAGACACCCTCTGGAATCAGCTCCGGCATCAAGTTCATGAAGTCGGTGGTCTTATTACGGCCAAGCTGCAGCGACTCAACCACATCAAGTCGAGTCAGAATGGCTTTGTGTTCTTGCTCTGCGACTTTTAACGACTGAATTTGTCGGTCGAGCTCAGCAATGTACTGATTGAGGTAATTGAGGCGAGCTTGCTGCTTGGCTTGTTGATCGTGAAAATAGTGACCAACCGCCCATTGCCCTATAAGCGCAATGATGACGCCAAGAATGACCAGATGGATAAAACGCTTCTTGTGCTGAGCACGAATCTCATCACGCCACGGCAGCAGGTTAATTTGATGCAACATGCTTCTCTCCCTGCCACTTGAGCCCACTCATCGCCATACCCGCCGCGATACCAAAGTGTTGCCAGTCAATCGGCAGTCGGCGTCTCTTGGCGACCTTATTCTCAAATAAAGACAAAGGATTCAATGACTCGCAGCTCAACTGAAAATGGCGTTCTAGCTCTTCGGTTACCATAGGGATGCTGGCGCCCTCGCCCATCAACCAAATCCCTGAGATAGGTTGCTGCGCATTTCCCGATGAATAGAGCTGCAATTGACGCTTGAGCTTCTCAATCAGGTTAACAATGAATTGATGTGTCTCTTCCATAGTACCGAACACGCTCTCGATATCACTCGGGTCATCTGAGCTGCGAAGATCTTGAGTGCCAAAGGCGATGTCTTTATAGAAAGGCGCCGAATTCTGCGGGATAACCCCTAGCGAGGTTTGGTCGATTCCAACATCCACTAGCAACCAGTTTTTCTTATCGGGATACAGGCGCGAGGCCAATTGCCAGATATTAAGTAGCCCATGCGCCTGTGTATCCACCACCACAGGTTTGAAGCCAGCCTTGGTTAATGCATCCGCTCGGCTATCCACAACTTCTTTACGAGTGGCGTATACCTGATAACTGCTTGTCGAACCTTTACCAAATCGTTTGTCTTCCAGCTTTACAAAATCTAAACTCAGCTCCTCGATAGGAAAGGGAGATTGATGGGCGAAGGTTTGATAGATAGAAAACTCTTTTTCTCTGTCTTCTAACTCACTCTCTATTTGCAGTACTTTGCTGATCACCGTGTTATCAGGTACCGAAATGGCGACGTTGCGACAGCCAAAAGGCAGTCCTTTCCTAAGTTCTTTAAGTTTCTTAACAGTTTTCTGATACTCCAAAGTATGGTTAGCTGTAAAAATGTCGTCCGAAATCGGCAGCTCTTTGTATCCCACTAGGGCATACAACTCCCCCACGGGTTTTAGTACCACGGCTTTGATGCTGTGATGATTTATATCTATACCTGTAATTAATGATGAACCCATGTGACCTAGCTCCTGAAGTGCCAAGCATTTCGTTGATTATCTAGGGGTTGTGATTATTAGTTAAATAAGCGTTAATAAACGAAAGCTAAGTTTTTAGCCTAGAGTACAAGGGTTTGCTGCTTATCAGCCTTAACTAATCAGGGATTATCCGGTGAAGTTCATAAAGCGATTATTCATATTTACATTGATTTGCATGATTCTTGGAGTCAGTACAATTTTCGGGTTTTATTTTTACGTAAAACCAGAGTTGCCTGATGTTGCCACTTTGCGCGACGTAGAACTCCAAACGCCGATGCAAGTCTTCAGTCAAGACGGTAAGCTGATCTCTCAATTTGGTGAAAAGCGTCGTAATCCAGTCACTTATGACGAGATTCCTCGCCACTTAGTTGAGGCTCTGATTGCCACCGAAGATAGCCGTTTCTATGAACACCCAGGTATTGACCCAATCGGTATCACACGTGCAGCACTCGTGGTTGCAATGTCGGGTTCAGCCAAACAAGGTGCTAGTACCATTACTCAGCAGCTTGCGCGTAACTTCTTCTTATCTAATGAGAAAAAGATTATGCGTAAGATCAAAGAGATCTTCATTGCGATCCACATTGAGCAACTTCTTAGTAAAGAAGAGATCATGGAGCTTTACGTCAACAAGATCTTCCTTGGTCACCGTTCGTATGGTTTTGGCGCGGCAGCACGTGTTTACTTCGGTAAAGATCTTCCTGATCTCACGCTGAGTGAAATTGCGACCCTTGCGGGTATGCCAAAAGCACCTTCGACAATGAACCCTATTTACTCTGTTGAGCGCGCGACTAACCGTCGTAACGTTGTATTGCGTCGTATGTTAGACGAGAAATACATCACTCAAGCAGAGTTCGATGACGCTCGTAGCGAAGAGCTTATCTCGAAATACCACGGTGCAGAGATCGAACTGAGCGCGCCATATGTTGCTGAAGTTGCACGTGCTTGGATGGTGGAACGCTATGGTGAAGAAGCTTATACATCAGGCATGAAGGTCTACACGACCGTTGATTCGAAACTGCAAAAAGCAGCGAACCAAGCCGCAATTAAGAACCTACTTGGCTACGATGAGCGTCACGGCTACCGTGGTGCTGAAAAAGTATTGTGGCAGACTGCGCAATCAGCGTGGGATCAAGAACAAATCGTTAAACACCTTAAGTCTCAACCAACCTATGGTGACCTAGTCCCTGCTGTTGTTACCGCGGTTGATTCGAAAAGTGCTCAAATTTGGGTTAAGAACCAAGGTGAAGGCACTATCGAATGGCAAGGCATGAACTGGGCGCGTAAATTCCTAACGGATAACCGCCAAGGACCAGCGCCTTCTCAAGCGAAAGAAATTCTGGCGGTTGGTGAACAAATCTGGGTTCGCCATGAAGCCGTTACCGGCAATGAAGTCTCTGAAGAGCCGACAGAAGAGTCAGCGACTGCAGAATCAGAAACACCGATTGTATGGCGACTAAGCCAAGTACCGAATGCGAACACAGCATTTGTTGCAATGAACCCGAACAACGGCGCGGTATTGTCGATGGTCGGTGGCTTTAACTTTGTCCACAACAAGTTCAACCGTGCAACGCAATCTATTCGTCAGGTGGGTTCTGGTATCAAACCCTTTATCTACTCAGCAGCGATTGAGAAAGGCTTAACGCTAGCCTCACTGATCAACGATGCACCGATTAACCAATGGGATAAGAGCCAAGGTACCGCATGGCGACCAAAGAACTCGCCACCGACTTACGTGGGTCCAACTCGTTTACGTATTGGCTTAGCTCAGTCTAAAAACGTAATGGCGGTACGTGTACTGCGCGAAGTAGGCCTAGATGATACTCGTAACTACCTAACTCGATTTGGTTTTGATATTGACGAAGTGCCTCGTTCAGAGACCATTGCTCTGGGTGCGGGTAGCTTAACGCCAATGAAAGTAGCTCAAGGTTACTCAGTATTCGCTAATGGCGGCTACTA
This sequence comes from Vibrio sp. ZF57, assembly GCF_001691235.1. Taxonomy (NCBI): domain Bacteria; kingdom Pseudomonadati; phylum Pseudomonadota; class Gammaproteobacteria; order Vibrionales; family Vibrionaceae; genus Vibrio; species Vibrio sp. ZF57. The sequence goes on along the minus strand of NZ_MAKD01000075.1, from coordinate 113,782 downwards.
CGTTGAACCTTTCTACATCAGTCGCATTGAGACACCATTTGGTGAGACTGAATTTGAAGCGACACCAAAAGTGGTTTGTAAAGACGATTGCCAACAGCAAATGACCTCAGACCCAATGGCTGATGAGTTTGCAGAGCAAGATGTGGATGCCAAAGTACAATACGCACCTCAAGTTATCTCTGAACAGAACGCATTCCTTGTTCGTGAAATGATGTACAGCAACATCTGGGGTGGCGGTGATTGGAGCGCTGGCACGGGTTGGAACGGTACTGGTTGGCGTGCACAACCGTTGAAGCGTCGTGACATTGGCGGAAAAACGGGTACCACCAACGATTCTAAAGATACTTGGTACAGCGGCTACGGCCCTGGCATGGTGGCTACGGTATGGGTTGGTTTTGATAACCACAACCGAAACCTAGGCCGTACTAAAGCGAACTCGAACCTTGGTAAAAATCAGATTACTGGTGCAGAAGCTGGCGCGAAAACAGCAGAACCTGCATGGGTTGATTTTATGGGTACGGCGTTAGCGGGTGTTCCTGCTGAGCGTAAAGAAATTCCGGAGAACATCGTCCGTGTTCGAATCGACCGTGAAACTGGCTTACTGACCAACAAGTTCGATAGCTCATCAATGTTCGAGTACTTCGAGAAAGGCACAGAGCCAACCGAGTACATCACTGAGCGTTTCAATGATGACATCTACTCAACCTCATCAGGTGAAGCAGTAGAAGAACTGTTCTAACTAGGGTTTGTAGAACCTAGTAACATGAACCAACAAAAAGGGTTGATATGAATTCATATCAACCCTTTTTATATATCTATATCTGACCAGACTAGGCTCTAAATTCAAGCGCTAAGCCGTCTTCTCCAGTTGAGTTCGAATCGTCTCAGCCAATTGCTCGAAACGTCCCTTCAATGGAGAGCCCGGACGGTAGGCAACAACAATGCGACGTGAAGGTGTTGGATTCACAGCAGGTACGTAACACACACCGTCTTTCTGCTTCTCTTTCGGCACCGATAGCTGAGGAAGCAAGGTAATCCCCGCCCCCGCCGCGACCATGTTACGCAGCGTTTCTAAGCTGGTTGCCTTAAAGCGCTCATCATCTTTGGCGCCCGCAGCAAAACAGAAGCCCAAGGCTTGGTCTCTCAAACAGTGACCGTCACCTAGCGCAAGTACGGTTTGTCCATTTAGCTGCAGCATATCGACAGTGTCTTGCTGAGCCCACTCGTGGTCACATGGAACGGCAACACTTAACGGCTCGTCATACACATCGATCTCTTTAAACACCGCCGTTTCATCAACCGCAGCCAGTACCAAGCAATCAAGCTTGCCGTCTTCAAGTTGACTCACTAACTGATGGGTCTGAGCTTCATGCAGGTAAAGCTCAAGATCTGGGAAGCTCTCTTTTAGATGAGGAACAATCTTAGGCAAGATGTAAGGACCCACGGTTGGAATAAAACCAATGTGCATTGGCCCCGTCATCGCTTCACCGTGTCCACTCGCCATATCTTTAAAAGTTTTCACTTCATTGAGAATACGCTTGGCTTGTTCAACAAGTTGTAACCCTGATTCTGTAAATATTACCTTCCTTGGACTACGCTCGGTTAACTGAAGTCCAATTTCATCTTCGAGTTTGCGTATTTGACCGCTTAGTGTCGGCTGACTGACAAAGCACGCTTCTGCCGCTTTTCGGAAGTGTTTATGCTCTGCGAGCGCCACCAAGTATTCAAAGTCACGAATATTCATGATCAGTCTCTTACCTCAGGTTTTAATAAGAACAAGGGGTTTCATAGAAACATTTAAAAGAAAAATGCTCTTGATAGAATTTACCTATCAAAACCATAACATCAAACGATTAGAGCTATCAAAGAATTTATCTAATAATGGGCTCAACAAAACGAAACAGAGCAACGAAAAACGTTAAGCTCTAATAGAACAAAATTAAAAATACTATTTAAGGAAATCAATATGTTTGCATCTAAAGAAGGTCAATCAATCCCTCAAGTAACATTCCCAACTCGCCAAGGCGATGCATGGGTTAACGTAACGACAGAAGAGCTTTTCAAAGACAAGACAGTTATCGTATTCAGCCTACCAGGTGCGTTTACTCCAACATGTTCTTCAAGCCACCTACCTCGTTACAACGAACTACATTCAGTGTTCAAAGAAAACGGCGTTGATGACATCCTTTGTGTTTCTGTAAACGACACGTTCGTAATGAACGCATGGAAAGCAGACCAAGAAGCGGAAAACATCACATTCATCCCTGATGGTAACGGTGATTTCACAGACGGCATGGGTATGCTAGTTGAGAAAAACGACATCGGCTTCGGCAAACGTTCATGGCGCTACAGCATGCTGGTTAAAAACGGCGTGGTAGAAAAAATGTTCATCGAAGAAGACGTACCAGGCGACCCGTTCAAGGTTTCTGATGCAGACACAATGCTGAACTACCTTGCTCCTGAGCACAAAGAGCAAGAGTCAATCACAGTATTCACTAAGCCAGGCTGTCCTTTCTGTATGAAAGCAAAACAGAACCTAATCGACAAAGGTCTGAACTACGAAGAAGTGGTTCTAGGTAAAGATGCAACAACAGTAAGCCTACGTGCAATCTCTGGTCGCACTACCGTTCCTCAAGTATTCATCGGTGGCAAACACATCGGTGGTAGTGAAGAACTAGAAACTTTCCTAGGCTAATCGCTTCATCGCCGATATAGGCTTAGAAGTATCAGCTAACCCACCCTCTTGTGGGTTAGCTATTCCAAACACTCTTATCTGAGTTTTGGGAAAAAGAATATAGCTGGTGACTCGCCTGTCTTTTACTAACCTATAGTTAGCAATAAAAGCAGAGTCACAAGCTAAACCTAATAAAACAGAATCACAAAACTGACCCGTTATCCTGACTCTCAAAAAAATCACCAGAGTTGGAGGGGTTCGTTCAAACTAAATTCAGCCATTGCGAGAAAATTATTATGAAACAAGTCAATGTAGATGTAGCAGTTATCGGGGGCGGTACGGCAGGTCTAGGTTCTTACCGCGCTGCAAAAGCACACACTGACAGTGTCGTGATGATTGAAGGCGGCCCTTACGGTACTACCTGTGCTCGCGTTGGTTGTATGCCATCTAAACTGCTTATTGCAGCTGCAGAAAGCGTACACCAAATCGAGAAAGCTCCGGCTTTTGGCGTTCACCCACAAGGTGATATCGTGATTAACGGCCGTGAAGTGATGGACCGAGTGAAGTTTGAGCGTGACCGTTTTGTTGGTTTTGTTTTAGAAGGTGTTGATGAAATCCCAGAGCAAGACAAGATCTCTGGCTACGCAAAGTTCTTAGATGACAACACACTACAAATTGATGACCACACGGTTGTCACCGCTAAGCGTATTGTTATCGCGACCGGTTCTCGCCCTGCATACCCTGCCGTTTGGAATGAGCTTGGCGATCGCCTGATCATTAACGACGACGTGTTCAGCTGGGATGATTTACCAGAATCGGTTGCGGTATTTGGCCCTGGTGTTATTGGTCTTGAGCTTGGTCAGTCACTGCACCGCTTAGGCGTGAAGACCAAACTGTTCGGTTTGGGTGGTCAAGTTGGCCCAGTAACTGATCCAGAGATCATGGCTTATGCAGATAAAGCTTTCAATGAAGAGTTCTATCTCGATGCCGACGTGAAAATCGAAAGCATGAAGCGCATTACCACTGAATCGGGTGAGCCACGTGTCGAAATCCAGTTCATCAATAAACAAGGTGAATTAGAAACTAACGTCGTTGAATACGTACTAGCAGCAACAGGTCGTCGCCCTAACACTGACAAGCTTGGCTTAGAGAATACCTCTCTAGAGCTTGATGAACGTGGTGTGCCAATCGCAGACCACTACACGCTACAAACATCACTACCATCAATATTTATCGCTGGTGATGCGAGTAACCAACTGCCTCTACTGCATGAAGCAGCAGACCAAGCTCGTATTGCGGGTGACAATGCAGGTCGCTTCCCAGAGATTCGTGCAGGCCTACGCCGCTCTAAAATCTCGGCAGTATTCTCTGACCCGCAAATCGCGATGGTTGGTGAAACCTACAAAGAGATCACCACACGCTTGGGCACATGTGGCTGTTTCGCAACGGGTGAAGTGTCTTTCGAAAACCAAGGTCGTTCTCGAGTGATGCTGCGCAACAAAGGTATTCTGCACGTATACGGCGAGCAAGGTACAGGCCGCTTCCTTGGTGCTGAGATGATGGGACCAAACGCAGAACACTTGGCTCACTTGTTAGCATGGGCACACCAGAACAAGATGACGGTTTCTGAGATGCTAGACATGCCGTTCTACCACCCAGTAATCGAAGAGGGTGTACGAACTGCCCTACGTGACCTGAATGCGAAACTGCACCTAGGCCCAGAGATGGTGAAACACTGCCTAGATTGTGGCCCTGGTTGTTAAATTATTGATATTTAATATAAATAGCTTGCCTTTGGTAAGCTATTTTTCTATTTACCCACATATTTCATAATGTTTTCCACACCAAGTATGATTAAAGTCACTTGGTTACTTTTAGATACATTTCGACACTTCCATTCATCCCCTTGCATACCTCTATAATAGTAACTCATCGAAAGGTGACCTTTATTCCATAAAGGGAATTTTCAGCAATTTACTACAACTAAAATGTTCACAAGGAAGATGTAATGTTCAAACAAAGTTTGCTAGCAGCAACCATTACTTTGGCTTTAATTGGGTGCGGCTCAGACTCCAATTCAGGATCAAGCGAGGAAACTATAACCTCATACCAATTTATTGATTCTGCTGTTGAAGGGTTATCATACACAACAAGCTCAGGGTTAAATGGAGTAACGGATTCAGAAGGGAATTTCAACGCCCTCCCGCACGATTCAGTCACCTTTTATATTGGTGGTCCTGATGGTGTAAAAGTAGGAGCAGCTTCAGTGCAAGAAGTAGTAACACCGTTTGAAGCAGCTGGTAAATACAACAGAGCGATAAACTTAGCGGTTCTACTCCAGTCTGTTAATAACCAATTTGGTAGTTCCGGAAGCGGCGTTTTAACTATCCCGGAAAAGCTGCAAGACAGAGACGATCAGCAAGTTGCTGATGCGTTAGTCAACCTTAGACTCGACAATATCAGCAGTGTTGAGACTTTTTTAACTGAGATTGGCGTTGCTTCCACGAACATAGTGACTGACGCTGAAGCTATCGCACATATGTCTGATTCTTTTGGTGAAATGGTGCGTGGAGACGTTGATACCAACAACCCGTTCGCACAAGGTGGTCATAAACACGTACGCTATATCGATGTTACTCAGTATAAAATCGCTACAGACTTAGACCCACAAACATTTACCTACGTACATGCAGATAAAACCCTGCCAATCGAGCTCTTTGAAAAAACTCGTGGCATGACATCTATGGACTTCACTTTAGATTCAGAAAACGTAGTTATGCTTGCTGGCTCAAACGACACATCCCTTTCGGAAAGCAGAGCTGAAGATTATTTAAACTGCCTCGCGGCAGGCCATAACTTTGTTGATAAAAGCTGTGATGGAATCCCCGACGAAAATTATTCGATCATTAAAAATGGGACATTCGCTTACCAACTGCAAGACCCTGAAGGTGTTCAAGAAACCAACGAACCATTTCCTTGGGATGAGTTCAATTTTGGTCCATTCCAAGCAAGCACTATTAGTGAGTTAAATCACTTCAATGAACGAGTTCGAGACGATAAAGATGATGGAGATATCGACTCCGCATGGCAGCGTGAAGTTATCTCAGGAGCTTACGACCCGATTACTGGCATCTACACAGAGATTACTAACAAAACAGAGTTAAATGGAGATAGCTGTGATCTATCGCCATCAAGTTGCACCGATAGCCGAAACACTCAGTTAGTCGCATTCTATTATCCTGTAGATGAGGCTGGAGGTGAGCGCTACGTAAACTTTGAAGGTGAATGGGTTAACACTCAGATTTGCGCAGACAACTCCGTAGCGAAGGAAAGCTACTCTTTCTCAGAATCCAATGTCACCATCAGCGGTTCGGAATGTCAAAATGGAACCGCACAAGACAATACCCATGACGAACCATACACCTATGAAGATTTAGCTAACATCGATTATTGGTGGTTCAACCAAACAGGTCGACAATCTCAGGCAACCCTTACAGAGTTGAACACGGTCGTGCGCTTCTGTGATCAAGATGACTATGTTCAGGGTGACGTGTGCTCTGACAATAAAGAGTATTTCGTCAAATGGGAATACCAACCTGCTGGGACAGACTGGGATCAAGGCTTGTTAATCCGTACGAAGAAATCTAAGTCGGGTCAAGTTGTTGGTCGTAGCATAATGCAAAAAGTATCTAGCTAACTGTTTCAGAATTAGTCATATAAAAAAGCCTCGCATAACAGCGAGGCTTTTCATTGAACTAAGAATGACTTAACAACAGCTGTTTTTCTCAGCAGCAATCACAGAGATCTCAACAAGTAGCGCTTCGCGAGCCATGTCGCCAGTCACACATGCGCGAGCTGGAGCGTGGCCTTCTGGAACCCATGCATCCCAAACTGCGTTCATTTCTTGGAAGTCTTTCATGTCTTTCAAGTAAATCGTTGCTGACAGCATGTGCTCTTTGTCGCTGCCTGCTTGCTCAAGTAGCGCTTCTACTTTATCTAACATGGTTTGAGTTTGTTCAGTGATGTCTTTAGTTGCATCAGCACAAACTTGGCCACATAGGTAGATAGTACCGTTGTGTTTAACAATACGGCTCATACGTTGCTTGGTTTCTTGGCGCTCAATCATCGACTTTCTCTCTCTGTGTCACCGTGATCCAATATCTTGTGACGTGTTATTATCAGGGCAACAAGCATAACGCGAATCAAACCCAAGATGACATGCATTCATTGCAATAAAAGTGAAAAAATCCGTAACAAACTCGGTCGCTGCCAGCGTTGCATGAATCAGCTGATGGTGTTGTCGATTTTGAGTTGGGGAGTATGGTGGCTGTTTTTCAGAGAAGACCCAAAAACCATCAATGCCATCGCGTTGATGATGGCCGCTTTCGCGTTCAGTGGCTTGCTGTCGTTGCGTTGGGTCATGAAGTTTGTGGTGCTACCGTTAAAGGGCAAAAAACGTTAGCTGGAAGTCTTTATTGGATAAAGAGTAGTGATTAGAGACAGGGCTAAACAATCCGATAATTCATCATAATTTTCGAGCTATTGTCATTTTCCGAACAGCAGATAGAAAAAAGCCCCAGAACCAATCGATTCTAGGGCTTTCTTAGAAAATTCTAAGAAAAAGCAGTGGTACTTTAATAGACCGGGCTTTTCTTAGTTTGTTCCCAAAAAAGATCAGATTTTTGATCTTTTTTTTAGGAGCTATAAAATCAATGCCTTATGCAACATTAACCTTAGCAATTATCTGCTCTACCAAGTTCACTTCCAATGCCACTTCATCACACGCATGTTGACGAGGACACTGGTCACAATCTTTCAGTACCTTCTCAGGCAGCAGAGATTTCGATGTTGGTAAGAAATCATGCTTCATAAAGAACTCTGGAGTACGAGTCAGCACAAACACCTTCTTGATGGCCATTTGTCGCGCTTTCTCAACCAAGTGCTGCACAATTGCGGTACCCTGCCCTTGACCTTGCCAGCCAGCTTCGACACCCAGTGAACGGATTTCCGCTAGGCCAGAGTCATACACATAGAGTGATGCACAACCTGTCACCTCACCATGATGCTCTGCGACCGCAAACGAGCCAATATCACGCACCAGTTCATTACGAGAACGAGGTAGGTTTTCACCCATGTTCGCCCAGTAAGCGACCATACCTTCCAACGCTTCAATATCGGTCAGACGAGCAGGACGAACCTTGACGATGGACGTATCACGCTGTGATAAACGTTTCTCAGCTTGGTCAACCGCGTAAGCCACTTGCTGTGGAGATACACCGCCTAGCGCGCTACGTTTTTCAAGACACGATTCAATGGTCAGGATGTCATACACATCTTCCTCAATCACCTCAGAGAACTCTTTCATCTCTGCGATGGTTAATTCTTCTAATGCACAGCCTTTAGCAATCGCCGCCACTACCGTCACACCAACAATATGGTGAGCTTCACGGAAAGGAATCCCTTTCGCTACTAGGTAATCAGCCAATTCAGTTGAGTTCGCGTAGCCTTGTTTCGCGGCTTCAAGTGTACGTTCGCCGTTCACTTTAATGCCGTCAAAACAGAGTGCTGCCATTTCCATACAATCATTCCAAGTATCTAAAGCGTCGAACAGACCTTCTTTATCTTCTTGCATGTCTTTGTTGTACGCCAAAGGCAGAGCTTTTACTGTCATCATCATTGCCGCTAATGAACCGTAAACACGGCCAGTTTTGCCACGGATAAGCTCTAGCGCATCTGGGTTTTTCTTTTGTGGCATCAGAGATGAACCTGACGTCACGGTATCCGCTAACTCGATGAAGTTTGATTCACCTGAGTTGTAGAAAATCATATCTTCTGCAAGACGCGAAAGGTGAAGCATCGAGATAGAAGCAATCGACATTAGCTCCATCACATGGTCACGGTCAGAAACTGAATCTAGAGAGTTGCGCGTTGCACGACGGAAACCTAAGTTGTGAGCTAACTCTTCACGGTCCATCGGGTAAGCTGTTCCAGCAAGGGCACCAGAACCCAGCGGACATGTGTCTAGACGCTTAATCGCATCATTCAAACGTGAATAATCACGCTCAAGCATTTCAACGTAAGCCAAGCACCAGTGAGCAAAAGTTACCGGCTGAGCACGTTGTAAGTGAGTGTAGCCAGGAAGCACGGTTTCTTGATGCTGAGAAGCAACGTTCACCATTTGGCTTTGTAGGCGATCCAATGCCAGTAGCAGTTGGTTACCTTGCTGACGACACCATAGTTTCAGGTCTGTCGCCACTTGGTCGTTACGAGAACGGCCAGTGTGAAGTTTTTTGCCCAAGTCACCGACTTTGCCGATAAGTTGCTGCTCAACCCAGCTGTGAATATCTTCTGCATCAGAACGTAGAATCTGTTCAGGATCTTCCATCACCTCAAGTTTTAGCTCATTCAGCGCTAACTCAAGCTTCTGTTGCTCTTCTTCTGTTAATACGTTGACCGACAGTAGAGCTTTAGACCAGGCAATTGAGCCCACAATGTCTTGCTCAGCCAATCGGTAATCAAAACGAAGAGAATCGTTAAAATCTTTGAACCGGGTGTCTGCTGCTTGGGTAAATCTACCGCCCCATAATGCCATTGTGTATCTCCTAATTGCACAGTGCTCACTGTTTTTGCAAATGATAATTCTGATTAAGATTCAGTATTTTTCTGATGGTTTAAACTTACGGCAATTCAAAATGAAAATAAAGTATTAATTCATTATTTTCACATATTTATTCACCAACAGTTCAGTCCATTGATTATTTTTAGCGTGGAGCGCGAATTATATGCCATCCGATAGGAAAAACCGAAGCTGATTTATTAGGCAAATAGAAAGTAAAAAGCCCACTCACTAATCAATAGTGAATGGGCTTTGCATAATAATGTCTGTTTACTAACCTTCAATCTTTCATCAAAGGCTAGCTCACTAACTCATTGTTAGGATTACTTTTGGCTATTCAAAGCACGGATACGGCTTGATAGCGAGTAAAGGCGGATGAAGCCTTCAGCATGGCTTTGGTCGTAAACTTCATCTTCACCAAAGGTTGCAAACTCTTCTGAGTACAGGCTGTTGTCAGAACGCTTCTGAGTCACCGTTGCATGGCCTTTGTAAAGCTTGATAACCACTTCACCATTCACGTCTTGTGCTAGCTCTTCTGTCGCGGCAAGGATTGACTTACATAGTGGAGTGAACCAACGACCATCGTATACAAGGTGAGAAGCCTTAACACCGAGCTCTTCACGGAATTCGAATGCCGCTTTATCAAGAACCAGTTGCTCTACTGCACGCAGTGCTTCCATCATGATTGTGCCACCCGGAGTTTCGTAACAACCACGAGACTTCATGCCAACAAGACGGTTCTCTACGATATCGATACGACCAACACCGTGCTTAGCACCTTTCTCGTTTAGGTAAACCAGTGCGTTGTATGGCGTCATTGTTTCGCCATCAACCGCAACCACTTCGCCTTTTTCAACTTTAAGCGTCACTGTTTCAGATTCGTTTGGCGCTTGCTCAGGGTCTACAGTCCAAGCCCAGCAATCTTCGTTAGGTGCATTCCATGTGTTTTCTAGAACGCCGCCTTCTGTTGAGATGTGCCATGCGTTTGCATCACGCGAGTAAATCTTAGTAAGAGAAGCCGTACAAGGGATGTTACGCTCAGCCAGGTAATCTAGACACTCTTCACGACTCACTAGATCCCATTCACGCCATGGTGCAATTACGTGTAGATCAGGTGCTAGTGCAGCAAATGCGCCTTCAAAACGAACTTGGTCATTACCTTTACCAGTACAGCCGTGACACAGTGCGTCTGCACCTACTTTACGTGCGACTTCAACCTGTGCTTTCGCGATGATTGGACGCGCCATCGACGTACCTAGTAGGTATTTACCTTCGTAGTAAGCGCCCGTTTTCAGCGTTGGGTAGATGTAGTCAGCAACCATCTCTTCTTTAAGGTCTGCGATGTAACACTCAGATGCACCAGAAGCTTTTGCTTTCTCTTCGATACCAATCAACTCTTCGTCGCCTTGACCAACATCCGCAACAAACGCAACCACTTCACAGTCATAGTTCTCTTTCAACCATGGAATGATTACTGATGTGTCTAGACCGCCAGAGTAGGCTACTACAACTTTCTTTACGTTAACTTTGCTCATTTTCTTTCTCCTAGTTTCCATACTGCACATGGCGGTCAGCGTTGGAAATGACTTCATAATTATATGTTTATTTAATTTGTCTAAATTCTTTAAGTAGTGACTCGTTGTGAGACCTACTGAGGTAAAAACTGTGTTCCTATGCTTTTACCTGAAAACAGTTGTGTTAGCTTTTCTGGGTATCGCCAAGTGGCAACTTCGATTGGTCGTCCAAGGTCGTTAGCGGCTTCTAGTGCAGCTTGAACCTTAACGATCATGCCGTCGGTAATCACTTTGCCGGCAATAAGGTCATCGGCTTGCTGTTGATTAAGACTTGGAATGAGGTGGCCTTTGCCATCCAACACACCACTTACATCAGAAAGCAGTACCAGTTCAGCATCAAGTGCGCCCGCAACGGCAACCGCAGCTTGGTCGGCATTGACGTTCATCAGTTGACCTTGCTCAGTAAGACCAATTGAGCTAATGATTGGCAGTGCGCCCGCATTAAGAATCGCTTGCAGAACGGTTGAGTCGCCCGGCTCCGCTTTTCCTACCGCGCCCAGTTCAGGGTTCAGTTCGCTCACTTTGCATAAACCACCGTCTGCTAGGCTTAAACCAACGGCATTGATACCGTCTTTAATTGCCTGACCTTGAAGTAGTTTGTTGGCCGTGCCCGCTAGTGCACCAGCGATCACAGGGATCTGATCATAAGGAGTAACACGTAGCCCTTCTTTCTTAACGGTTTCTAGATTCAACTTATTCATCAAATCATCAACAAGGTAACCGCCACCGTGAACAATCACGATTGGTCGTTGTGCCTGTTGTTGGTAAGCAGAGATAGCACCAAATAACTTGCTAAGTGTTTCACCACAAGATAGCGCTGCGCCACCTAACTTTATGATTAATGGTTGATTATTAAGGCTCATATCTAGATTTCCTTACACTAACGCAGTTAATGGCGCAAAACCATAACGTAAATTTAAACACTGCATCGCTTGGCTAGATGCACCCTTTAATAAGTTATCAATCGCTGAAACAACGATGATGTGTTGACCTTGAACCTTCCAACCTAAGTCGCAGAAAGGTGTCTGTTCTACATCTTGAATTCTTGGCAGTGTCTCTTCGAGTAGTCTCACTGCTGGTTTACCTTGGTAAGCTTGTTCAAAGGCATCTTGTATCTGTTGTTCTGTCACGCCTTCAGCCAGTTTCATGGTGATGGTCGCTAAAATACCGCGCTTAAAGTTGCCGAGGTGTGGAGTGAAAATCACATCACATCCTAAATGTGCAGCCATTTCAGGTTGATGACGGTGATTGAAGACGCCATAAGCTTGCAGGCTTACTTCGCAGAAGCTGTTAACCATCGTCGCCTTGCGGCCTGCACCAGTCACACCGCTAGTCGCGTTAATCACTGGCCATTGGTTTTCATCCAGTAACTTGGCCTCAACCAAAGGTTTAATCGCCAGTTGTGATGCCGTTGGGTAACAACCCGCGACAGCGACAAGCTGAGCTTCTTTAATTTCTTGTTCGTTCCATTCCGCTAAACCGTAAGCCGCTTTGTCTAGCCATTGTTCGTGTTGATGTTCAAAACCGTAAAACTCTTGATAGAAGTTTTCGCCTTTAACTCTGAATGCTCCCGATAGGTCGAAGACTTGGCAATCGTTCTCTAGAAAAATTGGCGCTAGGTCGTGACTGACTTCGTGTGCCGTTGCTAAGAAAATCACATCAGATTGTTTAGCTACTTCTTCCGGATTTGTTAAAGGTTGTACTGGCATATCAATCAAACCAGCTAACTTACCGTGCAGTGCCGCTATAGGTTTACCTGCGTCTACACTATTGGCTGAGACATATAAACCTGATAGCGTGAGCTCAGGGTGTCTGTTTATCATTAGAGCCAGTTCTGCTCCTGTGTAGCCGCTTGCGCCAATGATCGTGGTTTTCAACATCTCAACACATCCATTTCTGAGGTAAGTTACATTTCAAATTTGACTATTCATACTTAATTTTTAGCTTTATTTGATTTCTTATGCATTAAATATGATTTAATATGTGTTTTACCGACTTATGGTTTTCCTGTCAATAGTAGAAGTGAAGTTATTATGCAATTACCGAGTTTTCTTGAGGTCTACAAAGGCCTAATTTCCACAGACTCTATTAGCTCGACCGATCCAAGCTGGGATCATGGCAACGAGAAAGTGATCGAAAAAATGGCTCAATGGTTTAAAGACGTAGGCTTTAGCGTTGAAGTCGTGGAAGTCGAACCCGGCAAGCATAATATGGTCGCTAAGATGGGATCGGGCGAAGGTGGCTTGCTACTCGCAGGACACAGCGACACAGTGCCATTTGATGAAGGACGTTGGAACTTCGACCCTCACGCACTAACAGAACACAACAATCGCTTCTATGGATTAGGCACAGCCGATATGAAAGGCTTTTTCGCTTTCGTTTATGAAGCGGCAAAGAAGATGGATTGGAGCAAACAGACCAAGCCGCTATATGTATTGGCAACCTGTGACGAAGAGACCACCATGCTGGGTGCGCGTCATTTCACTGAAAATGCACCGTTTAAACCGGATTACTGCATTATTGGTGAGCCAACCAGCCTTGTGCCGATTCGTGGCCATAAAGGCCATGTTGCTAACGCTGTGCGAGTAACGGGTAAATCAGGTCACTCTTCTGATCCTGCATTAGGTGTCAACGCCATCGAGATCATGCATGAAGTGTTGTTCGCTTTAATGCAACTGCGTGACAAGCTAGTCAAAGAGTATCACCACCCAGGTTTCGCAATTCCAAGCCCCACTCTAAACCTTGGCCATATCCACGGTGGCGACAGTGCCAACCGTATCTGTGGTTGCTGTGAGCTGCACTATGATGTGCGTCCTTTGCCAGGTATCAGCCTAGATGGCTTGGATAACATGCTGCGCAGCGCACTTAAAGAAGTGGAAGCAAAATGGCCGGGCAGAATCGAGATTACGCCACTGCACGAACCTATCCCAGGTTATGAGTGCCAACACGACCATCCATTTATTGGTGGCATGGAATCCGTTTGTGAGATTGAATCGCAAACCGTGAACTACTGTACAGAAGCACCTTTCCTTCAAGAACTTTGCCCAACCTTAGTGCTGGGTCCAGGCTCAATCGACCAAGCTCACCAACCAGATGAGTTCCTAAGCTTCGATTTTATCGATCCAACGATTGATGTTCTGAGTAAATCTATTCGTAAATATTGTTTCTAGTTATTGCTACCCTTGCGATACTTTTTTATAAAAGCTGCCCTAAAAGGTGGCTTTTATTCTGTTATCCCAGCCAAAGCCTGATCTTGTAATTAAATTTCACTTTATTCCGAAGTCTTGGAAAATTTACTTCTCCCGCATTTCGAAAACTAATAATTGCAAACTTAGAATGCTTCATTTGACTAGATACAGCACTTTTCGCTAGATTGTGTACTTAACAAGGAACAATGGATGTAATTTTTTTACGAGGCAGGATGACAATGAACGAGAAATACGCCGCTCTCAAGAGTAACGTAAGCATGCTGGGACGCTTGCTAGGTAACACAATCCAAGATGCACATGGTGACGTTATCTTAGAGAAAGTGGAGACTATCCGTAAACTTTCCAAATCCGCCCGCGCAGGCAACAAAGCTGACCGTGACAGCCTAGTTGAAGAAATCAAAAACCTGCCGAACGAACAACTCACTCCTGTTGCTCGTGCATTTAACCAATTTCTCAACCTCACCAACATGGCAGAGCAGTACCACACCATCTCTCGCCACTGTGAGGAGCATGTTTGTGAACCAGACGTGCTGCAATCTCTATTTTCCAAATTAAACCAGAATGACATCAGCAAGCTAGACGCGGCTCAAGCCGTTCGCGACCTGAACATTGAACTCGTTCTGACTGCACACCCAACAGAAATCACTCGTCGCACCATGATCAACAAGCTAGTTAAGATCAACGAGTGTCTGTCTAAATTAGAATTAAGCGACCTATCACACAAAGAGCGCGTGAAAACCGAACGCCGCCTAGAGCAACTGATCGCTCAAGGTTGGCACTCAGATGTGATTCGTCAACAACGCCCAACGCCACTTGATGAAGCTAAGTGGGGCTTTGCGGTTGTAGAAAACTCTCTATGGGAAGCCGTTCCTGACTTCCTACGTGAAATGGATGGCCGACTAAAAGGTTATCTTGGTGAAGGCCTGCCGATCGATGCACGCCCAGTACACTTCTCATCTTGGATGGGCGGTGACCGCGATGGCAACCCATTCGTAACGCACACCATCACTAAGGAAGTTCTGCGCCTATCTCGTTGGAAAGCTGCCGATCTTTACTTAGGCGACGTAAACGAGCTGATTACCGAACTGTCGATGACTAAGTGTAATGATGCCGTTCGTGAGCTAGCAGGTGATGAACACGAAGCTTACCGTGCAATCCTGAAGAACCTACGCACTCTACTGAACAACACGCTAGAAGTGCTGGATGCAAAATTGCATGACACAGAGGTTCCGAAGAAAGAAACACTACAGAACATCGAGCAACTTTGGACACCGCTTTACGCATGTTACCAATCGCTGCACGAATGTGGCATGGGCGTAATCGCAGACGGTTCTCTGCTTGATACTCTGCGCCGCCTAAAAGCGTTCGGTGTACACCTAGTTCGTCTCGATGTTCGTCAAGAAAGTACTCGTCACTCAGATGTACTGTCTGAACTGACTCGCTACCTAGGCATTGGCGACTACGACCAATGGAACGAGCAAGACAAGATTGCTTTCTTAACCAATGAATTAAGCTCTAAGCGTCCGCTTCTTCCTCGCGATTGGGAGCCATCTGAACAGGTTAAAGAGGTTTTAGACACCTGCAAGGTTATTGCTGCTCAACCTCGTGAAGCCTTCGGTGCTTACGTAATTTCTATGGCTCGTACTGCATCAGATGTACTGGCTGTTCACTTACTACTGCAAGAATGTGGCTGCCCATACCGCATGGACGTATGTCCGCTGTTCGAAACGCTAGACGACTTGAACAACTCAGAAGCAGTAATGAAACAGCTAATGAGCATCGACTTGTACCGTGGCTTTATCCAGAACCACCAAATGGTGATGATCGGATACTCTGACTCAGCGAAAGATGCGGGCGTAATGTCTGCAGGTTGGGCTCAATATGATGCAATGGACAAACTGGTTAAGGTTTGTGATGAAGAAGGCATTGAACTGACTCTATTCCACGGTCGTGGCGGTACGGTTGGTCGTGGTGGTGCTCCGGCGCACGCTGCTCTTCTTTCTCAGCCACCTAAGAGCTTGAAAGGCGGTTTACGTGTAACAGAGCAAGGCGAAATGATCCGCTTTAAACTTGGCTTACCAGACGTTGCTGTAAACAGCTTCAACCTTTACGCAAGCGCGATTCTAGAGGCGAACCTTCTGCCGCCACCTGAGCCAAAACAAGAGTGGCGCGACCTAATGGAAGTGCTATCTCAAGTATCTTGTGAGGCTTACCGCAACGTGGTTCGTGGCGAAGAGAAATTCGTACCTTACTTCCGTCAAGCGACACCTGAACTGGAGCTAGGTAAACTGCCTCTTGGCTCTCGCCCTGCGAAACGTAACCCGAACGGCGGCGTAGAAAGCCTACGTGCGATTCCATGGATCTTCTCTTGGAGCCAAAACCGTTTGGTACTGCCTGCATGGTTAGGCGCTGGTGAAGCGATTCAGTACTCTGTAGATCAAGGCCATCAAGCCCTGCTCGAAGAGATGTGTCGCGAGTGGCCGTTCTTCTCTACCCGTCTCGGTATGTTGGAAATGGTGTACTCGAAGTGCAACATGGAAATCGCTAAGTACTACGACCAACGCCTTGTTGACGAAGAGCTATTACCATTAGGTGAGTTACTGCGTGAACAGCTGCAAAAAGACATCAAAGCCGTGCTAAATGTTGAGAACAACGAGAACCTAATGCAGAGCGACCCTTGGGGACTTGAGTCAATCCGCCTACGTAACATCTACGTTGAGCCACTAAACATGCTTCAAGCTGAACTGCTTTACCGTACTCGTAAGTGTGAAACACCACCAGCAGAGCTTGAAGAAGCGCTAATGGTGACGATTGCAGGCATTGCAGCAGGCATGCGAAACACTGGTTAATTAGTGATTCCTACCATTCAACAGACAAAAGGTCGCCTAGTGCGACCTTTTTATTTCACAAAATAAGCAATAGTGAGTTTTTTGTCAGTTTTTTGGGTTATTTTGTCCATGTATTCTACTTTATGCTTATTATTTAGATATACTACTGCTCCGCTGCGGAAGCACTCCAAAAAAATAATCTGCAGCAACTTGACCAATAAACTGGTCAACCTAGGTGATAAACGGCTTTGTAAGGTGACATAACCAACCGATGAGTTGGTGCTACTTAGACATAACCAATATAACGTGCCATTAGAAGCACACTTGTTGTTTAAGTATTTGTTTACTGTTTACCATTTGGATTTCAGACATGTCATTACCACACGTAATTCTAACCGTTTTAAGTACACGCGATGCTACTGGTTACGATATCACAAAAGAATTCTCCGCAAGCATTGGTTACTTCTGGAAAGCTAGCCATCAACAAGTTTACCGCGAGCTAAATAAAATGGCTCAGAACGACCAGGTAACTTGCGTGCTTGAGCCTCAAGAAGGCAAACCTGATCGTAAAGTTTACTCTATCACTGATGCTGGCCGTGGCGCGCTAGGTGAATGGTTTGAACAACCAACTGCACACCCAACCGTTCGTGACGAGTTCTCAGCTAAGCTAATGGCTTGTGCTGTACAACCTTCTGACGCTTACCGTGTACAACTTGCTGAGCTAGTAGAAGAGTCTCGCAAACTGGTTTCTCACTACCGTGAAATCGAAGCGGCTTACTACGCAACGCCATCAACACTAGACAAGCAAGCACGCCTTGAGCGTCTAACACTTCGTCGTAACCTACTTATCCGTGAAGCATGGATTGTATGGGCTGAAGAAGTATTGCTTGAACTTGGCGCTCTAGCTTAAGTTAAGCTAGAAGCTAGAAGCTAGAAGCTAGAAAAGCAAAAGGCTTGAACTCTATGAGTCCAAGCCTTTTTTGTATCTATAGGATTTGAAATGTTACTGCCAGAAGCTTTTTACAAGTGCTTAGGCTTTACTTCTTAGACTTTGCTTACAGCGCAGCGACTTGCGGACGAACACCTAGCGTATGGCAAAGTGCGTAAGTCATTTCTGCACGGTTTAGCGTGTAGAAGTGGAAGTCTTTCACACCTTCACGGCTGAGCGTACGAACCATATCAATCGCTTGGCTAGCACCTACTAACTGACGAGTGGTTGGATCATCATCCAAACCTTCGAACTGCTTCGCCATCCAGCCAGGTACTTTTACGTTGTTCATCGCTGCAAAGCGCGACGCTTGCTTGAAGTTAGAAACAGGTAAGATGCCCGGTACAATCTCAACATCCACACCTGCCGCTACACAACGGTCACGGAAACGTAGGTAACTTTCTACATCAAAGAAGAACTGAGTGATTGCACGGTTAGCACCTGCATCCACTTTACGCTTTAGGTTAATAAGGTCAGATTGAGCGCTTTTTGCTTCAGGGTGAACCTCAGGGAATGCCGCTACTGAGATATCAAAATCGTGGCGAGATTTAAGTAGCTCGACTAAGTCAGATGCGTACATCTCTGGCGCGCCGCCACCTGCTGGAATATCACCACGCAGCGCAACAATACTCTCGATACCATTTGCCCAGTAATCGTCGGCAATTTGAATTAGCTCTTCGCGGCTTGCATCAATACACGTTAAGTGAGGTGCCGCCACTAGGCCAGTTTGGTTTTTAATTTCTTTAATGATTGAGTGGGTACGGTCACGTTCACCCGAGTTTGCACCATAAGTTACCGATACAAATTTTGGTTGAAGTGTTTTAAGACGGTGAACAGAGTTCCACAGGGTCTCTTCCATCTTCTCACTGCTTGGTGGAAAAAACTCAAATGACACATTGATGTTGTCAGAAAGCTCAGCGATATTCTGATTTAAAGCGTCGATATGACTAGCGTGTGTGTATCCCATCTTACTCTCCCTGTGGCAAAAGCAACCACTAAAAACTCAAATCCTTAAACGACGTTTAGACGTCTACATGTCTGTAGAATGTATTGAATACGATTTAATGTCAACAGATCCATTATGAATTTTTCTCAAGTAGATCGTGAGTAAAACTCAAGTCGTTAGATGGGTCGCAAAGCAGAAATAATGTAGAAAAAAGGCTGAAAAACACATCGTGCTTTCAGCCTTATTTATCTTAGTGAATAGTATGCCATTTACGTACTAAACAATTGATCTGAGTTTCAAACCAACCGATATGAGTATCAGAACAGACTAGACATTCTGTTTAGATCAGATTGAATTGCACCTGCCGTTACTTCACGACCGGCACCTGGGCCACGAATAACCAACGGATTATCTTTGTACCATTTGCTCTCAATCGCAAAGATGTTATCGCAAGGCAGCAAGTTCGCTAGAGCGTGTTCTTTAGATAGGGCTTCAACACCTACGGTTGCCTTACCATTCTTCTCTAAACGCGCTACGTAACGCAGAACCTTCTGTTGAGAGTGCGCTTTCTCTAAGCGCTCCGCCAACTCTTCGCTTAGCACAGAAGCCTTATCAAAGAAGTCATCTACCGACAGGTCTTGCAACTCTTCAGGTACCAGTGATTCCACTTTTACGTTTTCAGGTTCGATATCCAAACCCGATTCACGCGCTAGAATCACCAGCTTACGCATGACATCTGAGCCATCAAGGTCAGCGCGCGGGTCCGGTTCAGTCAGCCCTTGCTGCCACGCTAAGTCGACCAACTCACTGAATGGCACCGTGCCATCAAACTGCTGGAACAACCAAGACAGCGTGCCTGAGAAGATGCCTGACAACGCAATAATGTCATCGCCACTTTCACGCAGGTCACGTACCGTGTGGTTAATCGGCAAACCTGCACCCACTGTCGCGTTGTACAACCAATGACGGCTGATCTTAGCGAAAGCATCTTGTACTTGATGGTAATACTCGCTTGATGCAGAACCAGCCACCTTGTTAGCCGAGATCAGGTGGATACCTTGTTGTGCGATTTGCAGGTACTTTGCTGCAAGCACAGGGCTTGCGGTGACATCGAGTACCACAGCTTCATCGTAACCCTGAATAGAACCCAAACGCTCTAACCAGTCGTTACCATTGTTGGCAATCGCTTCATCGTCAAAGCGCTTGCTCACAGAGGTCGCATCAATGCCTTGATCGTCGAACCAATAGGTTTGACTATCAACCACGGCAACCAATTCAAAGTTCATTCCACGGCGCTTTTCAAGTTCCGCTTTTTGTTCAGCAAACAGACTTAACCAACTTGAACCAATGTTGCCCTTACCACACAAGGCAATCGCAACACGCTTCTGCGCTTGGAACAGTTGAGAGTGAATGCCTTTCACTAGGTTTGATGTTTCACTCTTACGAATCACAGCCACCAAGCTTAAGCCAGAGTTCGCTTCTGAGATGAACTCAACCGGTGAGCTCTTAAGCTGCTGGTAGAAGCCGTAGCAATGGTTCGGGTTCTTAGTCACACCCGCCCCCACTGCAGCAATCAAAGAGAAACCTTCTTTTAGCTTAATCTCAGCTTCAATCGCATGGTCTTGGAGATATTCTAATGCACCACCAGCGATCTCTTCCGTATAGGCAAGACGCAAACAGTGTTGATCCGGTTCAAGCTCATAGGCAAGCGGCTCCAGTTGAGCACGCTTAAGCCCTTCAAGTACTTCACTCTCTAGACGGTCGAAATCATGGCCGTGACCAAAGGTCAGCTGTACGATAAGCACTTCATCCAGAGAGGTTATGATTTTGGCGCCACGACCCGATGCCAGTACACGCTCTATCTGTGTAGAGCCCGCCTCCGGCTGGTAGCTACAGCGTAAGCTGAGATCCATAGCACTTTGAGCCACAGGCTGTAGCGTTCGGCTATGAAGTACTGGAGCGGCAAGACGAGCCAATTCACTGGCTTCATCAAGGCGAAGTAGAGGCAGTAGACACGCATCCGAAACCAGACGAGGGTCAGCGCTGTAAACACCCGCCACATCACTCCAAATCGTCACGCGTTCAACTTCAGCCAAAGCACCGATCACGGTTGCTGAGTAATCCGAACCGTTACGGCCGAGTAGAACCGTTTCACCCTCGCAGTTCTGAGCCATAAAGCCCGTAATCACCACGCGGCAATGGGCATGCTGCGCCAGAGCTTCTTTAATCAGAGGGTAAGAACGTGCGCGGTCGACTTCGGGCTGAGCGCCTACTTCTGCACGTAAAAAAGCACGCGCATCTTGAGCAACCGCTTGTAAGTCATGCTGGCACAACAAAGCAGCGAGTAGACGTGAAGACCAAACCTCACCGTGTCCAAGCACTTTTGCTTTTTGTGCTTCGCTCAAGGGAGCCGTTAGCTCACCCAAAGCGGTAAATTCTTGTTGAATGGTTGCAGTAAGTTGTGCGGCTGATTCACCCTCAAGCAGTGCTTCAATCAGATCGAGTTGGAACTGACGAAGTGCTTGTAGGCATTCATGGGCAATACGACCATCTTTGTCGAGCGCTTCAACAAATTCAATCAAACGGTTGGTTGTTTTGCCTGCTGCCGATACCACCACCAAATCAGATGCTGATGAGTATTCTCTAAGAATGTTGACCACGCGTTGGTAACATTCAGGATTCGCTAAACTGCTGCCACCAAATTTATGTAGCTGGCGAAAGGTTGCCATTATTAACCCTCCCCTTCAGCGATAAAGCGCTGTGTTCTTTCAAACGCTTGCTTGAGGTCATCGATTAGGTCTTCTGCATCTTCAAGGCCAACAGATAGACGCAGTAGTTGCTGAGAAACACCCGCTTCTGCTAAGGCTTCTTCACCCATCGCGCGGTGAGTCATCGACGCAGGGTGACAAATCAGGCTTTCAACACCGCCCAATGATTCTGCCAAAGAAAACAGCTCTAACTTATCAACAAAGTATTTAAGCGCCTCGAATGAGCCCGCAAACTCAAAACTGAGCATGGAACCAAAGCCCGATTGCTGTTTCTTCGCGATATCATGACCCGGATGTTCAGGAAGGCTTGGGTGGTAAATAGTGCCAACAAGATCTTGTTGCTGCAGAGACGCTAGAATTTCACGTGAGCTTTCTTCGTGAACTCGCATACGCGCACCTAGCGTACGAATACCACGTAAAGTCATGTAGCTATCAAATGGTGTGCCGGTCGCACCAATACAGTTGCCCCACCATGCTAACTCTTCAGCGTGTTCTTCTGTCTTAGTGACCACAACGCCACCAATAACATCTGAGTGTCCATTGATGTACTTAGTGGTTGAGTGGATAACAAAATCAGCACCCAGCTCTAAAGGCTTTTGGAACACAGGTGTCAAAAACGTGTTGTCGACAGCAACCAGAGCACCAACCTCTTTCGCTTTACGGCAAGTTTCTGCAATATCAACCACGCGAACCAGTGGATTCGATGGGGTTTCAATTAAGATCAACTTTGGCTTAAGCGCGATCGCCGCATCCAGCGCTGCTTGATCCGATTGATCAACGAACAGAACTTTGAAGTCACCTTTTAGCGAGCGAGTGTTAAACAGACGGTAAGTACCGCCGTAGCAATCGTGCGGTGCAATAATAAGATCATCGCCGCCTAAGAAAGCCGAAACCCATAAGTTAAGCGCCGAAGTACCACAGTTAGTCACAACCGCGCCTTTGCCTGATTCAAGCTCAAACAGTGCCGTCTCTAATAAACCGCGGTTTGGGTTACCAGAACGGGTGTAATCGTACTTTGGCACTTCACCAAAAGCGGGAAACCCATAGTTAGTCGAAAGATAAATGGGTGGGACAACGGCATGGTGTTGCGTGTCTGACTCGATACCAGTACGTACTGCGATTGTTGCTGGCTTCCGGCTGCTCATAGGTGCTTCCTTACAAGTTTTGCGTCTGAGAATCACAGCGGCTTGTCGGCATTTTGCGGCTGTGTTAGATATATGTTATTCACTTTACTTTCATAAACGTGAGACGTCAACACTTCTAGACGTCTATATGTCTTTGCTTATGGCAGTAAATCCCGCTAAAATCACCACTATTAATTTATTCTAACAACTAAAGTGATGAAGGTACGCAATGGCCGACTGGAATGGTGAATACATAAGCCCATATGCTGAGCATGGAAAGAAAAGCGAACAAGTAAAGAAAATTACAGTTTCTATCCCTCTAAAAGTGTTAAAGGTTCTTACTGACGAGCGTACTCGCCGCCAGATTAATAACCTACGCCATGCAACAAACAGTGAGCTACTGTGCGAAGCCTTTCTACATGCGTACACAGGCCAACCACTACCAACGGATGAAGACCTTCGTAAAGACCGCCCAGACGATATTCCTGCTGAAGTGAAAAAGCTGATGACAGAGATGGGTATCGAGTTCGAAGCGTTTGACGAAGAATAAAAACAACTCAGTCACTGCCTTCATTATTGATTCGCTATAGCTGACCCTATTTATCACATCGCGCATAGCTTTTTATGATTGCGCTGTGAATGATAGACATAAAAAAACCGACTCCAGATGAGTCGGTTTTTTATTATTCTTTTTGGCTCAATAGAGCAACAGCTATTAAGCCATATAGTTAGCAGGCATCTCGATACGAGCTACGCCAGATTCAACAGCCGCTTCCGCAACTGCTCGTGCTACGCGAGGAAGTAGACGTGGGTCCATTGGCTTAGGAATGATGTAACCCTTACCGAACTCCAGTGCAGTCTCGCCCGCAGCTGCTAGTACTTCAGCTGGAACTTCTTCTTTCGCCAGTTCACGAATCGCTTTAACCGCCGCTAGCTTCATTTCGTCATTAATTTCGCTCGCACGCACGTCTAGTGCACCACGGAAAATGAATGGGAAACAAAGTACGTTGTTTACTTGGTTAGGGTAATCACTGCGGCCTGTACCCATGATTAGGTCAGAACGAACTTCGTGTGCAAGCTCAGGCTTGATCTCTGGATCTGGGTTTGAACATGCAAACACAACAGGCTTATCAGCCATCAGCGTTAGTGCTTCAGCAGGCAGTAGGTTAGGACCCGATACACCCAAGAACAGGTCAGCGCCTTCGATAACATCTTCAAGCGTGCGCTTGTCAGTGTTATTTGCGAACAGCTCTTTGTATTCGTTTAGGTCATCACGACGAGTGTGGATCACACCTTTACGGTCAAGCATGTAGATTTTTTCACGCTGAGCGCCACACTTAATCAGTAGTTCCATACAAGCAACCGCTGCTGCGCCAGCACCTAAACAAACGATCTTACACTCTTCAAGTTTCTTACCTTGAAGCTCGATCGCATTCAGCATACCCGCTGCCGTTACAATCGCTGTACCGTGTTGGTCATCGTGGAATACCGGAACATCACAACGTTCAATCAGGCGACGTTCAATCTCAAAACAGTCTGGTGCTTTGATGTCTTCCAGGTTAATACCGCCGAATGTATCTGCGATATTCGCAACTGTATCAACGAACTCATCGATTGTGCGGTGTTTTACTTCAATATCGATAGAATCTAAACCAGCAAAACGCTTAAACAGGAGCGCTTTGCCTTCCATAACAGGTTTAGAAGCAATAGGGCCAAGGTTACCTAGGCCAAGAATCGCTGTACCGTTAGAGATAACTGCAACCATGTTGCCTTTACCTGTGTACTTATAAACGTTATCAACGTTCTGTGCGATCTCGCGAACAGGCTCAGCCACGCCTGGGCTGTATGCAAGTGCTAGGTCTTCTGCAGAGTTTGCAGGCTTCGTCAGTTCTACGGCAATTTTGCCTGGAATTGGGAACTCATGGTAATCAAGAGCTTGCTGACGGAATTGTTCTTGAGGCGATAACGATTTTTCAGATGATAACGCTTGAGAGGATTGAGCTTGGCTGCTGTCTTCAGACATAGGTGTAGGTTCCTAGGATATTATTATTTGGGGGATCTTGTTCATGTTAATGGATGTACTTCAAAGTTCCTAGGTGGTTGAAGCCTCTGTCTCATTAAAAAACGAGATTTCACTACTAATAAGACCAGTGAGCAGTTGAAATTACTATCGCTTGTTGAAGTTTCGTGCTGAATTTTGGTGAAGAGAGATACGCAAGGAATTGCCCTGAAATAGAATAGAGAGGCAACTTATCGTTGGGTGAGAGTGATGCTTGAATAGAAGTCAGTGCTTTCTCAAATTACAGGCAACAAAAAAGGACACCGAAGTGTCCTTTTTCATGTCTAAATAGCGAGAATTACTTCTTGCTAGAAAGAGCACCGAAACGCTTGTTGAAGCGATCAACACGGCCGCCAGTATCTACGATACGTTGCTTACCAGTGTAGAACGGGTGACATTTGTCACATACGTCTAGGTGGATTGATTCTTTTGCTAGCGTTGAGTTGAACTCAAATGTGTTGCCGCAAGAACAAGTTGCAGTAACTGCTTTGTATTCTGGGTGGATTCCAGCTTTCATGGGATAACCTCAAGTAGGCCGTGTCGCTATACGATTCTAAGCCGCACACCACACGTAGTTTAAAAAAAGAAATAAAGACACCGCATCGACACAAAAGAGTGATGAAGCCATACCTTTAAGGCGCAGTATAGTAATGAATCTATAAAGCAGGATCAACCGATTTGATACATTTTTCACCAATTCTCTCTTTATTTCCTTTATCGGCCTGAGATTTCGGGCTGTCGTTGTCGGTATACGCTAACTCGCCACCTTCATCCAAACTGCTTCTCGAATTTAACCGCCTTATCCTTTAGACTGTTCGCTCTCGTCAACTCAGATAAAGCCGTCCCTTTATGCG
Organism: Vibrio sp. ZF57; assembly: GCF_001691235.1. Taxonomy (NCBI): domain Bacteria; kingdom Pseudomonadati; phylum Pseudomonadota; class Gammaproteobacteria; order Vibrionales; family Vibrionaceae; genus Vibrio; species Vibrio sp. ZF57. The sequence goes on along the minus strand of NZ_MAKD01000075.1, from coordinate 88,142 downwards.
TCCAATGATTGCCCGCGTGGCACTGCCTGTTCCACTCGACAAGCAGTTCGATTACAAGATTCCAAACCACCTATTTCCGATTATTGGTGGACGAGTCTCTGTGCCTTTTGGACGACAAACCTTAACCGGCATTGTCACGGCTCTGGTTAACGAATCTGAATTCGAGCTAGACAAGCTCAAACCGATTAAAGCCTTGTTAGATAATCAGCCTGTTTGGCCGGAATCTGTCTATTCACTGTTAACTTGGTGCAGTCAGTTCTACCAGTACCCACTTGGCGAAACCTTTGCCAATGCCCTACCCAGCGCTTTACGCAAAGGCAAAGCTGCAGACTTCGCAACTTTGGTTGAATGGCAGTTAACGCCATCAGGCAAAGACCAACTGATGCAAGGTTTTGGTCGCGCGGTCAAGCAAGCCAAAGTGATGCACATGCTTGAACACGGCCCGGTTCCTCATCAAGAGTTCATTGATGAAGAAGTTGGCAGCGCCGTACTCAAAACGCTAGAAGAGAAAGGCTGGATTGAATCGGTAGAGAAAAAGCCGAAGCGTCAGGCGTGGCCAGTTGATCTTGAAAACGACCAAGACAAACCTAAGCTCAATGCTGAACAAGCCATCGCGATTGCGACCGTAAATAGCCAAACCGACTTTGGTTGTTTCCTGTTAGAAGGCGTCACTGGCTCAGGTAAGACCGAGGTTTACCTGAATATGATTAAGCCGATTCTCGATCAAGGTAAACAAGCGTTAGTACTCGTGCCTGAGATTGGCCTCACCCCTCAAACAATTAACCGCTTTAAACGACGCTTTAATGTGCCTGTTGAGGTTATCCACTCAGGTTTAAACGATTCTGAGCGACTGAATGCTTGGTTATCGGCGCGTGATAAAATAGCGGGCATCGTGATTGGTACCCGTTCGGCTCTGTTCACGCCGTTTGCGGATCTGGGCATTATCATTGTCGATGAAGAACACGACGCCTCTTATAAACAACAAGATAGCCTGCGCTACCACGCTCGAGATGTGGCGATCATGCGTGCTCATAAAGCACAGATTCCAATAGTGTTAGGCTCGGCGACTCCGGCCTTTGAAACACTGCACAACGCTCAGATTGGTAAATACAGTTATCTCACCCTTACTTCACGTGCGGGTGTCGCACTGCCGACCACCAATAAGGTGTTGGATGTTAAAGGTGAATATCTAGAAAGTGGCCTGTCTGCGTCGTTAATTGCAGAGATGCAAAGACACCTCAAAGCAGGCAACCAAGTGATGCTGTTCCTCAATCGCCGAGGGTTTTCTCCGGCATTGATGTGTCACGATTGTGGTTGGACAGCCGAGTGTAAACGTTGTGATGCTTACTACACCTATCACCAATACAGTAATGAGATGCGCTGCCACCACTGTGGTTCTCAGCAGCATATCGTGCACAACTGCCAAGGTTGTGGGTCTGTGAACTTGGTGACAGTGGGTGTCGGGACCGAGCAGTTAGAAGCTCAACTTGGTCAACTATTCCCGGAATACAAAACCATTCGTATTGACCGCGACAGCACCCGCCGTAAAGGCAGCTTAGAAAGCGCGCTCGAGTCGATTCGTAAGGGTGAATTCCAAATTCTTATCGGCACGCAGATGCTTGCTAAGGGTCACCATTTCCCTGACGTGACACTTGTGGCGTTATTGGATGTGGATGGCTCTTTATATAGTAGTGACTTCCGTGCCTCTGAACGTCTTGCCCAGCTATTCATCCAAGTAGCGGGACGCGCAGGACGAGCAAGCAAACCCGGTGAAGTGATCTTACAGACTCACCACCCAGAACATGGGTTGTTGCAAGCCTTGCTACACAAAGACTATAACCACTTTGCTCAGACGGCGCTGGCAGAACGTAAGCTGGCAATGTTACCGCCCTATACCTTTATGACGCTGTTTAGAGCAGAAGCCAATGACACTCGCTTGGTGGAAGAGTTCTTGCGTCAGGTTCGTCACACATTGGAATCGCACCCGCTGTTTGACCAATATTGCATGGTGTTAGGGCCAACCCCGGCTCCGTTAGCAAAACGAGCGGGCAAATCGCGCTGGCAGTTAATCTTACAAACTCAGATGCGCTCGTTAATGCAGAAGCTATTGATGAGTGCCAAGCCAGCCATCAATATGTTACCTGCTGCGAAAAAAGTTCGCTGGTCACTCGATATTGAGCCGCAAGATTTGAGTTAAACCCACTTGGGTTAAAACTAATGATAAGTTTGTTCACAAATATTTCATATTTCTCGTGAGCAACTTCACACTAGTCATGTGATTTTTGTTAATCTAGCCGTAACTTTACACGGATTAAACGAATAAAATATTGCAATAAAAAAAGTGTTAGCAACACTTTCATAATATCTATTCGATTACATTTATTATTCACGCCTTAGATACTTAGGCGGCAAAGGAACTTAAAAGAGGGTTTAATTTATGGCGACAATGAAGGATGTTGCCCAGCTAGCAGGCGTCTCAACAGCCACGGTATCACGTGCATTGATGAACCCTGAGAAAGTCTCAGTTTCGACTCGCAAACGAGTGGAAACAGCAGTACTTGAAGCTGGATACTCACCCAATACATTAGCTAGAAACTTACGTCGCAACGAATCAAAAACCATCATCACTATTGTTCCTGATATCTGTGACCCTTATTTCGCCGAGATCATTCGTGGTATCGAAGATGCCGCAGTAGAAAATGATTACCTTGTTCTACTGGGTGATAGCGGCCAGCAAAAGAAGCGCGAGTCTTCGTTTGTTAACTTAGTTTTCACCAAACAAGCCGACGGCATGTTGCTGCTGGGTACTGACCATCCGTTTGATGTCAGCAAACCTGAACAAAAGAATTTACCGCCGATGGTAATGGCGTGTGAGTTTGCCCCTGAGCTTGAACTGCCTACGGTACACATCGATAACCTGACCTCTGCCTTTGAAGCGGTGAACTACCTAGCTCAGTTAGGTCATAAGCGTATTGCTCAAATTTCAGGACCAGTATCGGCAACACTGTGTAAGTTCCGCCAACAAGGCTACCAGCAAGCGCTGCGTCGCGCCGGAGTCTCAATGAATCCAGCCTATAGCACGGTCGGTGACTTCACCTTTGAAGCGGGCGCTCAAGCGGTTCGTCAATTACTGGCACTTCCTGAACAACCTACAGCTATCTTCTGTCACAACGATGCGATGGCGATTGGTGCGATTCAAGAAACGAAGAAGCTGGGCTTGCGCGTTCCTCAAGACCTATCGATTGTCGGCTTCGATGACATCCAATTCGCTCAATACTGCGATCCACCGCTAACCACCATTTCTCAGCCTCGTTATGAGATTGGGCGCCAAGCGATGTTGATGATGCTTGATCTATTAAAAGGCAACGATGTGCAAGCAGGTTCGCGTCTGCTTGAAGCTAAATTAGTGGTTCGAGGCAGTACAGCGCCACCTCGAATATAACCCTTAGAAATACCCTTATAAATCTGCGGCACATTTTGATGTGCCGCTTCCATTTCTGCACTATTATCCTCGCGCAATCTGGATTACCATGAGGGCAGAATCAGCAACTATTGAATTGTCTTGTGGCTAATAGAGATTATGTAAAGCGCGGTCGTGGCACGAAAAAACCGACCAAAAAACAAGCCCCTCGCCGTAAACCTTGGCGCAGTGGTCTTTTGGCGATCCTCCTTGCCGGTGGTTTTGGTTACGGACTTTACCTATTGAGTAATGATCCTGAGCCGCCTGCACCAACGCCTGTGGCAACCAAACCAAAACCTAAGCCAAAACCAGCGAAAGTGATTCCGCCGCCTCCTGAAGAGAAGTGGGACTACGTTGAAACGCTGCCAAGCCGCGAGATTGAAGTAAAAGCCAAAGAGCAACAGATCTCTAAGATCCCTTACATCATGCAGTGTGGCGCTTACAAAACCTCGTCGCAGGCAGAAGCACGTAAGTTGGATATTGCCTTCCAAGGTATCTCAAGTGAGATCCGCAAGAAAGATGGCAGTAGCTGGTACCGTGTGGTTTTAGGGCCATACAAGTTGAAGCGTGACGCAGAACGCGATCGCCATAAGCTGCAACGAGCGAAAATTGAACCTTGCGCTATTTGGAAAGACGAGTCTTAATCAACTCAATATATAATAGGGGGAAGAGGATTCCCCCTATTGCTGTTTGAAAGCGTTCAATAGTTCATCGCACAAGCAATACCAGTATGTTAATCAAAAGAGTGCGTTTTAACGAAACTGAGGTACTTGTTCGTAGTACTCAAGCCCAAAGTCAGTCAGGTAGACCTGCTCCTTATTTATCTCGATGTAACCAAAAAAATCCAAGTGCGCTAAAACGTTAGGAAATGGACGTTTAAGAAAAACGTTGACCGAGTTTTTTAGATGTTCTGTTGAACACTCGCCCGCCTCCTGATACATCAGATGATGCAGTATAGACAGCTCATCCAGATCCATATCTCTATTAAAAAAACTGATATTGTCACTATTCATCACACTACTCCTTATGCAGTGAATACCACTGATTAGTGAACATCATTCCTTATAAATCAAACAAAAAGTGTTAACCATTTCACGTTAGAAATTTGTTTTATCTTTTTTTATATTTATCACAAACTATTAACCCACCAACCCTTACCACACATAGGCTCAACAGGTAATGGATGTTTGAAACAACTGGTAATATTTAGTTTTTTTGATATGACATACCATTAAAAGTGGCACTTGAATTCATGATAGTGGAGCCACATATAAGTAGTAACCATAAATAATAATCAAAAGAGGTCGACTCGTGACTACCATTGTATCTGTACGTCGTAATAATAAAGTCGTCATCGCGGGTGATGGACAAGTATCTCTGGGCAATACAGTAATGAAGGGCAACGCCCGTAAAGTACGTCGCCTATACAACAACAAAGTACTGGCCGGTTTTGCTGGCGGTACGGCTGATGCTTTCACGCTATTCGAAAAATTTGAAAGCAAGCTGCAAATGCACCAAGGCCATCTCACCAAAGCGGCAGTTGAGCTAGCGAAGGATTGGCGTAGCGACCGTGCTCTACGTAAGTTAGAAGCACTGTTAGCAGTAGCGGATGAGACCGCTTCACTGATCATCACAGGTAACGGTGACGTAGTTCAACCTGAGAACGACCTGATTGCGATCGGTTCGGGCGGAAACTTCGCTCAAGCAGCCGCTACTGCACTATTAGAAAATACTGATTTAGATGCGCGTGAAATCGCAGAAAAGTCGCTGAACATTGCAGGCGACATCTGTGTCTTCACCAACCATCACCACACTATTGAAGAACTAGAAAGCACCGTTGAGCTGCCAAAGCCAGAGTAACGACCGCTTCCATCAATAACGTTGTATTCAACAGTGATTAAAGAATTAAGGAAAAACCATGTCTGAGATGACTCCTCGCGAAATTGTTCACGAACTCAATCGCCACATTATCGGCCAAGACAACGCTAAGCGCTCAGTGGCTATCGCTCTTCGTAACCGCTGGCGGCGTATGCAGCTTGAAGAAAGCCTACGTGTTGAAGTATCGCCAAAAAACATCCTGATGATTGGCCCAACGGGTGTAGGTAAAACTGAAATAGCTCGCCGCCTAGCGAAATTAGCAAACGCGCCTTTCATCAAGGTAGAAGCGACTAAGTTCACCGAAGTGGGTTACGTTGGTAAAGAAGTTGAAACCATCATCCGTGATCTAACGGACGTTGCGATCAAGATGACGCACCAACAAGCGATGGAAAAAGTACAATACCGCGCTGAAGAACAAGCTGAAGAACGCATTCTTGATGCCCTTCTACCACCAGCGCGTGATGCTTGGGGTCAGAACGAGCAATCAACTGAAGACACAACCTCTTCAAACACTCGTCAGATTTTCCGCAAGAAACTGCGTGAAGGTAAGCTAGATGACAAAGAGATTGAAGTTGATGTAGCCGCACCGCAAATGGGCGTTGAAATCATGTCACCTCCAGGCATGGAAGAGATGACAAACCAGCTGCAAGGCATGTTCCAAAACCTAGCGGGCGACACCAAGAAAAAGCGTAAGATGAAAATCAAAGACGCATTCAAAGCACTGACGGAAGAAGAAGCTGCGAAGCTTGTGAACCAAGAAGAGCTGAAAGAGAACGCGATCTTCAACGCTGAAAACAACGGCATCGTATTCATCGATGAGATCGACAAAATCTGTAAGCGTGGCGACAGTTCAGGCCCAGATGTATCTCGCGAAGGTGTTCAGCGTGACCTACTGCCTCTTATCGAAGGCAGCACAGTATCAACCAAGCACGGTATGGTTAAAACTGACCACATCTTGTTTATCACATCAGGCGCATTCCAAGTGGCTAAGCCATCTGACCTGATCCCTGAGCTACAAGGTCGTCTACCAATCCGCGTAGAACTTGAAGCACTATCAGCACATGACTTCAAACGCATCCTAACTGAGCCAAAAGCATCTCTAACAGAGCAATACATTGCCCTAATGAAAACAGAAGATGTCAACATTGAGTTCACTGAAGATGGCATCAACCAGATTGCGGACGCAGCATGGCGCGTAAACGAAACCACTGAGAACATCGGTGCGCGTCGTCTACACACAGTGATGGAGCGTCTAATGGATGAGATTTCATTCGAAGCAACAGACAAAGCTGGCAGCAAGCTAGTGATTGATGAAGCTTACGTAACATCGAAACTTGGCGAATTCGTTGAAGACGAAGACCTAAGCCGCTTCATCCTGTAGCACACCAAACTCTAACTTATTGCTCTATCTCAAAGAAATAGCAGCTAATAAGCGAATTCAAGGCCCACTTTCGAGTGGGCTTTTTATTACCCGAAAAATGGGCGTATACTCAAATCACAGTATGAAACGAAGACTTACAAAGAATTAGACCTACGATGAAACAATCTCTACTGATCTGGCTTGATGCCGCACGACCAAAAACTCTGCCTCTCGCACTTGTCTCTATTCTTACAGGAAGTAGTTTAGCGTTCGCCGGTGGTCAGTTTTCTTTATCGATAGCCCTACTGGCATTTTTAACCGCCACCCTATTACAGATTTTATCGAACCTAGCCAATGACTATGGCGACGCCGTAAAAGGCACAGACAACGAAAATCGTCTGGGGCCAACACGTGCCATGCAATCTGGCGCGGTAACAGCAAAAACCATGAAGCAAGCGATCATCCTCAACATCGTGTTTACTATGGTCGCTGGGCTGATTCTTATTTTTCATGCCTTAACCTCGATTGAAAGTATCTTATCTTTCATTGCGTTAGGCATATTAGCCATTGTTGCTGCCATCGCTTATACCGTCGGTAATAAGCCTTATGGCTATATTGGCCTTGGCGACTTATCGGTATTTATCTTCTTCGGTTTATTAGGTGTTTCAGGGACTTACTTCTTGCACACTGGCCATGTTGAACCAAGCCTATTCCTTCCGGCATTGGGCTGTGGCTTGATGGCGGTTGCGGTACTCAATATCAACAACATGCGTGATATCGAAAACGACAGCGAATGTGGTAAGCGCACCATGGCGGTTCGCCTAGGACAACGCAAAGCCAAACACTATCATTTTGCTCTGCTTGGCCTCGCCCTTGCGTCTTTCGCTATCTACCTGCTTATTCAAGAAAAGCCGGTCTGGATCAGCCTGCCGTTTTTGCTGAGCATTATTATTGTTTACAAGCATGGCAAAGCCGTTTGGGAAACCGAAAAGCCAGCGCAAATTGCACCAATGATGCCCGTGATTGTGAAATGCTCACTGGTCACTAACCTATTGTTTGCAGGGGTTGTCGTAGCTCAAACTCTATTGAGTTAAATGAGACTAATCATTGCAAAGGGATCAAGCGCCGATATACTCAAAGTAAGCTCATTGTTCAAAAGGTATACTAATGGAATACAACACTTCAGCACTGTGCGACATATATTTGGATCAAGTTGATGTCGTGGAGCCAATGTTCAGCAACTTCGGTGGACGTGCATCCTTCGCAGGACAGATCACTACATTAAAGTGTTTTGAAGACAACGCTTTGATTCGCTCTGTACTAGAGCAAGACGGTCTGGGGCGTGTGTTGTTAATCGATGGGGGCGGCTCACTACGTAAAGCGCTGATCGATGCTGAGATAGCCCTACTTGCCGAAGACAATGAGTGGGAAGGGATTGTGGTTTACGGGTGCGTTCGTGAAGTCGATGAGCTTGAAGACATGAACCTAGGTCTCCAAGCCTTGGCTTCTATCCCTGTTGGTGCGAGCCAAGAAGGTGTCGGTGAATTAGACGTTCCAGTGAACTTTGGCAGCGTGACCTTCTTACCTGAAGATTACCTCTACGCAGACAACACTGGCATCATTCTTTCTGCCGAACCTCTAGATGTAGAACTCGATTTGGATGTCGAGGAAGAAGACGTCGAGTAACTCTCACTCAGCTTCAAATAATAAAACAAATCATAAGAACACAAACAAAAACGCCCGCTACTGAGTAGCGGGCGGTTTTTTTAAATCTGAAGAGTCGATTACTCTACTTCATCCATTTTACCAAGAAGGTTACGGATGCGATCTTGCCATGCTGAATGCTCTTCCTGCATTTGCTGAGTTTTTTGCTCTAGCTCGTGACGGCTTGCTTTAAGCTCACCAGCTTCTGTTGCTAGTGCTTGTTTCTCTTCTTTAAGCTCTTCCACTTCCATTTGAAGAAGTGCAATTGTATCTACTGCTGTTTGAATTTTTGCTTCTAGCTGCTCTAGTACTTCAAAAGACATTCTGGCCTACCTTTAAGTTATCCGTTTGATGGTGAAGGTTCACTCCACTTATTTCCCCATTCTACTCAGCAGAGCAAGGATAAACACTCAATATATTCGATATTTTGCGCCATTCGATGAAAAAAACAGCACTTTTTACCGAATATTGACGTGAACGATTACCGCCACAACGGCAAACCGATTATTTTGATGAATAATAACTGTTTTCCACTGCGAATTGATCGAGAGCAATCTCCAAAAAACAAAAAGGCAAACGTTTCCTTTTGGATATGGTAAAATTCGCCGCGAAATTTCTATTCCCCCTTTGAAAATTTTGGAGTCCGCATGAAACGCGATTTAGCAATGTCATTCTCTCGTGTCACAGAAGGTGCAGCACTAGCTGGTTACAAGTGGCTTGGCCGTGGCGATAAAAACGCTGCAGATGGCGCTGCTGTAGAAGTAATGCGTAGCCTATTAAACAAAACCGAAATTAGCGGTGAGATTGTTATCGGCGAAGGTGAAATCGATGATGCACCTATGCTATACATCGGCGAAAACGTAGGTGTGGGCGGCGACGCTGTCGACATCGCAGTTGACCCAATTGAAGGGACACGCATGACAGCAATGGGCCAATCAAATGCATTGGCTGTATTGGCTGCGGGCGAAAAAGGCAGCTTCCTTAAAGCGCCTGATATGTACATGGAAAAGTTGGTTGTTGGCCCTGGCGCTAAAGGCGTGATTGACCTAGAACTGCCACTAACAGAAAACCTAGAAAACATCGCTAAAGCACTAGGTAAAACACTTGATACTCTAGTCGTAACCACGCTTGCTAAGCCTCGTCATGATCAAGTCATCGCCGACATGCAAGCAATGGGCGTTCGTGTATTTGCTGTGCCAGACGGTGATGTTGCGGCTTCTATCTTAACCTGTATGCCAGACAGTGAAGTAGACGTCATGTACTGCATCGGCGGCGCACCTGAAGGTGTGGTCTCGGCGGCGGTAATTCGCGCACTCGACGGCGACATGCACGGTCGTCTTCTACCTCGCCACGAAGTGAAAGGCGACACAGAAGAGAACCGCAAGCACGGTGAACTTGAACTTGAGCGCTGCGCAGAAATGGGCGTAACGGCGGGTATCGTATTGAAGATGGAAGACATGGCACGCAGCGACAACGTTGTATTCTCAGCAACAGGCATCACTAAGGGTGACTTGCTAGAAGGTATTTCTCGTCAAGGTAATATCGCAACCACAGAAACCCTGCTTATCCGTGGCCGCTGCCGTACAATTCGCCGCATCAAATCTATCCACTACCTAGAGCGTAAAGATCCAGAAGTAGTAGGTCATATCCTGTAAGCCTAAATTCGGTGAAACAGAATATTCCAAGGCTGATACCTAGTATCAGCCTTTTGTTTTATTAGCGCACCAGAATCTGACCATGGCAGCCAATAGAGTAAAACGCTATCTATAGAGTAAATTATCATCAATATAGTAAATGGTTTGCTTTATAAACACCTTGCCTCATAATAGTAAGGTTCATTAGGTAGGGATAGTATGAAAACAAGCGACAGAATCTTACAGACCATTAAGCGTCAAGGCGCGGTAACCGCGAAACAACTGTCAGAAGAATTTGGCATGACGACAATGGGGGCAAGGCAACATCTGCAAAGCCTGGAAGATGACGGTATTCTTGCGTTTCATGATGTGAAAGTGAAAGTGGGTCGCCCGACTCGCCACTGGTCCCTGACTCAACAAGGTCATAACCAATTTTCAGACCGACATGGTGAACTCACCATTCAAGTGATTGATGCTGTCGAGAATCTATTTGGTAAAGAAGGGCTGGCTAAGGTTGCTGCCGAGCGTGAACAACACACTCTTAAGCAGTATCAAACTGCGCTGTCTGGCTGTGATTCACTCATCAGCAAGCTTAAAAAACTCACCCAGCTTCGTGAAGACGAAGGCTACATGGCTGAGCTTCAAGAGTATGATGATCACTACATCTTGATTGAGAACCACTGCCCTATCTGTAAGGCTGCAACTCGCTGCCCTAGCCTGTGCCAATCTGAGCTCAACGTGTTTACTGAGTTACTAAAAGATGAGTGTCACGTGAGCCGTACAGAGCACATCATTGCTGGCGAACGACGCTGCACTTACACCTTAACACCCGCCCTTTGATTGCAAAGGTAATCGGCTAATACCGTCTCAATATTGAGAAAATACAAATAGATTAAAATTTGTACAGATTTCTTTCTTAAGCTTAGAGCATATGAAACACGCTTAATGCTAAGGAAGGAATGATGGCGCATCCACAACCCGCTCAAAAACTGCCACCCTTTGATGAACTTGTCCAACTCGCGAAAAGCGACCCGAAAGCATTCAATCAATTCAAACACGAGATGTGCGAACAGATGATTTGTTCGGCTTCAGACGTGATGCAAGACCGACTTCGTGCGCAGCAAAGTCACATCGACTTAGTGGTTAGCCGTTGTAAAAACCCACACCACGCCAATGTCGTACTCATGCAAGAGCTGCGCTGTCAGGTCTGTAAGTTCCAAGATGCACTCGAAGGGCGCTGCGGCTTTGAAGAATCTCTGCCTGAAAATGTCGTGCCTTTTAAGCCGAATACTGAACCTAAAATGTACTGAAATTAGCAAAGCACTAAAAAGAAAAAGGGAGCGTAATGCTCCCTTCTTATTAATTCGCTGTTCAATATTTACATGGGTCTTCGCCGTAGTCATTACGGCCTTCTGTGCCTTTCAACAAGCCACACTCAATCAGAATCCACAAACCACACACTAATGCCACGACGGTTGCCGCCATATGAATTGGTGATACCGGCTCTGTCGTCGTTGCAGCCATTGGCGAAGCTAAACGACCCAAGACTAATGGCACATTCAATAGTAGCCAGTAATTAGACTTATTGCGGTCGTGCCAGCGCTTAGCGGTTACCGCAAGATCTGGGATCACAAGCATCAATAAGAAGATTGGTAGCAGGATATAAGAGTAAGCAGGGAACAACACAGAAATACCAGAAGCAAAGCCGGTAATCGCTATGTAGTAGAAAATATTCCAAATCCAGTAAGTCTTACGACCAATTCTCCCCTTGAAAGAGAGCAGTAATTCTTTCATCGACATCTTAAATACTCAAATTTATACGCCGCTAAAAGTCAGCAGCAATGGTTAGTTTATTACTTTTTGAAAGCAACTTTTATCCATATCACGAATATTCACCGTTAAGCTTCTTACATGACTTGCTTGTTCTTGCAGGATCTGCATTAACGATCGTGACAATTCTCGCTTTTGCTCTTCCGTTCGTCCCGAAAGTAACTCAAAGCTGATATGAATAAAGTCTACACTATCTTCCTCATCACCGACCAACCAATTATGGCAACGCAGTGAACGAGATTTCACTGATGGCACATCAAACAAGCCACATGTGAGAGCGACTTGGTGGAGATCTTCCAGTAAGCCTTGGATATTTACTCGCTCATCCACTGAATTGGAGTACTCTAGAACTAGATTCGGCATTGTTACTTCCTGTTGTTAACGCAATCGTTTGTCCCTTAATAACAACTAACGATGAAAAATCCGAGAAGTTAGCTATTATTCTGTCTGCCGGATCACTGATATATGCTCAAAATCTACTCTGACCATTGAGTAAGATCCAAGAAAGTCATGACCACAGTCATGATCTGTTGATATTAATCTGTTATATTATTTCGTAATAAAGTTTACTTTTTTACATTCGATTTATTTAAATACTTTGGAGATATTCCTATGCGTCATCCTGTAGTTATGGGTAACTGGAAACTAAACGGCAGCAAAGAAATGGTTGTTGATCTACTAAACGGTCTTAACGCTGAACTTGAAGGCGTAACAGGCGTAGACGTAGCAGTTGCTCCACCAGCACTTTTCGTTGATCTTGCTGAGCGTACGCTTACTGAAGCGGGCAGCGCGATCATCCTAGGTGCTCAAAACTCTGACCTAAACAACAGCGGTGCATTCACTGGCGACATGTCTCCAGCAATGCTTAAAGAGTTCGGCGCATCTCACATCATCATCGGTCACTCTGAGCGTCGTGAATACCACAACGAATCAGATGAGTTCGTAGCTAAGAAATTCGCATTCCTAAAAGAGAACGGCCTAACTCCAGTTCTTTGTATCGGTGAATCTGAAGCACAAAACGAAGCAGGCGAAACTGTTGCAGTATGTGCTCGTCAACTTGACGCTGTTATCAACACTCAAGGTGTTGAAGCTCTTGAAGGCGCTATCATCGCTTACGAACCAATCTGGGCTATCGGTACTGGTAAAGCAGCTACAGCTGAAGATGCACAACGCATCCACGCTCAAATCCGTGCACACATCGCAGAGAAATCTGAAGAAGTTGCTAAGAAAGTTGTTATCCAATACGGCGGTTCTGTTAAGCCAGAAAACGCAGCAGCTTACTTCGCACAACCAGACATCGACGGTGCTCTAGTTGGCGGCGCAGCTCTAGACGCGAAAAGCTTCGCAGCTATCGCTAAAGCAGCAGCTGAAGCAAAAGCTTAATTTAAACCTCACCGTTTAGATTAGATGAAAGGTCAACTTAGGTTGGCCTTTTTTATTACCTGTCGTTTCTGAAACCCAAACGGCAGGCACAAAAAAACCGCTGAATAATCAGCGGTTTTTAAATTCTTTAAGAGAACGCTAAGCGTGGCTTAGAACAACTCTTCTGCAACGCGGAACAGCTCAGAACGGTCTGGGTTCTGCATGTTCTCGATACAATCGATGATGTCGTGGTGAACAAGTTCTTCTTTCTCGATACCAACACAACGACCACCGTGACCTTCTTGAAGAAGGTGAACAGCGTAGTTACCCATACGAGAAGCCAATACACGGTCAAATGCAGTAGGACGACCACCACGTTGGATGTGACCAAGAACCGTTGCACGAGTTTCACGACCTGTTGAAGATTCGATCTCTTTAGCCAGTTCGTTAGCATCCATCATTAGCTCAGTTAGAGCGATGATTGCGTGCTTCTTACCTTTCGCAATGCCATCTTGGATGTTGCTGATAAGCTGTTCTTTATCTAGGCCAGTCTCTGGAGTAATGATGTACTCACAACCACCCGCGATTGCTGACATAAGCGTAAGGTCACCACAGTGACGGCCCATGATTTCAACAATAGAAATACGTTGGTGAGAAGAAGACGTGTCACGTAGACGGTCAATTGAATCAATAACAGTGTTAAGCGCTGTTAGGTAACCGATTGTGTAGTCAGTACCCGCGATATCGTTATCGATTGTGCCTGGAAGACCGATACATGGGTAACCCATTTCAGTCAGCTTCTTAGCACCCATGTAAGAACCGTCACCACCGATAACAACAAGTGCTTCGATACCGTGCTTCTTAAGGTTCTCAATGCCTTTCTCACGAACAGCAACGTCTTTAAATTCAGGGAAACGTGCAGAACCTAAGAAAGTACCACCACGGTTGATCACGTCAGATACGCTTGAACGGTCAAGCTTTTCGATACGGTCTTCCACAAGGCCTTGGTAGCCATCGTAAATACCGTAAACTTCAATGCCAACTGATAACGCAGTACGAACAACGCCGCGAACTGCTGCGTTCATACCTGGAGCGTCACCACCACTGGTCAAAACACCGATCTTCTTAATCATGCTCACCCTCGATTTTTGGGAATCTATTATTCAATTCTTGTTCTTGCTGATTGTATATCAACAAGATTTTAAATCTATATTTGTGCGTTATGTTACATTTCCTCAACAGGAATAGCACTCAAATCGCGTAAAATTATGTAACATTTCTACTTCTGTAAGAGTATTACAGTTTTACTCAATAACTTTGTTGATTCACATCAGAATCAACATTAATTGTTACTAAGGTGGTTTTTGAATCACCTAACAGTTAATAATTTTTACTCACTTTAGTTCAAAAGCCACTCACTTACCATTTGCCCGCTGATTTTTAGCACGCATTACCACGAGTGGAATTTCTGCTGCTTCTCTGGTCCAAATACGACCGAATACGGGTCTTGGTGAATTAATACATCAGCATCAGGGAACACGGAGATAAGCTTAGCCTCTACTTCGTCAGAAATGCGATGCGCTTCAATAAGTGGGATATTATCTTCCAATTCTAGATGCAGTTGGATGAAGCGTATTGGCCCCGAGCGACGCGTTCGTAATTGATGCACACCCAACACGCCTTCCACGCTCAATGATGTCTCTTTAATCTGTTTCAGCTCATCATCTGGCAGCTTATGATCAAGCAGAGACTGAACCGCTTCCATCGCCATTTGATAAGCGCTGTACAGAATGTAGATACCGATACCGACCGCGAATACTGAGTCCGCCTGACCAATCCCAAACCAGCTCAATGCCAGTGCCAGCATGATCGCAGCGTTCATATAAAGGTCTGATTGATAGTGCAGAGAGTCGGCCGCAATAGCTTGGCTGCCTGTTTTGTTGACCACATGCTTTTGGAATCGAACCAAACCGAAGGTCATCACCATCGCAAATAAGCTGACATAGATACCAATCTCTGGAGAATTCAGTTCATGAGGTCGGAAGAAGCGCTCAATACCATTGAGAATAAGGAAACATGCAGAGCCTGAAATAAACATTGCCTGCGCTAATGCAGCGAGAGATTCAGCCTTACCATGACCAAAGGTGTGCTCTTTGTCGGCAGGCTGCAGAGAGTAACGAACCACGATAAGGTTAACGACAGAGGCCGCGATATCCAGCATTGAATCCACGACGGAAGCCAGCAGACTCACAGAACCTGTTACCCACCACGCTGCGACTTTCACTATCAATAAAATAGTGGCGATGGTGGTGGCTGCCCAAGCGGCGAGCGTAACTAAACGTGCGTATTCTTGTTTCATAACTTGGCTATAAAGTGACTGATAGCACAAAGTATAACCTGCAAACAACCAATTGAATATGACAGCTATGATGTAAAACATTCATTTTTAAGGATCAAAAAAAGCGGCACTCGGCCGCTTCTTTCTAAACACTTTCATTCAACGCTGATTTTTCAAGCAATGAATTACTTGTCTTTGTTCATGCGTTTTCCCATTTTGTCAGCACATTTAGTCATGCGCTCTTGTTGGATTTCTTTCAGTTGAGTCTTTTGCTCAGCCGTTAGTACGCTCATCATTTGGTGTTGCTTCTTAAGCATTGCTACGCGACGCTCAGTTTGCTTCTCAACCATTTGGCTTGCTAGGTCGTTTGCTGCTGCTTCGTCAAAGTTGTCAGCAAGTACCAATGCTTGAACCTTTTCGTGATGCGCTTTCATTTGCGCCATTTTTGCCGTTTTGTTTGCACCGCGCTTTGCTTTCATCTCAGCACGGTCTGCTTCACGCATCTCTTTTAACTGTTCTTTTTGAGCGTCGGTTAGGTCTAGTTGGCGCATTACTTTTTTATCGAAACCGCCACACTTGTCGTGCATACCTTTGTGGTCACCTTTATCACCACCACCGTAAGCATACGCGCTTGCTGTACCAAAAATAAGTGGAAGTGCCGCAGCTGCTAGTACAAGTTTCTTAGTCATTTTCATAATTGTTGCCTCAATTCGGTATAATAAGTCATGTGTTGCGTCTGTTTCTCAGCGCTTGAATATAGATTAGTCTTTCCCTCGTAAAGTGACGTTTAGAAAGCGTAAAGAATCGTAAAGAGTGAAAGTTGACGAATAATTAGCAGTATTATTAACCTAACTAAATGATTAAGGCTTCCCAATGGCGAACATTCTTCTTATTGATGACGACACCGAGTTAACCAGCTTACTCAAAGACATTCTGAGCTTTGAGGGCTTCACTGTTTCCGAAGCCAATGATGGCTATGCAGGGCTGGAAGCTATCAATGATGAGATTGACCTGATTCTTTTGGATGTGATGATGCCGCGTCTTAATGGCATGGAAACACTAAAGAAACTGAGAGAAAATTGGGAAACACCAGTGCTGATGCTGACCGCAAAAGGCGAAGAGATCGACCGTGTGATTGGTCTTGAGCTTGGCGCGGACGATTACCTGCCTAAACCTTTCAGTGACCGAGAATTGTTAGCGCGTATTAGAGCTATCTTGCGTCGAACTCAAACCGCCACCGCGCCTAAAGCGGCCAGTGATAGAGTTCAATATCAAGACATCGAAGTTTTCCCGGGTAAACAAGAAGCCTACTGCAATGGTGAGCTCATCGATCTCACCACCACCGAGTTCGCTCTACTGAGTCACCTTATCCAAAACCCAGGGCAAGTGATCACCAAAGAAGCATTGAGTTTGGATGTGCTGGGTAAAAGGCTCGCAGCGTTTGACCGCGCGATAGACATGCACATCTCTAATCTACGTAAGAAGATTCCTGAGCGCACTGACGGCAAATCACGTATCAAAACCTTACGAGGCCGTGGCTACTTATTGGTAGAGGAAGATTAATGCGTATACCTAAAATCACCAGCTTATATGGACGTATCTTTGCTATCTTTTGGTTCACCATGTTACTGGTGCTTTTGTCGGTGCTGTCACTTCCCCATTTAGACCCTCGAGTCGCGCGAGATGTGCCCGCAGATCACCTAGATAAACTCGAGCGTATCGCTAAAATCACAGAGAAACGCTACGCCAAAGAACCTAATCTAGGCAAAATTGTGTTTCAACTTGAGGCACCACGTAGCCGCAAGGATTCTCGTGCTCGTATCTATTTAACCGACCTAGAAGGCGCTGTCCTTACGTCAAAAAGACATTCGGACTATAAGCTTAAGGCGATTCGCAACTTTGTTACCTCGATTGATAACCCTGAAGTACCAAAACAGAAACTATACGGACACTACATGGTGGCAGGGCCAGTACCAATCACACTCGCTGGTGAAGAATTACTGATGTATGCCGGAGTAAAATGGAACCAACCACCGCCATTTTTGCTACGACTATTTGATAGACCTTTACAACTGTTGCTTGCGGTAATGCTAGCAAGTACCCCGCTATTGCTATGGCTAGCTTGGGCATTGAGTCAACCCGCACGTAGGCTAGAGCGCGCAGCGCAACGCGTAGCAAAAGGGCAATTTGAGGTCGATCCTCAGCTCGAAAAAGGCACCTCAGAATTCAGACAAGCGGGTGAAAGCTTTAACCAAATGGTCGAAGCGGTAAACCAGATGATCTCCGGGCAGCAACGCCTACTCTCTGATATTTCACACGAACTACGCTCACCACTGACTCGCCTGCGTATGGCCAACGCACTGGCAATTCGTAAACAGGGTGAGAGCCAAGAACTTGAACGTATCGATACCGAAGCACAACGTCTGGAACAGATGATCAGCGAGCTACTGACGCTATCGCGCATGCAGGTCGACAGCCACATTACTCGTGAGGTTCAGCCTATCTCTAGCCTGTGGGAAGAGATCTTAAAAGACGCACAGTTTGAAGCCGAACAGATGGGTAAACAGCTGACGTTCTCAGAGATCCCTGAGCGCTCTATTTCGGGGAACCCTAAACTGCTGATGAGTGCGCTAGACAACATTACACGCAATGCCATCTACTACGGTAAAGACCAAGTGGATGTACAGTTCCATGTGGTTCAAGATCAGCTAACAATTTGCGTCAATGATAATGGTGATGGTGTTCCAGAGGATGAACTCGATTCTATCTTCAGACCTTTTTACCGTGTCTCAACAGCGCGTGACAGAAACTCTGGCGGCACAGGGCTTGGATTAACCATTACTGAAAGTGCGATTCGCCAACACAGCGGAACCATCACCGCAACCCGCAGCCAGCTCGGTGGATTACAACTCGAAATCACCCTGCCTATCTTACCGGTGTAATACCCCCACAAAGATCGCAGTTGATAATGATTGTTATTATCATTATGGTAAATCCTCTAATTAAGGAGGATTTACCATGTCGCACACTTTCCCTGCTTTACCCTACGCTTACGATGCCCTAGAGCCTTACATTGACGCTAAGACAATGGAAGTGCATTACAGCAAGCACCATAGAACCTACTACGATAAGTTTGTTGCGGCGGTGTCTGGCAGCGAGCTAGAACAGCAATCTCTGACCGAGATCTTCGCCAACATCTCTCAGCACAGCCCGGCTGTTCGTAACAATGGCGGTGGCTACTACAATCACATCTTGTACTGGAACTGCATGTCGCGAGACGGCGGTGGTGAACCTACGGGCGAGCTTGGTGAGGCAATCAAGAGTACCTTCGGTGATTTCGAGACATTCCAAGATCAGTTCGCTCAAGCGGCGATCAATACCTTTGGCTCCGGCTTTGCTTGGCTAGTGGTAGAGCAAGGGCAACTGAAGATCATCTCAACCTCGAACCAAGACAATCCGTGGATGGATACCGTGGCGAGTGATGGCGAACCGATCCTTGCGCTCGATGTTTGGGAACACGCCTACTACATCAGCTACCAAAACCGTCGTCCTGATTACATCAATGCATGGTGGAACGTGGTGAATTGGAATGCCGTATCTGAAAACTACGCGCAAGCACTAGCGAACCAAGCTTAAGCGAATGGTGACGGTGGCGAACTGTACTCACTCAGCTTGCCACCGTATACTCGGGTTATCTTTGATTACTCTTGTGAACCAACATGTTTGATATCGCTCTATACGAACCAGAAATTGCACCCAATACGGGTAACATCATCCGCCTATGTGCTAACTGCGGCGCAAATCTGCACCTGATTGAACCGCTTGGCTTTGATTTTGAAGAGAAGAAGGTTCGTCGTGCAGGCTTGGATTACCACGACCTTGCACGAGTTAAGCGTCACAAGAATCTAGAAGCTTTCCTTGAGTATCTTGAGAATGAACGCGAGGGTGACTTCCGCATCTTTGCCTGCACCACTAAAACGACAGGTCACCACGTTGATGCAAAATTCCAACAAGGTGATGTGTTGATGTTTGGCCCAGAGACTCGCGGGCTGCCTGCTGAATTCATCGAAAGTATGCCAATGGAACAACGCATTCGTATTCCAATGATGCCAGACGCGCGCAGCCTGAACCTGTCTAACGCAGTGGCAATCATTGCTTTTGAAGCATGGCGTCAAATGGGTTTCGAAGGCGCGGTATAACTGAGCGCTCAAACTTATTTGTTATCTGTTATCTGTTATCTGTTATCTGTTATCTGTTATCGATAGTAAACAGTAAGTAACAGCTAGCGACAGACAATAAAAAAGGCTCTTACCATTATCGCTTTCATGTGAAAGATAAAGGTAAGAGCCTTTTCTGTTTTTCCCTCTATATAAAGAAGAGAGAAAACGGATTAGTTTAGTCGGTTACGATCGTTGTCGTCGTCTTTCTTTTCAAACTCACCCTCAAAGGTGTTGCCGTCTTTTGATTGATCAGATGGATCTCGATTGAATGGGTCTTGTCCAAATGGGCTCTGCCCAAAACCACCTTGTCCACCTGCTTGGAAACCACCAGACATATTGGTAACCACCATTTTTTCCATCATTTTCTTAGCAATCATCGCTCTTGGTGCAGGCAGCAATACCAACATACCAAGTGCATCCGTCATAAAGCCCGGAGTCAGCAGCAATACGCCTGCAACCGCAAGCATCACGCCTTCAAGAATCTGTTGAGCTGGCATTTCGCCTTGTTGTAATCGGCCTTGAACAGACATTAATGTTTGAATGCCTTGGCTACGAACAAGTGATGCACCGACAAATGCAGTGATCAGAACCAACGCAATCGTTGGCCACAACCCTAAGAAGCCACCAACTTGAATAAATAGTCCAATCTCAATGATCGGTACGAAGATAAATAGTAATAATAAGATAGGAAACACACGCACTCCTTTGTTACATCCAGTTTACGCTGAAAGCCCTACCAATCTCAAATTTATCCTGTAAATAAGCGTGTTTATTGACCCGGAATAAGTTTGCTAAATATTGACGAAACAAAAACGAAAAAGGTGATCAACTTACTATTTTTATGCGCTAAGTACAGTATCATGTGCCACATAAGTCAGGACGGATTTATCAGCCCAATATTCTAGCGAACGGAGTATTTGCACACAGAATAGGCTAATAACTAACTATATAATCAGAATAATTCTCTAAGGATCCTGTTATGGCTACTCTATCAGAAGCTCAAGTTGATGCTCCTCAAGCTACTCGTCTCGAAGAAGATCTTTTAGGTCAACGTCATGTTCCAGCTGATGCTTACTACGGCATCCACACTCTACGCGCAGTTGAAAACTTCAACATCTCAAATGTAACGATCTCAGATGTACCTGAATTCGTTCGCGGTATGGTGATGACTAAGAAAGCGGCGGCTTTAGCAAACAAAGAGTTAGGTGTAATTCCAAGCGAAGTGGCTAAATACATCATCCAAGCTTGTGACCTAATTCTAGACACGGGTAAGTGCATGGATCAGTTCCCATCGGACGTTTTCCAAGGTGGTGCTGGTACTTCTGTAAACATGAACGCAAACGAAGTTGTTGCGAACGTGGCTCTTGAACTTATGGGCAAAGAAAAAGGCCAATACGAGTTCATCAACCCGAACGACCATGTAAACCGCAGCCAATCGACAAACTGTGCTTACCCAACTGGCTTCCGTATCTCTGTTTACAACAGCGTTCGTAAACTGATTGATGCGATCGAATACCTAAAAGGTGCATTCGAGCTTAAGAGCCAAGAATTCAACACGATTTTGAAGATGGGTCGTACTCAGCTTCAAGACGCAGTTCCAATGACGGTTGGCCAAGAGTTCCACGCTTGGGCTGTAACCATCAATGAAGAAATCAAAAACCTAGAATACACTTCAAAACTACTGCTTGAAGTAAACCTAGGCGCAACGGCTATCGGTACAGGTCTGAACGCAGCACCGGGTTACCAAGGCCTAGCAGTGAAACACCTAGCAGAAGTAACAGGCCTAGAGTGTGTAGCGGCTGAAGATTTAATCGAAGCAACGTCTGACTGTGGCGCATACGTAATGACGCACGGCGCACTTAAGCGTCTAGCAGTTAAGCTATCTAAGATCTGTAACGACTTGCGTCTACTTTCTTCAGGTCCACGTACTGGTTTGAACGAGCTAAACCTACCTGAACTGCAAGCAGGTTCTTCAATCATGCCTGCTAAAGTAAACCCAGTTGTACCTGAAGTAGTAAACCAAGTTTGCTTCAAAGTTCTAGGTAACGACAACACGGTTTCTTTCGCTGCGGAAGGTGGTCAACTTCAACTGAACGTAATGGAACCTGTTATTGCACAAAGCATGTTTGAGTCTCTAGACATCCTAACAAACGCTTGTGTGAACCTACGCGACAAGTGTGTAGACGGCATTACGGTGAACAAAGAAGTATGTGAATCACACGTATTTAACTCTATCGGTATCGTCACTTACCTAAACCCATACATTGGCCACCACGAGGGTGACATTGTTGGTAAGATCTGTGCTGAGACAGGTAAGAGCGTTCGTGATGTGGTTCTAGATCGCGGTTTATTAACCGAAGAAGAACTTGATGACATTTTCTCTGTTGAAAATTTGATGCATCCTCAGTATAAAGCGAAGCGCTACGAATAAAGTTAGCGAGAAAGGGTTCCAAACGGAGCCCTTTTTTAGGCTCCAATACGGTTAACCATGATTATTTTGTGGATTTCCGTTGGTTGCGCTTTTGCCAAATTGAATCTAAACCATAGATCTATTATGTGAACATTCCAGCGGCGAATGTTCACATAATAAAATCTAAATGAGGTGTTACTTATGATTGCAGTAGAACTGTTTGTCGTCCTGCTCTTTATCTTTTTGGGGGCCAGAATTGGCGGTATCGGTATTGGTTTTGCCGGTGGTGCTGGTGTTATTGCCCTTTCACTTATTCTTGGCGTTCCAACAAGCCAATCTTTCATCCCGATCGACGTAATCTTGATCATCATGTCAGTTATCACCGCAATTGCTGCAATGCAAGTTGCTGGCGGTATGGACTGGTTGGTACAAATTGCCGAAAACTTTTTGCGTAAACACCCTGAACGCATCACCTTTTACGCGCCGATTGTGACCTTTGTAATGACATTAATGGCGGGTACTGGTCACACAGCATTCTCTACGCTTCCTGTTATTGCAGAAGTAGCGAAAGGCCAAGGTGTTCGTCCTTCTCGTCCACTGTCTATCGCAGTTGTCGCTTCTCAAATTGCTATCACAGCTTCGCCAATCTCGGCTGCAGTTGTGGCTTTCGCAGCAATGTTGGCACCATTTGGTGTTGATTACCTAACGCTATTGATGGTTTGTATCCCAACAACCTTCATCGCTTGTATGGTTGGTGCGGTTGTTGCTAACTACATGGGTAGCGAATTGAAAGACGATCCTGTTTATCAAGAACGTCTAGAGAAAGGTCTAATCAAGCTAGCAACAGAAGAGAAACGCGAAATTCTACCTACAGCGAAGAAAGCAACGTACATCTTCCTAGCTGCAATTGGTTTCGTGGTTTGTTACGCAGCGGCTATCTCTAGCTCTGTTGGCCTAATTGAAAACCCGGCGCTAGGTCGTAACGAAGCGATCATGTCTGTAATGCTGGCAGCAGCAGCGGCAATCGTGATGTTCACTAAGATTGATGCAGCGAAGATTTCTTCGGCTCCAACATTCCGTTCAGGTATGACAGCATGTGTTTGCGTACTGGGTGTGGCTTGGTTAGGTTCAACGTTTGTAAACGCACACGTTGCTGAAATCAAAGACGTAGCAGGCGCTCTACTGGCTGACTACCCGTGGATGCTAGCTCTTGTTCTGTTCTTCGCTTCTATGCTGCTTTATTCTCAAGGTGCAACAACGGTTGCACTGATGCCTGCCGCTCTGGCGATTGGCGTGGCACCATTAACAGCTGTCGCTTCTTTTGCTGCAGTAAGTGCGTTGTTCGTACTTCCAACTTACCCAACGCTACTGGCAGCAGTTGAGATGGATGACACAGGTTCAACGCGTATTGGTAAGTATGTATTTAACCACCCATTCTTCATTCCTGGTGTGGCAACAATCAGTACTGCGGTAGCACTCGGCTTCGCATTCGGCGGTCTGTTTATCTAACATTCGCTGATGATTAAAACTTTAAAAGGAAGCTTCGGCTTCCTTTTTTGTTTTCTACTCAATGTGTTATTTGATACACATCAAATAACTATTATAAACTTTAAAATCCGCCCAAAAATAAAATTTGAATAAAATTCCAAGATTATTCAACCCAACTAATAACAACACTTACCAAATCAATCCCCCCTCGCTTCCACCTAATCCACATCGAATATTAATCCAAGCTAACTAACCAAAAAACCTTGACGATTTTCTGCCATTTTTTAGCCCTTTCATTAGCCATTATTTTTGTGAACAGCACCAAACTTAAATACCGGAGTAAGGAATAAAATAACCGCAGCTAAATTAAATCTAACTTCATTTGGATTAGTAAATATAAAAACAACCTTAATTTAAAGTCAGCAACTTTATATCGTTGAGTGCTTTATAAGTGTCCGTGTATTTACAATCTATAAATCATTAGTCGCTAATTCACATCACTTCTATTTAAGATGATGTAAGGAGATAGCCATGACAACTCAAACGATACCAAGCGAGAAAAAAAAGGGCGGCTTCTTTGCCAACTTTAAATTCCCTTCTGCCTACACCATTCTATTTATTCTGATTGCGTTCGTCGCACTGCTTACCTGGATTGTTCCAGCAGGCCAATACGACCGTGCAATGAATGAAGAGCTAGGCCGAGAAGTACCCGTAACCGGAACCTATCAAGCGGTAGAAGGTAACCCTCAAGGCGTGATTGATGTACTGCTCGCGCCTATTGACGGCTTCTATGACCACAATAGCTATGAAGCGGCGGCTATCGACGTTTCGCTGTTCATCTTAATCATTGGTGGCTTCTTAGGGCTAGTAACCAAAACGGGTGCCATTGATGCCGGTATCGAGCGCGTCACCGCCCGCTTAGAAGGGCGAGAAGAGTTGATGATACCAATACTGATGGCGCTATTTGCCGCAGGTGGTACCGTCTACGGCATGGCGGAAGAATCACTGCCCTTCTATACATTGCTAGTGCCGGTAATGATGGCAGCTCGCTTTGACCCTCTTGTTGCCGCTGCGAACGTACTGCTTGGTGCAGGTATTGGGGTGCTGGGTTCAACGATTAACCCATTCGCAACCGTGATCGCTGCCAACGCCTCTGGTATTCCATTTACAGACGGTATCGTGTTGCGCATTGCGATGTTGATTATTGGTTGGGGTATTTGTGTTGCCTACGTAATGCGTTACGCAAGAATGGTTCAAGCCGATCCAACAACATCAATTGTCTACGACAAATACGAAGAGAACAAAGCGCACTTCTTAGGTAATGCGAGCGGCGAAAAACTTGAATTCACCGCGACTCGCAAACTGATTCTGACCATTTTTGGTGGCTCGTTCGCTGTAATGATTTATGGTGTATCCGTTGCTGGATGGTGGATGGCTGAGATCTCAGCGATGTTCTTAGCAGCAACCATCATCGTTGGTATTGTGGCTCGCATGAGCGAAGAAGAGTTTACCACCAGCTTCATTGATGGTGCCCGCGACCTACTTGGCGTTGCGCTCATCATAGGTATTGCACGTGGTATCGTAGTGGTGATGGACCGCGGTATGATCACCGATACCATTCTCTTCTCAGCAGAACAGATGGTAACGGGGCTTTCTTCGGTTATCTTCATTAACGTGATGTTCTTCTTAGAGATTCTACTGTCGTTCTTAGTGCCATCGACCTCTGGCTTAGCGGTACTGACCATGCCAATCATGGCACCACTGGCCGACTTTGCTGGCGTAGGTCGTGACTTGGTTATCACTGCGTACCAATCTGCATCTGGCTTGGTGAACCTAATCACCCCAACCTCCGCGGTGGTGATGGGTGGTTTGGCGATTGCTCGTGTCCCTTACGTGCGCTGGGTTAAATGGGTGATGCCACTAGTCGGTATATTGATGGTGTTCTGCATTGTTGTACTGAGTATTGGTGCGCTGATCTAACTAACAGCACTTCACTCCTTTCTCATCCAAAGCCGCTTCTCACAGCGGCTTTTTTATTGTTCCCTCTCAATGTAACCCTCTGCCACTGAAACAGCTCCTCAAAGCCATACACGCGATATTCAAGGTTCTTCTGTTCGTAGCCAAGCTCAACCAAACTCAAAGCACTCGCAATAGAAGAATCAATCCTACTTTTAAACATCTAATTTTCTTGATGAAATAACACTCTATTTTCAACCATGATGTTTAAACAAATAGTTAGTCACTTATTAGCGTTAATTATATTTAAAGTAATTAATAGCCTAATAAACAGACGAGGATTAATGCCCTTTTCTATCAAAAAACACACTTAAACAGCCGATTTTAAAATGTGATCGCAACAGCTTTATTCGCATTTACTTTGTTAATAAACAATTAATTCCACATCCAAAATTAAATATCTAAATAAAAACACTGCATACTTCCAAGCTAAGTACACTCTTATCAATAAAACTATTCTGCATATAATCCCTCGTAAATTAGATTCTAGTAAGTTTCGTCAAAAAAGCGTGCATAAAGTTCCCTAACTGCTAACTATTTAGAATGTATTATTCATAACTGAAAGTGCATAAAGTTTGTTAAAACCCTTAATTTTAAAGGGCTGCGGGATAAAAAACGATTTGTGATAGATCTCTAAGAATACCTGACTAGCAGGCGTAATATTAATTCCAGACAAGAGATATGAATAAATAATTCATTCTTCTCAACTGAAAATAAATAATTACTCTTAGCGATAAAAGTAATTCAAATATATAAGAGAGAGACGATCATGAGTAAGTTCTATGTAGGTTCTGAAATAGGTCAATTACGCCGCGTTCTAGTTCACCGTCCAAGACGCGCACTGACTCACCTAACACCCTCTAACTGTCACGATTTACTATTTGATGACGTACTGGCTGTTGAACGTGCTGGTAAAGAGCATGACGCATTTACTCAAACGCTGCGTGATCAAGGTGTTGAAGTTCTTCTTCTTACTGACCTACTAGCAGACACGCTAGCAGTGCCAGAAGCGAAAGATTGGCTTTTGAATCATCAAGTTTCTGATTACCGCTTAGGCAAAACCTTTGCTAACGATGTGCGCTGCTACTTGGGCGACTTACCAAACCTAGAACTAGCAAAAATCCTAACGGGTGGTCTGTCTTACGCTGAGATGCCAATGAAATCATCTTCAATGATGCAAGGCATGCACGCACCAACCGACTTCATTATCGAACCGCTACCAAACCACCTATTTACTCGTGACACATCTTGCTGGGTATACGGTGGCGTATCCATCAACCCGATGGCGAAACCTGCTCGTCAACGTGAAACCAACCACGTTCGCACTATTTACCGCTGGCACCCAACATTTGCTGGCCAAGACTTCATTAAGTACTTCGGCGATGAAGAAAACATCAGCTACGACAACTCAACCATTGAAGGCGGTGACGTTCTTGTAATCGGTCGCGGTACGGTTCTTATCGGTATGTCTGAGCGTACAACAGCACAAGGTGTTGAGCACTTAGCATCTAGCCTATTCAAACACGGTCAAGCGAAACAAGTTATCGCAATGCAGCTACCAAAACACCGCTCTTGCATGCACTTAGACACCGTTATGACGCACATGAACGAAGATACGTTCTCTGTTTACCCTGAAGTGGTGAGTAAAGACGTACAGTGCTGGAACCTAACTGGTGATGAGTCTGGCGCAGTGAAAGTGAAAGAAGAAGGCTACTTCGTAACAGCTATCGAAAAAGCACTTGGCGTAGACAAGCTAAACCTAATCACGACCGGTGGTGACAACTTCCATGCAGAACGTGAGCAGTGGAACGATGCAAACAACGTTCTAACGGTTAAACCTGGCGTTGTGATTGGCTACGAAGGCAACACCTACACCAATGAAAAATACGATAAAGCAGGCATCACAGTTCTTCCTATCCCTGGAGATGAACTTGGCCGCGGTCGCGGTGGCGCACGCTGCATGAGCTGCCCAATTGAGCGTGATGGTATCTAATCACTAAGACGAAAACGGCCAAGTTGAATGATCTTAAATAATCTCAGCTTGGCCAAAATGAGAGAACACAATTATGACTAAGCAAACTGTTGTTGTTGCACTCGGCGGTAATGCCTTACTTCGTCGCGGTGAGCCGTTAGAAGCCGATGTTCAACGCCGTAATATTGAAACAGCGGTTAAAACCATCTCTGAAATCGCGAAAGTGTACAACGTGGTTCTAGTACATGGTAATGGCCCACAAGTTGGTTTACTGGCTCTGCAAGGTTTGGAATACAAAAAAGTAAACCCGTATCCGCTAGATGTATTGGGCAGTGAGACTCAAGGCATGATCGGCTACATGCTGATGCAAGAGTTCAAGAACTATCTACCTAACCGCAACATCTCGTGCATGTTGACGCAAATGACCGTTGATCCAAACGATCCTGCATTCGCCGATCCAACGAAGCCGATTGGCCCGATCTACGAAGAAGCGGAAGCGCGTGAATTGGCGGAGAAATTCCACTGGATCGTCAAACCAGACGGCCAACACTTCCGTCGCGTTGTGCCAAGCCCACGCCCTACTGGCATTGTTGAGCACGAAGCGATCACCCAACTTATCGATGCAGGCCACCTAGTGATTTGTACTGGCGGCGGTGGCATCCCAGTGAAAAAAGAGAACGGCAAATTAGTGGGTGTTGAAGCGGTTATCGACAAAGACATGTCAGCGGCTTTCTTAGCGAAACAACTGGATGCGGATGCACTGCTTATTTTGACCGACGCGGACGCTGTTTACCTTGATTGGGGCAAACCGACTCAACACGCACTGCGCAGCACCACACCAAGTGAACTGGCGAAATTCGAATTTGATGCAGGCTCTATGGGACCAAAAATTGAAGCATCGTGCGAATTCATTCAGCAAGGCGGCAAAGTCGTCGGTATTGGTGCACTCGAAGATGGTTTGCAAATCCTGCAAGGCTTGGCGGGCACCAACATCACCAAAGATTAATCTACTCGCGAGCTTTTCAAACCTTGCGAGAAAACTGAATCACCGTTTGAACTGAAATTAATACACAAAAATTGAATCGCGCTTTCTTGAATTTTCTTTCCCTGTAACAAGAAAGCGCCTAAATCTAAGAAGGAATACATCATGGCTTTTAACCTACGCAATCGTAACTTCCTAAAACTACTAGATTTCACTCCACGCGAAATTCAACACTTATTAGATCTTTCTATGGAGCTAAAAAAAGCGAAGTACAACGGTTACGAACAGCCAACACTAACTGGCAAAAACATTGCGCTTATCTTTGAGAAAACCTCAACTCGTACTCGCTGTGCATTCGAAGTAGCGGCATTCGACCAAGGCGCTCGCGTGTCTTACTTAGGCCCATCTGGCTCTCAAATTGGCCACAAAGAATCAATGAAAGATACCGCTCGCGTTCTTGGCCGTATGTACGATGGCATTGAATACCGCGGCTTCGGTCAAGAGATTGTTGAAGAGCTAGGCGCTTACGCTGGAGTTCCAGTATGGAATGGTCTGACTGACGAATTCCACCCTACACAAATTCTTGCTGACTTCCTAACCATGACGGAATACGGCCGTGGTAAACAACTGCATGAAATCAGCTTTGCTTACCTAGGTGATGCTCGCAACAACATGGGTAACTCTCTGATGGTTGGCGCAGCGAAAATGGGCATGGACATTCGCCTTGTTGCTCCAAAACAGTTCTGGCCACAAGAAGAACTATTGGCTCAGTGTCGTGAAATCGCAGAGCACACAGGTGGCAAAATTACACTGACTGAAGATGTTCAAGAAGGCGTGCAAGGTTGTGACTTCCTGTACACCGACGTTTGGGTATCTATGGGCGAAGCGAAAGAAGCATGGGCTGAGCGTATCAACCTAATGATGCCTTACCAAGTGAACATGGAAATGCTGAAAGCAACGGGTAACCCACATGTGAAATTCATGCACTGTCTGCCAGCTTTCCATGGCGAAGATACCACGGTAGGCAAACAACTTGCGGCTGAATATCCACAGCTAAAAGACGGTGTGGAAGTGACTGATGAGGTAGTTGAGTCTGAATACTCTATCGTGTTCGATGAAGCTGAAAACCGCATGCACACCATCAAAGCAGTAATGGTTGCAACACTAGGCAGTTAATTACCTAAACAGCTAAGAATCGAAACAACTAAGAAGTTAAGCACTCACTTGTTCGCGAGACATTGACAAGTTAAGTGTAATGACAGGGAAATGCGGGCGGCGAACTTGGGATTTAGCCCTTGGATAAAGCCCGCATTTTTTTTCATGTACTTGAGGGCATTATCGCCCCAAAAACCCTGAGATTTTCTGTTTCAACAAGGGCTTAAATCAAAGCAAAATGTAGAGGTTATTTCGCATAAAAATCCATTAAATGAATACTTTACAGAAAGTATTGCATGCCGTTTTTATCTGAGTATAATCCTCCGCAATTTGTCTTAAGAGAGCAAAAAATGAACTGCAATTCTGTCGCACATGATTGTCAAACTACACGCCAAAGAGTGGCGGTGGTGTCATTTTTATTTTGCTCTATTGATCGTTTCGAAGCCTCCTATTTTTAGGGGGCTTTTTTTTTGTCCGCAATTTGACTGTATGCATAGAAGGAAGACCCGTTATGGCGCATTCGTTATTTAACAAGCACATCATCTCCATACCTGAGCTCACTCGTAATGAACTGGAGCTTATCGTCGACACAGCAGCAAGACTCAAGGCCGAGCCAAACCCAGAGTTGCTGAAAAATAAAGTCGTTGCGAGCTGCTTCTTTGAGCCTTCAACTCGAACTCGCCTTTCATTTGAGACCGCCGTCCAGCGCCTTGGTGGCACGGTCATTGGCTTTGATAATGGCGGTAACACCTCACTGGCGAAGAAAGGCGAAACACTTGCCGATTCAGTGCAGGTTATTTCATCCTACGTCGATGCCTTTGTAATGCGTCACCCACAAGAAGGCGCAGCACGTTTAGCGTCTGAATTTTCTAACGGTGTGCCGGTAGTAAACGGCGGCGACGGTGCTAACCAGCACCCGACGCAAACCTTGCTGGACCTGTTCTCGATTTACGAAACACAAGGCACGCTCGATAACCTCAATGTGGCGTTCGTCGGCGACCTAAAATATGGCCGTACCGTGCACTCATTGACCCAAGCACTATCGAAATTCAATAACGTGCGTTTCTTCTTTATCGCGCCAGAAGTCTTAGAGATGCCAGATTACATCTGTGAAGAATTGGAAGAGATGGGCATCCAATACAGCACTCACAGCAGCATTGAAGAAGTCGTGCCGGAACTGGATGTTCTGTACATGACTCGCGTGCAGAAAGAGCGCTTTGATGCGTCGGAATACGCACACATGAAATCGGCTTACATCCTCACCGCCGATACATTGAAAGACGCTCGTCAAAACATGAAGGTACTTCACCCGCTGCCACGCGTCGACGAAATCACCACCGACGTTGATAAAACGCCACACGCTTACTACTTCGAACAAGCTGAAAACGGTGTATACGCTCGCGAAGCCCTATTGGCCCTAGTTCTTAACGACACTTTATAAGCAGGAGAAACAGTCATGGTTAAACAAACTCAGCTACAAGTAGAAGCGATCCGTAACGGCAGCGTGATTGACCACATCCCTGCTCACCTTGGTATCAAAATCCTTAAACTGTTTAAGCTACACAAGACAGAACAGCGCATCACTATGGGCTTAAACCTGCCATCATCAGCACTTGGCCATAAAGATCTAATCAAGATTGAGAACATCTTCCTGACCAAGGAACAAGCCAACCAATTGGCTCTTTATGCTCCGCAGGCAACGGTCAATCAGATTGAAGAGTATAAAGTGGTTAATAAGCTAACCCTTGTGCTGCCAGAGCAAATCCACAGTGTCTACTCTTGCCCGAATAGCAACTGTATTTCGCACGGTGAACCTGTCGAAAGCAGCTTTAAAGTGCAGCTAAAACAGGAAAACGTGCAGCTAAAATGTCACTACTGTGAAAAAGTATTCTCTCGCGAGATCATGAGTGAAATTCGCTAACCCTTAGCGCCATTATCACGGTCTCCAAAGCACCCTAATACCGATGGATATTTATGCCAAACTTGGAATAAATATCCATTCAACAAAAGAATAAAACTCCAAAATAAAAGCAATTAACTAGAATTTTATTTGGTGATCCCCTTCAAAAAGATAACTATCCTTTAGTGGTAGACTCAATGGGTAGACGATCATACATCACGCATACCTTCCCTCTTTATTTCGGGATTCATCGGTAAGCCCTATTTAACAATCGTACTCTACGGCTTTGGGAGTACACTCGGCGCTATGGACAAGCGATAACCACATGTTGACCTTAAGGAGTTGTTCATGAACCCAATCACTGAGCACGGTTGCTTGTATTCAGCTGAAGATAAAACACTGACTGCAGCGTGCAAACGCTTACTACAACAACAAAGCTTCTCGACCCAAAATCAACTGCGAGAGAAACTCGTCGATATTGGCTATACCGGTATCAGCCAATCGACCGTATCTCGTATTTTGTCACAGCTTGGTGTTGTCAAAATTCAGAATGCTTGCGGTAAAAAGGTTTACTGCATCACGGTTGAAAGTGCACCGGTTCGTGTCGATGCATCCATCTCATCGCAAATCGAATTCATCACTCATAACCAAGCGATGGTCATCGTAAAAACTCATCCAGGTTGTGCTCAATTAGTCGCAAGATTAGTCGATATCGACCCACATACTGAGATTATCGGCACCGTTGGCGGTAATGATACCGTGCTTATTATTCCAAAAGATACGATGAATATTGATGCTTGCGAACAAGTAGTAAAAGCACGCTTGGGTGTAGCTTAAATGTCTCTTTTACAAAGGCAAGTCACTCAAGTTGAATTGCAGCTCCCCACTCGATTACCCAATAAAATCGCTATCCCGCCTTAGGGGATATTTGTTTGCCGATGAAACTAATAGCAAACTATTACGGTCTGATTGAGTTAAGATACCTTCAACTCCATTTTGATGACTAAATAGTATGCGACGACTTGCCACATTACTTTTTGTTTTTGTTTCCCTATTCACCCAGCCTGCGTGGGCGCTATTTGGGAACGACAACGCCGAGCCAAGCTTCGGAGGCAATAACAATGGTTTTGTCCCTGTAGACCAAGCTTTCCCTTTCAATTACTACCAGCAAGACGACAAAGTCCTTCTCGACTGGCAAGTAAAAGAGGGCTACTACCTCTATCAACATAGCCTCTCGTTCACCGGGCAAAATCTCGCTATCGGTAATGTTGAATTAGAAGATGGTAAGCCGCACCAAGATGAATTCTTCGGTGAGGTGAGCATTTATACTCAGCCGTTATTCGTGCAAGTTCCTCTGCAGAGTTACCAAGATGGCTCACAGCTGATCGTTAAGTATCAAGGCTGTGCGGACGCAGGGTTCTGCTACCCACCAGAGACTCGTATCATCGACATTGAACCTTTCACAGCAACAGGTTCTGCTAATTCGCAAGGTAGTGACTCACAAGCTTCATCTTCTGCTGGCAACGAAACCGATGTTTCTACGCAACCAACATCTCCGAAAGCAGACGTTGTAAGTAACACGACTCAACAGCCAAATGCCCCTGTTTCAAAAGAAGCAGGCTTAGCCGATAAGCTCGGTGACAGTTGGTGGACCCCTCTATTATTCTTAGCACTCGGTGTTGGTTTAGCCTTTACACCGTGTGTGCTGCCTATGTATCCGATTCTAACGGGTATCGTTTTAGGTGGTGGCAAACTCAGCCAAGGTCGCGCGCTGATGCTGTCCTTTATTTACGTGCAAGGCATGGCGTTAACCTACACCTTATTAGGTTTAGTGGTTGCTTCAGCAGGCATGCAATTCCAAGCCGCTATGCAGCACCCTTACGTGCTGATCGCGCTGAGTGTTCTGTTCGTGGCGTTAGCAATGTCGATGTTTGGCGTTTATAACCTGCAACTGCCAAGCAGCATCCAAACTTGGCTCAACAACCAAAGCAACAAGCAGCAAGGTGGCAATACCTTGGGCGTATTCGCAATGGGCGCTATCTCTGGCTTGGTGTGTTCACCTTGTACCACGGCGCCATTGTCAGGCGCACTGCTGTATGTGGCTCAGAGTGGTGACCTATTTACCGGTGCAATTGCTCTGTACGCGTTGGCTATGGGTATGGGTATCCCACTGATTTTAGTGGCAGTGTTTGGTAATAAGCTATTGCCTAAAGCGGGCAGCTGGATGAACAAGGTGAAGATCGTATTCGGCTTTATCTTGCTTGCCGCGCCTATCTTCCTGCTAGAGCGCATCATTCCTGAGTTGTGGGCAACCGTGCTTTGGTCTGGCCTTGGCTTCATCGCCTTTGGTTGGCTTTACCACAGTAAGAATGCACTGCCATTTGGTGGCTGGAAGCAAAGCGCTGTGGGCATCATTGCGATGCTTGGCCTGTTCGCATCAGCTCAACCTGCGCTCAATTACTGGTTTGCAGAAAAGAGCGTGACGGTAGAACAACACATCCAATTTGCACGCATCAACACGGTTGAAGAACTAGAAATCCAGCTCATCGAAGCGAAGAAACTCGGTAAGCCTGTGATGCTCGACTTCTACGCCGATTGGTGTGTGGCATGTAAAGAATTCGAGAAGTACACCTTCCATCAAGCTGATGTGGAAAACAAGCTTTCTGACTTCGTACTGCTACAAGCCGATGTAACGAGAAACATGCCTCAAGACATTGAACTGCTTAAACAATTACAGGTACTTGGCTTACCTACGATTGAGTTCTGGGATGGTGAGGGTAACCATGTTCCAAATGCTCGTGTAACCGGTTTTATGCCTGCCGATGTATTCTTAAAACACATGCAAAACCACCAGCTATAACGGCAATATTCACTAAAATATAAGCCGAATCGAAAGCCGCACCGCCCCTCCGTAACGAGATGGCAGTGCGGCTTTTTTGCTATTCAGAGTAACGCTTTCTTATTCCGGGGATAAAAGTCGATATGGTTCAGACTTTTAATGCATAGATATTGTCCACATACTCAATCAGGATGATAATAAATATTAACTAAATTGTTAAAAGTATGAACGTCATGGACTCGACCTATACCATCATCATTGCTGATGACCACCCTCTCTTTCGCAACGCCCTGTTTCAGTCAGTTCATATGGCGATCAGTGGTGCGAACCTGCTTGAGGCCGATTCTCTCGATGCCTTACTGACTCTGCTAAAGAAAGAAGGCGAGCCGGATCTATTACTGCTCGATCTGAAAATGCCGGGCGCCAATGGCATGTCAGGCTTAATTCAACTGCGCGCTGAATACCCAGATCTACCGATTGTGGTGGTTTCTGCCAGTGAAGATGCCAGCGTGGTCACTCAGGTGAAGAGCCACGGTGCGTTTGGCTTTATTCCTAAGTCGAGTGATATGCGTGAGTTGGTGAGTGCACTGAATCAAGTGCTGAATGGCGACCCGTTCTTCCCTGAAGGGCTTATCACCAATAATGCAGCGTGTAGCGACCTTGCAGAAAAGATTTCCACACTGACGCCTCAGCAATACAAGGTATTAGGGATGCTTTCTGACGGCTTGCTTAACAAGCAAATCGCGTATGAATTGAATGTTTCGGAAGCGACCATCAAAGCACATATGACGGCCATCTTCCGTAAACTGGATGTGAAAAATCGTACTCAAGCGGTTATCTTGCTACAAGAAGTCCACAATTAAGCTTCACTGATATCCTCTTCTAAAGTCGTCTTAGGTAAACATAAACCCAACCTGACGACTTTATGATCATCTATCTCTGCAACCACCCAAGTGATGTCATGCCACTCAAAGCTATCACCCAATACAGAGTGTGCGCCAAGCTCTTGAGCAACCAATTGTTTTAGCGTCATTTCTCGCTCTTCTTCCGAGCCAAGTTCAATACCATAACAATCACTCACTGCCGCAACTGATAGCTCAACATCCAAGAAGAAGTCACCAAAGAATCGTGCCGCCTCTTCTGCTAGAGGCGCCTCACTGAACAACGAACTTAAGCTGTCCAAATCTTTGTCTTGACCAAGCACACATAAGATATCGTTCGCCTCTAACACGGTGCTGCCTGATGGGTGAAGCAAGGCATCCTTTCTAAACAGTGCAGTAATTCGCGTTCCTTCCGGCATAGACAAACGCTTTAGTGGTTCGCCGACACACCACTTCTCTTCTTTCAGCTTGTAGACAAACATCTCCCACTCACTAGCAGGGTAAATTTCAATGCCAGTACGAGAAATCGGTGTCGGCGTTGGAGGTAGCGTCACTTGAGCCAATCTCGCGACTTTCATCAAGCTGCCGCCTTGAACAATCAGCGACACCATAACCACGAAGAACGCGATGTTGAAGTAAAGCTGAGCATTAGGCAGGCCAGCCATCATCGGGAACACCGCCAGAATGATCGGTACCGCGCCGCGTAGACCGACCCAAGAAACAAACCAACGTTCCTTGGTGGTAAAGCTTCTGAACGGCAGCAAACCCAACCAAACCGACAGCGGACGAGCAAACAAAATCATACCGCAGGCCAGTGCCAGCGCAGGCAGAGCAATGTCCATCAACGTTGATGGCGTCACCAATAAACCCAATACCAAGAACATCACGATCTGGCTTAGCCACGTCATGCCATCAAGAACATTAAGAATCGAGTGTCGCGAGCGCGTCGGACGATTACCAATGAACAAGCCCACTAGGTAAATCGATAAGATGCCGCTGCCGCCAGCATGTTAGAGAACGCAAACAGAGCCACGCCCCCACTGAGTACCAGAATGGAATAAAGGCCATCAGCCAATTGTACTCGATTGATTAAGCTCCATAGAACCCAGCCGCCGCCAATACCAACAAGAGTACCGATACCAAACTGCATCGCAAAACTTTGCAGTAGGAAGTTCATTCCCATCTCAGCGTCAGGGTTACCTAACAGCGCAATTAAGGTCACCGTCAGGAAGACCGCCATTGGGTCGTTAGTGCCCGATTCGATCTCTAGGGTTGAGCCAACACGCTCATTGAGACTCTGTCCTTTCAGCAAAGAGAATACCGCTGCCGCATCGGTTGAACCAACAATCGCCCCGACCAAGATGCCCTGCATTAATGACAAGTCAAACAGCCAAGCCGCCATTAATCCGGTTAAGGTTGCTGTACATGCGACACCTATCGTCGCCAGCGAGAGCGAAGGCCAGAAAGCGACCTTGAAGCTCGCCACCTTGGTTCGCATACCGCCATCCAACAGAATCACGGCAAGCGCAAGGTTACTCACCAAGTAGGTCAGTGAGTAATCATCGAAATGAATATTACCGGGTCCATCTTCACCCGCTAACATACCAACGAATAAAAAGATCAAAAGAATCGGAACGCCCAATCGTGAGGACACTTGTGAGAAAAGCACACTGATGGCGATGAGCACCGCACCAGTTAAAAATAAGTGGTTGATAGTTATTGCGTCCAATTCGTTCCCCCAAAGAATAAAACTCAAGATATAAGCATGTTGATCTTCTGCCGCTAGCTTGTTGATCTTCTGCCGTTTAGCAAGGCACGGTCGGTGAAAGTGCCGTTGTTACTATAACAAACTTATGTTTCGCTTCGTGTCATAAGCAGGGCTAAATACCGTTTCTCGGTCATTTAGTTGTTAAATTTTATGACTCGCAGTCTAATTCATCCCTTTTTGTTAGACCTTTGGCTAATTTAACAACATTGTAACATCACATTTTTCTATGGTTATGTCTCCTAGCTCCCATATTTCAGTACATTAGCGCTAATACCATCCCGACTAAAGTTGCACAGATCCCTTGACTTATCCTTGCTACATTCTAAATCGTAACATTACGTTAACACGCTATTTTACAAAACGGTTTCACAAAAACAGTTTCTACGAAAACGGAATAAAGGAGAAGGCAATGGCGTTCGAATCTACGGAACATGCTCAAGCCTACTGGAAGGAAAACTTGGGAATTATGGGAACACTGCTCGCGGTCTGGTTTGCGGTGTCTTACGGCGCTGGCATCTTATTTGTGGATGCCCTCAATACCGTTCAGTTTGGCGGGTTCAAGCTAGGATTTTGGTTCGCTCAGCAAGGTTCGATATACACCTTCGTGGCGCTGATATTTATTTACGTTGTCCGCATGAATGCGCTCGACAAAAAATACAACGTACAGGAAGACTAGAGGCTAGAACATGGATATTCAAACTTGGACGTTTATTCTCGTCGGTATTACTTTCGCGGT
The DNA here is from genome assembly GCF_001691235.1 of Vibrio sp. ZF57. Taxonomy (NCBI): domain Bacteria; kingdom Pseudomonadati; phylum Pseudomonadota; class Gammaproteobacteria; order Vibrionales; family Vibrionaceae; genus Vibrio; species Vibrio sp. ZF57. The sequence goes on along the minus strand of NZ_MAKD01000075.1, from coordinate 50,209 downwards.
ATATATCGGCATCGCAATCTGGGCTCGTGCAGGGTCTACTAGTGAGTTCTACGTTGCTGGCGGTGGTGTACACCCAGTAGCAAACGGCATGGCGACCGCCGCTGACTGGATGTCGGCAGCATCATTCATCTCAATGGCAGGTATCATCTCATTCGTTGGTTACGACGGTGCGGTTTACCTAATGGGTTGGACAGGTGGTTATGTACTACTTGCGCTATGTTTAGCACCTTACCTACGTAAGTTCGGTCAGTTTACGGTTCCTGATTTCATCGGTGAGCGTTACTACTCGAAAACGGCACGTATGGTAGCGGTATTCTGTGCAATCTTCGTATCGTTTACGTACGTTGCAGGCCAGATGCGTGGTGTGGGCGTTGTATTCTCTCGTTTCCTAGAAGTTGATATTAACCTAGGCATCATCATTGGTATGGGTATTGTGTTCTTCTACGCAGTACTAGGTGGCATGAAAGGCATCACTTATACGCAGGTAGCTCAATTCTGTGTCCTCATTTTCGCCTTCCTTGTTCCAGCAATCTTTACCTCAATCATGATGACAGGTAACCCACTTCCACAAGTTGGTATGGGCTCTACGCTATCAGGCACAGATGTTTACCTTCTTGATAAACTGGATGGACTGACCGAAGAACTCGGATTTACCGCCTATACCGAAGGTAACAAGAGCATGGTAGATGTATTCTTCATCTGTGCGGCTCTAATGGTCGGTACTGCGGGTCTTCCACACGTAATCATTCGTTTCTTCACGGTACCAAAAGTACGTGATGCTCGTATCTCAGCGGGTTGGGCACTACTGTTCATCTCATTGCTATACACAACAGCACCAGGCGTTGCAGCATTCGCTCGTGTAAACATGATCGAAACAATCAACGGCCCTGACATGCAAGGTGTCGCTGCAGCGGACGCACCAAGCTGGTATAAAAACTGGGAAAGCACTGGCCTAGTAGGTTGGGAAGATAAGAACGGCGATGGCAAAATGTTCTACTCGGGCGATGAGCGCAACGAGATGAAGATTAACCGTGACATCATCGTACTGGCTTCTCCAGAGCTAGCGAAACTACCAAACTGGGTTGTAGCACTGCTTGCAGCCGGTGGCCTAGCAGCCGCACTATCAACAGCCGCGGGTCTACTATTGGTCATCTCAACGTCGATTTCACATGACTTGTTGAAGAAAGGCTTCAGACCAAACATGACCGACAAGCAGGAGCTGTTAGCCGCTCGTCTGGCAGCCATGGTCGCGATTGTCGGTGCCGGTTACTTAGGTATTAACCCACCAGGCTTTGTAGCACAGGTAGTAGCGTTTGCCTTCGGCTTAGCCGCAGCATCCTTCTTCCCAGCGATTATCCTAGGTATCTTCTACAAGAAGATGAACAAGGAAGGCGCAATTGCAGGTATGTTGTCAGGTATTGCCTTCACAGCAAGCTACATCATCTACTTCAAGTTCATTAACCCAGCAGCAAGCACACCTGAAAACTGGTGGTTTGGTATCAGCCCAGAAGGCATCGGTACGCTAGGTATGTGTCTAAACTTCGTAGTATCGATTGCTGTAAACAAAGTAACTGCTGAAGTACCACAAGATGTACAAGATATGGTTGAGAACATCCGTTACCCGAAAGGTGCAGGTGAAGCTCACGACCACTAAGCACGACCATTAAACAAAGATGTTTAGCAAAAAATGAATCAGTACTTACATTGTAGGGATTAGGTACTGACTCCAGAAAGCCGATACTTCGTGTATCGGCTTTTTCTTTTTCTGCTCACTTTATAAAAAGATAAACAAAGGGTTGTTTTTAAAATTTTATTTGATAATAATTATCATTAACATCCAATAAAGAGATGCAGATGATGATGAAAGAGCAGCAGGTTCTCTATTCGAGATTTTACAAAGCACAGGATCGCTTTGCTTCATTAGAACAAGTTCAAGGCCATGAGCCGTTTGTAATTCGAGAGTATATCGAGTGTGCACTGACGCTTTCGGCTTACTATGAAAAGCATGCCGCTCAAGAAAACATCTTGTTGTGCGAGCTGTATCTACGCCAAGTTTTCTTTCATTTGATTGAAGCGATTGAGTCTCCTCAGCGCAGTTTCGCCTTTCGTCATATCTGCCTAGACTCTATTCACTCACCACTATTTTATTTGAAGCGCCACTACTGCCAACAACCTCAAGGCCAAGCGCGTTTTTTGAATCTCAGCCAAACACTACAACAAGTCCAAGCCCCACTTGGCTAACAAGGATAGAACATGACCCTACAATTTCGGATTGAAAAAGACAGCATGGGCGAAGTGAAAGTCCCTGCCGATGCGCTATACCAAGCACAAACTCAGCGTGCAGCGGATAACTTCGCGTTTAGCTCTCACAAGATGCCGACCAGTTTTATTCAAGCACTGGCGTTAATTAAACAGGCAGCGGCAGATACCAATGCTCAGTTAGGTCTACTGGAAGGTGATATTGCCAACGCGATAGCCGAAGCCAGCCAAGAGATCATTGAGGGTAAACACCTCGATCAATTCCCTATCGATGTCTACCAAACCGGTTCAGGTACCAGTTCCAACATGAATGCCAATGAAGTGATTGCTACGCTTGCCTCAAGAAGCTTGCAAGGCGACGTGAACCCCAATGATCACGTCAACATGGGCCAAAGCAGTAACGATGTGGTGCCAACCGCAATTCAAGTGAGCGTTGCTTTGATGGCTGAAAATAAGCTATTACCTGCATTAACTCACCTTTCTGAAGCACTCACCATCAAACAACAGGAACTTGCGGAGGTCGTGAAGACCGGCCGCACTCATCTAATGGATGCGATGCCAATGACCTTTGCTCAAGAGCTAGGTGGTTGGAAATTTCAGATAGAACACGCTAAGCAAGCAATAGAGAACACCCTGCCCGCTATCAAGGCTTTAGCACAAGGTGGTACTGCGGTTGGAACAGGGATCAATGCTGACCCACGCTTTGCCGATAAGTTTGCGAGTAACCTGTCTCAATCGACAAAGATCAGTTTTAGCTCGAGTGAAAACTTCTTTTTTAGCCTCAGCAGTCAAGACGCGATCGTTGCGCTGTCAGGTCAGCTCAAAACGGCAGCAGTTGCGATCATGAAGATCTCAAACGATCTTCGCTGGATGAACTCTGGGCCGTTGGCTGGCTTAGGGGAAATTGAATTACAGGCTCTACAACCAGGCTCATCGATCATGCCTGGCAAGGTAAATCCTGTGATTCCAGAAGCTGCAGCTATGGCGGCGGCGCAAGTCATTGGCAACGACACCACCATTACCGTAGCCGGACAATCAGGTAACTTCCAACTTAATGTGATGCTGCCAGTGATTGCTCATAACGTGTTGGAAAGTATTGAGTTATTGGCAAACAGCTCAGTCGCTTTAGCGGACAAAGCCATCGCGACCTTCACGGTACGCCAAGACAATCTCGATTTGGCACTGTCAAAGAACCCAATCCTAGTGACCGCACTTAACCCTGTGATTGGCTACTTGAAGGCGGCTGATATTGCCAAGAAAGCTTACAAAGAAGGCTTACCAATTCTGGATGTCGCAGAAAGAGAAACCGATCTTAGCCGAGAAGAGCTCAGTAAACTGCTTGATCCAACCACACTGACACAAGGTGGCATTGCTGGTTAGTTATTGAATTAACAAGCGAATCGGCGTTCGCAAAAAAAACAGAGACAAAAAAGGCCTCATCTGAGGCCTTTTCACTATCCGCTCACGAACGTACTAATCCGAGCCTGTTAACCCAAACTAGCTCACTCGATTCAAGACCGCTCTTAACTTAAGTGGCTTCACTGGCTTGGCAATAAAGCGAAAGCTGTTGGCCTTTATCGCTGCCAACATGTCATCGGTTCTATCGGCACTAATGATGACCCCTTCAAAAGAGTCTCCGAGGCGCAAGCGACACTGCTGCAGGACTTCGAGACCCGTTCTGCCATTATCTAAACGGTAATCAGAGAAAATCACATCAGGTAGCCAACCCTCATCTAGGCACTGCAAGCTTTCGACCAAATCAACCGCCGTCTTAACCTCACAGCCCCAACGTCCGATCAGGTTTTCCATACCGACTAAGATTTCTCGTTCATTATCGACACACAATATCTTGAGATGTTCGATGTCGCTGGTCGCCATTGGCGTCGAAGCTTGCACAACTGGAGCCACTTTTTCCGCTCTAGCTAAGGTGATGGAAAAGACACTGCCTTGCCCCGGCCATGAGCGCATCGAAATTTGATGGCCAAGCACATGAGCAATACCTTTCGAGATAGCCAGCCCTAACCCCAATCCTTGATCGGCTCGTACTTGGCTGCCACGAGTAAACTCTTCAAAGATTTCTTGTTGCTTGTCTTCATCGATACCGGTTCCATTATCCCACACATCAATTCGAACCTGTCCATTCACTCTTCTCGCACCCAGTACCACTTTCCCTTCCGGGTTATAGCGGAACGCATTGGTCAAAAAGTTCTGAATCACACGCCTCAACAGCTTAGGGTCTGAATGAATGAACAATGACGACGGAATCATCTTAAACTCAATTTTCTGTTGTCTCGCTAGAGCGCTAAATTCCGCGTTCAAATTGGTTAATACGTCATGCACGGCAATCGCGTGAATGTTGGTTTCTAACTTTCCGGACTCCAATCGAGAGATATCCAGCAAGTCACCAATCAAATCTTCTGCGGCGCCAAGTGCACTCTCGATGTGAGATGACAATTGCTTCACCTCTTGCTCTTTTGCCACCTCAGACAGTGACGAAGCAAATAGACGTGCGGCATTGAGCGGCTGCATCAAATCGTGGCTTACCGCGGCTAGAAAACGACTCTTAGATTGTGATTCTTGATCCGAAATCTGCGTGGCTTTTACCAAGCGATGGTTCAGTTTTTCGAGTTCTTGAGTTCGCTCATGCACTCTCGATTCCAAACTTTCGTTGGCATCTTTTAGCGCTTGCTCTGCTTGTCGGAATACCGTGATGTCGGTAAAGCTCATCACAAAGCCACCACTTGGCATCGGGTTACCTTGCACTTCAATCACTCGACCATCAGGACGAATGCGAGAAGAGGTATGTCGAGTGCCTTGCTCCAAATGATAAACACGGCGACGCACATGATCTTCAGGGTCACCCGGACCACACAAACCTTGCTGAGCATTATGGCGAATCACATCGGAGATCGGCCTGCCCACTTGTATCAAACCAGCAGGGAACTCAAACAATTCTAGATAGCGCTGATTCCACGCCACCAGCCTCATTTGTTTGTCGATTACTGCGATGCCTTGGCCAATATGTTCAATCGCGCCTTGCAGTAAACCACGGCTGAAGTCGTACAGTTCCGAAGCTTCATCCACGATGGTCGCGACTTCTTCAAGCTGCATGTTTCTTCCCTGTAAAGCGGAAGTAAGTACTAACTTAGCAGACGAAGCACCGAATACTCCGGCGAGCACGCGCTCTGCGTGTCGAATAAGACTTGCAGGCGCTTGTTGATTAGGAAGCAGCGGCTGACCGTGTTGTTGCCAATAGCTGTGTAAGGCAGTTTTGGCACGCTTACGGCCTACAAAACGCGACGCCAGCATCTCTAATTCAGCGACCGTCACTCGGTTCTGGTAAAGGCTGATATTCTCGTTTTCAGGCAGCGGCGTGCCAACAAATGCTGCTGATTGTAAGCGCTCACTTAGGCTTGGGCGAGTCGTCATCGAAACCACGGCATAGCACAAGGTATTAAGTACAATACTCAGCACAATGCCCCAGTTTGAACTGCTGATATTCCAGCTACTGAGCAGTTCTGGCGGCGTGATAATCCACAGTAAAAGGTTACTTTCACTGTCGCCAGCCAACATGCTGGTTTGGCTCATCAAGGTAATCAGCCAAATCAACGAGCCCACCATTAAGCCGACATACACGCCCTTGCGGTTACCCGGGCGCCAGTACAAACCACCAATAAGTGCTGGCGCGAATTGAGCAATCGCAGCAAAGGAAAGAAAGCCAATCGCTGACAGTGAATGGATGGTATCGAGCGCCTGATAAAACAGCCAAGCACCCAGTAACAGCAGTAAAATTAGCCCGCGGCGAATCACCAATAGCAGGCCAGAAAAGTGTCGATGGGTTCTTTGAGTTAGGCGCATACGGCGCAGTAACAATGGCATCACTAAATCATTCGACACCATGATCGCCAAGGCGATGGTCGACACTATCACCATGCCACTTGCCGCAGACGTACCACCAAGGAAAGCCAGCAAGGCAATGTGATTAGCGCCTTCTGACATTGGCACACTGATCACATAGGTATCCGCTGGCATACCAGTAAGTAGTCCTTGTCCTGCCCAAGCAATTGGCAGCACGAACAGTCCCATCAAAATCAGGTAAAGCGGAAACAACCAACGAGCGGTATGCAGGTCTTGAGGACGTTCGTTCTCTACCACCATGGTATGGAACTGGCGTGGCAGACAGACAATCGCCAACATGGTCAAAACGGTATGAATAATTAAGGTCGGAATATTGGGTGATTCGTAGGTGGAAGCCGCCACATCAAGCAAGTCGATCTTGTCGCTGCTCATCGCCAGATACATGATGAATAGGCCAACGATCAGGAATGCCGCGAGCTTAACGATGGATTCAAACGCCACCGCCATCATCATGCCACGGTGATGCTCTGTGTTATCAATGTGTCTTGTACCAAACAGCATGGTGAAAATAGCCAAAGCACCGACCACAAACCAAGACACATGATAGTCCTGATAACCGAAGTCAGCCGCTAGGTTGGGTGCAACAATATCCAACCCCATGGTAATACCACGCAGTTGCAGAGCAATATAAGGAAGGATACCAACCACGGCGATAACCGTCACCGCCACCGCTAAGCCCTGAGATTTTCCGTAACGAGCCGCGATAAAGTCGGCAATGGAGGTGATATGTTCCCGCTTCGCAATCAGGATCAGCCGCGCCAAGATCCGCCAGCCTAGTGTAAAGACTAGAATCGGGGCGAGGTAAATGGGTAAAAAAGACCAAGGGTTGTTACTCGCCTGCCCGACCGTTCCATAGAAGGTCCAAGAGGTACAATACACGGCAATCGAAAGGCTATAGATCCACGGGCGCCAACGCGATAGCCAACGAACCTGCCTGTCTCCATACCAAGCGATCAGAAATAACACGCCCAAGTAGGCTAAAGAGACTGGAATTACTATCCATCCTTGCATTGAAAACCCTTTTTTCATCCATAAAAAAACCTCTCCATAAGGGAGAGGTTTCATTTAACTAAGGATGGGTGATTAACTCAATCGCATCGCTTAAATTCTGTGCTTTAGACTCTAATTATCAGCATTTGCTGTGAGATTCTGACTGTTCCGAATCTGATTGATTAATCTCAACCACTGAACTTCTTTCATCCAACTTAATGAACAGAGCAAGTGCACCCATAGCAGCCATACCCCAGAAGATATTTGCCCCCCAAAGCTCATAACCCCAACCACTTAAGGTGGTCATCAGTGCAATAAAGGCACCTAATGGAATCGCGTTATACAGAGCTTGTAGCGCAACCATCTTGTTTTGTTCTTCAGATTGGATGTATTGAATCGCGGCGATGTGTGCCATGGCAAAGGTCACGCCATGCAGTAGCTGCACCATAACCAGTGCGAAAATCGCTGTCGTTGATGCGGTAATACCCCAACGCGCCATCACCCCAATAGCCGCGACGACAAACAAAGTACGCAGTGACCAGCCTGAGAATAATCGCTTACTCAGAGCAAATACGGCCACTTCAGCAACAACACCTAAACTCCACAAATAACCGATGATAGCTTCTGAGTGACCCGCTTCTTTCCAATAAATCGCACTAAAACTGTAGTAAGCCGCATGACTACCTTGCAGCAGCGCCATCAAGGCTAAAAACTTTACCACTGACGACTCACGCAGCAGTTCACCTAGTTTTGGTCGCGCCGCTTGTTGCTCAGATTGCGTTACTGGCATCACATTGGGGTTTCTCATCGCAAGAATCAATGACAGCAACACACCGGCAAGCGCAGTATACAAAATCATGTCAGTGCCGAATTGTGCCACCAAATAGCCAACAACCGTTGAACCTGCGATAAAGGCAATTGATCCCCAAAGACGAGTTCGGCCGTAGTCGAGCATTTTCAAACGACTGTAATGGTTAGCCATCGCATCAGAAAGAGGAATGATCGGCCCACAACAGAGGTTAAACAGTACCGTTGCCAACAACATCAGTATAAAGCTGCCACCGGTGAAGAAGTGGAAACCGACAAACAGCAGCGCAGCGAAACTCAAACAGCGTAGCGCTGGCATCAAGTGTTCCACTTTATGGATACGCGGCGTAATCACTAAGTTGGCCACACAACGAGTCGCAAAGCCGATACCAATCAATACGCCAATATCACCAGCAGACACGCCTTGGTCTTCAAACCACAACGCCCAAAATGGCAAATACACGCCATACGCAAAAAAGAAACCAAGAAAATACTGAGAGATCCAGCCATAGGGTGAAGGGCTAAACATAAATGACCTATAAAGTGTGCGGAAAAAGGCAGCACCAATTATGCCTATCTCGCATACGATGAAAAAGGGAATTATTACTGGGATAGTATTCCCATATTCAATTAGTTTGAATATCGCATTTCAATGAAATATCTCACTCTCATCGATACCCATTCTCGCATTTAGACTAAAGTCGTCTGGAGCTTCGCTGGTAATTTGCCAGACTAAGTAAAGACTCCCAATTGTTTCGATGCTTATGCCTGATAAATTTAATATGCAGCACCCACCTTTCGATAGCCTGTCCGATACGGAGCAGTTAACACTGCGTTCGTCATTGGATGTGGTTTACTACCGAGCGCACGAGGTGATTTTGGAAGCTGACCGACCAAGTCGTCACCTGCATATTCTGATTAAAGGCGCAGTCGAAGAGCGGGCAAGCAGTGATGGTGAGATTTACGCACACTATGCCAATGACGATATTTTTGATGTCCGCAGCCAGTTTGAACCCCACACCAAACACCAATATATCGCACTCGAAGATACATTAAGTTATCTGCTGCCCACCGATATTTTTCTTGAGCTTTACCACGCCAATGGCCAATTCGCTGCCTACTTTGATAGCAACCTATCAACACGAAAAGCTTTGATAGAAGCCGCCCAGCAGCAACAGAATCTTGCCGAGTTTATATTAACCAAAGTGGATGACTCTATCTATCACCCACCACTGATACTTGAACCAAACCAACCGATCAACCAAGTCACTCAAACCCTTAAAGAACAAGGGTTAGACTCGGCCCTAGTCCATTTGGAACATAATGATCCAAAAGCTTTTGGATCATCATGTTCCTTGTCGTATGGAATCGTCACTCGAACCAATTTATTGCATGCTGTGATGCTCGATAATTTCACACTGGATGCGCCTGTCGGTGAGATCGCAACGTTTCCGGTGATGCACGTGAACCAAGGCGATTTCTTATTTAACGCCATGATTACCATGACCAGAAATCGAGTAAAAAGGTTGATGGTTTGTGATGGTAAAAATGCGGTCGGCATGGTGGATATGACACAGATTCTCAGTGCATTCTCCACACACTCCCACGTTCTTACTTTGCGTATTGCGCGCGCCACCAGCGTTGAAGAATTGGCAATGGCATCCAACAAACAACGTCAACTGGTCGAGAGCTTGCTCAGTAATGGGATTCGCACACGCTTTATCATGGAGCTGATTTCTGCGGTCAACGAACAGATCATAGAGAAGGCTTTTGAGTTGGTGATCCCACCTGCACTGCATAATCATTGCTGCCTAATCGTGTTGGGTTCTGAGGGGCGTGGAGAGCAAATTCTCAAAACCGATCAAGACAACGCTCTGATTATTCAAGATGGTTTGGAATGGCATCAATGCCAAAGTGCCATGAACGACCTCACCCATACCCTTCAACAATTGGGTTACCCACTGTGCCCGGGCAACGTAATGGTCAACAATCCGAAATGGGTGCATTCAGAACAAAAGTGGAAACAAACCCTCACCCATTGGGTAAAAAAAGCCACGCCAGACACCGTGATGGATATCGCGATCATGGCAGATGCACACGCAGTAGCGGGGAATAGAGAGTTATTAAAACCTGTAAAGCAGCACCTCAGTGATTTAATGCTCGGACAAGAATTGATTCTGACGGAGTTCTGCCGCCCGGCGCTGAACTTCTCAGTTCCCCTGACCCTGTTTGGTAATGTGAAGCAATCTAAGTCCGGACTCGATATCAAACAAGGCGGTATTTTCCCTATCGTGCATGGTGTGAGAGCGCTTTGCCTAGAACATGGTGTCACGGTCAACAACACCTTCGAACGCATTGAGCAGCTGGTCAGCAAGAAAGTATTAGAGCAAAGTACTGCCGATAATCTCAGTGAAGCACTCAAGCAATTCTTTAAGTGGCGCTTAGCCCAAAGGCTTTCTCAGCAGCACAGCAGCAACAAGATTAACGTCAAACTGATGGAACGAGCAGACAGGGATCTGCTTCGTCATAGCCTGCACGTGGTGAAGAAATTCAAGCAATGGCTCGGCTACCACTATCAGATACGGGATTAGGCATTGAACGATGAATAGGTTGGTTCGCTATTACTGGCATCACAAGCTCAAAGGCTCCCTCTATCAGCCTCTGTTTACCGCGCCTATTGATCATGAATATGTATCGCTCGATTGTGAAACCACCAGCCTAGATCCCAATCAGGCAGAATTAGTTACCATTGCCGCGACCAAGATCATCGGTAACCGAATCATTACCAGCCAACCTTTTGAAGTCCGGTTGCGCGCCCCCCAATCGCTCGATTGCAATTCAATAAAAATCCACCGTATCCGTCATCAAGATCTAAAGCACGGCATCGAAGAAAAACAGGCTTTAATCGAGCTACTGAACTTCATTGGAAATCGTCCTTTAGTCGGCTATCACATCCGCTATGATAAAAAAATTCTCGACCGCGCCTGTTTAAAACAGCTTGGATTTCCACTGCCTAACCGATTAGTCGAAGTGAGCCAACTCTATCAAGACAAACTCGAAAGACAGCTGCCCAATGCCTATTTTGATCTCAGTATGGACGCCATCTGTCGCCAACTCGATTTACCTATCCCGGTCAATAAACATGATGCATTACAAGACGCTATCTCCGCTGCGCTGATCTTTGTGCGCCTGAAACATGGTGACCTTCCCCGTTTCAACTCTTCTTATTCTTAATTCAACCACTGGCGCTTCACATAGAGAGCAACATCTCAAAATTGAACTTAACTCGCTATTTTGTAAGTGAAAAGCAGCGTCTCATCCTAAAGTCTAATTGTGGAAATCGCCGTCCTAGCCGAGAGTGATAACACAAAGACGGTTCTGTAATAGACCTAGAAACTGAACACAAAGGAAGTTGCCAGTTCATTAGGAATGTAGGCACAAGGAGAGATGCAATGAGTGAAGCCCACGTTTATCCGGTAAAAGAAAATATTAAATCAACCACACACGCGGATAATGACACTTACCTAGCCATGTACCAGCAATCTGTTTCTGACCCTGAAGGCTTTTGGGGTGAACACGGAAAAATCGTTGATTGGATCAAACCTTTCACACAAGTAAAAAACACCTCTTTCGACCCTGGCCACATTGATATTCGCTGGTTTGAAGATGGCACGCTTAACGTTTCGGCTAACTGTATCGACCGCCACCTTGCTGAGCGCGGTGATGAAGTCGCTATCATCTGGGAAGGCGATGACCCGGCAGATGATAAAACTCTAACTTTTAATGAACTGCATAAAGAAGTGTGCCTGTTTTCGAATGCTCTAAAAGAGCAAGGCGTGCGCAAAGGTGATGTGGTTTGTTTATACATGCCAATGGTGCCAGAAGCGGCAGTAGCCATGCTGGCGTGTACCCGTATCGGTGCGGTTCACACAGTCGTATTTGGTGGTTTCTCACCAGAAGCACTGTCTGGTCGTATTATCGATTCAAATTCTAAAGTCGTTATCACTGCCGATGAAGGCGTGCGTGGCGGCCGTGCTGTTCCACTGAAAAAGAATGTCGATGAAGCACTGACGAACCCTGAAGTGAAAAACATCGAGAAGGTTGTTGTATTCAAACGCACTGGCGGTGATGTGGCATGGCACGAACATCGCGATGTGTGGTGGCACGATGCTATTGCTAATGTATCTGCAGATTGCCCACCAGAAGAGATGAACGCAGAAGATCCACTATTCATCCTTTATACGTCAGGCTCAACAGGTAAACCTAAAGGCGTTATGCACACCACAGGTGGCTACCTTGTTTATGCTGCGATGACCTTCAAATACGTATTCGATTACCAAGAAGGCGAGACTTTCTGGTGTACAGCCGATGTGGGTTGGATTACCGGTCACACATATCTTGTTTACGGACCGCTTGCTAATGGCGCAAAAACGATTCTGTTTGAAGGCGTGCCAAATTACCCGAACACCAGCCGCATGAGCGAAGTGGTCGATAAGCACCAAGTTAATATTCTTTATACGGCGCCAACGGCTATTCGTGCATTGATGGCGAAAGGCAATGAAGCCGTTGAAGGTACTTCTCGTGACAGCCTAAGAATCATGGGCTCAGTGGGTGAACCTATCAACCCAGAGGCGTGGGAGTGGTACTACAAAACAATCGGTAATGAGCAATCTCCAATTGTTGATACATGGTGGCAAACAGAAACGGGCGGTATCTTGATTGCACCGCTACCAGGCGCAACAGACCTGAAACCGGGCTCTGCAACTCGTCCATTCTTCGGTGTGCAACCGGCACTGGTTGATAACATGGGTAACATCATTGAGGGTGCAACAGACGGCAACCTAGTGATTCTTGACTCTTGGCCAGGCCAAATGCGTACCGTTCATGGCGATCATGACCGCTTCGAACAGACTTACTTCTCGACCTTTAAAGGCATGTACTTCACCAGTGACGGCGCTCGTCGTGATGAAGACGGTTACTACTGGATTACGGGGCGTGTCGATGATGTACTTAACGTATCAGGTCACCGTATGGGTACTGCTGAGATTGAATCGGCTCTAGTCGCGTTCGATAAGATTGCAGAAGCCGCGATTGTGGGCATCCCTCATGATATTAAAGGCCAAGCGATTTACGCTTACATCACGCTGAATGATGGTGAGTTCCCAACCGCAGAGCTTCATAAAGAAGTAAAAGACTGGGTACGTAAAGAGATTGGCCCAATTGCAACGCCAGATGTACTGCACTGGACCGACTCTCTACCAAAAACTCGTTCGGGTAAAATCATGCGTCGTATCCTGCGTAAAATCGCGACTGGCGATACAGGTAACCTAGGTGATACCTCGACACTGGCCGACCCAAGTGTGGTTGATAAGCTGATTGCCGAGAAAGCAGAACTGGCATAAGCAACCAGTCACAGCAGCTAATCACTGTTTAAAACAGCACTTTCTAAACCGTCACCTATGTGGCGGTTTTTTTATGGCTGATCTTGATCTCAAATATCCCGCCCCAAATTAAGGCTAAGACGCTTTTTTGTTAAGTTGGTAACAATTCCAAGCTGTATCAATAGGAGATTAGACCAGTAAATTGCTGCGATTTGCGCTGAATTAGCTATAATCTGGTTCTAATTTTTAAATTTGGGTTTTTCTCACTGGAAATTAACCGCAAATTTTCAATAAAATGGCAACATTCACGTTCGTAAACACGATAAAGGAAGATAGCCCCACGATGTCTACAAAGTTTCGCATTCTAGTTTTAAATGGCCCAAACCTTAACCTGTTAGGCCTTAGAGAGCCCGCACACTACGGTTCTCAAACACTTGACCAGATTATTAGCTCACTGACCGAGCAAGCGAAAGCACACGATGTTGAGCTATCTCACTTACAGTCAAATCGTGAGTACGAACTGATTGAAGCTATCCATAGTGCTTATCAAAATGTTGATTTTATTATTATCAACCCAGCAGCCTTTACACATACCAGTGTGGCACTGCGTGATGCACTACTTGGCGTTGCCATACCATTTATTGAGGTTCATCTATCGAATGTTCACGCGCGTGAACCATTCCGTCACCACTCTTACCTATCTGATAAAGCAGAAGGTGTGATTTGTGGCTTAGGTGCCCAAGGTTATCAATTTGCTTTGACCGCTGCGCTCAGCAAGCTCAACTCAAAGTAAACATAAACAACGAACTATTACTAACCTACTCAGTCATAGAGTAAGTTCAATTAACAGATAAAGAGAAAGAAACAATGGATATTCGCAAAATCAAAAAGCTAATCGAATTGGTTGAAGAGTCTGGTATTTCTGAGCTAGAAATCTCTGAAGGTGAAGAGTCAGTACGAATCAGTCGTAACAGCACTGCACCTGTAGCACCTGTTCAATATGCAGCTGCTCCAGCACCTGTAGCGGCAGCAGCTCCTGCGGCGGCACCTGTAGCAGCAGAAGCAGCAGCTCCTGCAGTTCCAGCTGGTCACCAAGTTCTTTCTCCAATGGTTGGTACTTTCTACGGCGCTCCAAGCCCAGACGCAAAACCATTCGTTAAAGTTGGTCAATCTGTAACTGCTGGCGAAACGCTATGTATCGTTGAAGCAATGAAAATGATGAACCAAATCGAAGCTGATAAATCTGGTGTTGTAACAGCTATCCTAGTTGAAGACGGTCAACCAGTAGAATTCGACCAAGCTCTAGTAATTATCGAATAATAGAGAGCACTCATTATGTTAGATAAATTAGTAATCGCGAACCGTGGTGAGATTGCACTACGTATTCTGCGTGCATGTAAAGAGCTTGGCATTAAAACGGTAGCGGTTCACTCAACTGCTGACCGTGATCTTAAGCACGTACTGCTTGCAGACGAAACCATTTGTATCGGTCCAGCTCGTGGTATCGATAGCTACCTAAACATCCCTCGTATCATCAGCGCAGCTGAAGTTACAGGTGCAGTAGCTGTTCACCCTGGCTACGGCTTCCTATCTGAAAATGCAGACTTTGCAGAACAGGTAGAGCGCAGTGGCTTTATCTTCGTTGGCCCTAAAGCTGAAACCATTCGCATGATGGGTGACAAAGTGTCAGCTATCACGTCAATGAAGAAAGCTGGCGTACCTTGTGTACCAGGTTCTGACGGCCCTCTTGACGACGACGAAGCAAAAAACAAAGCGCACGCTAAACGCATTGGCTTCCCAGTTATCATCAAGGCATCTGGCGGCGGCGGCGGTCGTGGTATGCGTGTTGTTCGTTCTGAAGCAGAATTAACTGAAGCTATCGCGATGACTCGTGCTGAAGCAAAAGCATGTTTCAACAACGACATGGTTTACATGGAGAAATTCCTAGAAAACCCACGTCACATTGAAGTACAGGTGCTTGCAGATGGCCAAGGTAATGCTATCCACCTAGGTGAGCGTGACTGTTCAATGCAACGTCGTCACCAGAAAGTTGTGGAAGAAGCGCCAGCTCCAGGTATCACTGAAGAGATGCGTAAGTACATTGGCGAACGTTGTACTCGTGCATGTATTGAGATCGGTTACCGCGGTGCAGGTACATTTGAATTCCTATACGAGAACGGTGAATTCTACTTCATCGAAATGAACACTCGTATCCAGGTTGAACACACGATTACTGAAATGGTAACGGGTATCGACCTAGTGAAAGAACAGCTACGTATTGCAGCTGGTCAGCCTCTATCATTCACTCAGGATGACATTAAGCTGCGTGGCCACTCAATCGAATGTCGTATCAATGCTGAAGATCCAGTTCGTTTCCTACCTTCACCAGGTAAGATTGAACGTTTCCACGCACCAGGCGGCATGGGCGTACGTTGGGAATCTCACATCTACACGGGTTACACAGTGCCACCACACTACGATTCAATGATTGGTAAGCTGATCACTTACGGTGAGAACCGTGATGTTGCTATCGCTCGTATGAAGAACGCATTGGGTGAAATGATTGTTGAAGGTATTAACGTTAATACTGAGCTTCAACTGTCTATTATGAACGACGAAAACTTCCAACACGGTGGTGCAAACATCCACTACCTTGAGAAGAAACTTGGTTTGTCATAATCCGTTCGTTTAAGAACAGTCAAAATGCTCACTTCGGTGAGCATTTTTGTTTTTGAACCGCCGAAAAAATCAATCTTTAATCCCCATTATATTCCGTGGGGTTTTGGTGAATTTGCTCATATTTTCTGCTAGACTCGCCATCCAATTTTTCTCATATAGAAGATGCAGCCATGCCTTGGATTCAAATCAAGCTTAATGCTACCAATGAAAATGCCGAACAAATCGGCGACATGTTAATGGAAGAGACTGGTGCTCTTTCTGTAACTTTCCTGGATGCACAAGATACCCCTGTATTTGAGCCTCTGCCAGGCGAAACTCGCCTTTGGGGTGATACTGACATTCTCGCGCTTTACGACGCTGAGACTGATACTGGTGTCGTTCTAGCGCAGATTAAAGCAAGCAACATGTTCCCTGCAGACTTTGCTCATAAAGTAGAGCAAATTGAAGACAAGGATTGGGAGCGTGAATGGATGGACAACTTCCACCCAATGAAGTTTGGTGAGCGTTTATGGATCTGCCCTAGCTGGCGCGATATCCCTGAACCTGACGCTGTTAACGTAATGCTAGACCCTGGCCTTGCATTTGGTACAGGTACTCACCCGACAACGGCATTGTGTCTTGAGTGGCTTGAAGGCTTAGACCTTGCAGGCAAAACCGTGATCGACTTCGGTTGTGGCTCAGGCATCCTAGCGATCGCTGCGATCAAACTAGGCGCAGCAAAAGTTATCGGGATCGACATTGATCCTCAAGCTCTGCTTGCATCAAAAGACAACGCACAACGCAATGGCGTTGCTGAGCAACTAGAGGTGTTCTTGCCACAAGATCAACCGGAAGGTTTGCTAGCAGACGTTGTTGTTGCCAACATTCTTGCGGGTCCATTACGCGACCTTTCTGGCATCATCAAGGGCCTAGTTAAGCCAAATGGTGTACTTGCGATGTCGGGTGTTTTAGATACACAAGCAGAAGATGTTGCCACTTATTATCGTGATGAGCTTCACATTGATCCGATCATCGAACAACAAGAATGGTGTCGAATCTCAGGTCGCAAGCAAGGCTAGACAAGACTTTGGGCGCTAATTGACTGAAATTTAAACAAATTACAAAAACAAATTGTAAATGCTCAAATATTAGTCTTTTCACGCAGCGAAAAAATGCGTAAAATGCGCGCCCTTGCTGGTACAGAACTGTGATGACATTTTTGAAAATCGGAAATTATCAACTTAAGAACAATCTAATCGTCGCTCCTATGGCTGGCGTAACGGATAGACCATTCCGTGAGTTGTGTCTTCGCTACGGTGCGGGGATGGCAGTCAGTGAAATGATGTCCTCCAATCCGAAAGTTTGGAAAACGTCAAAGTCTCAGCAGCGAATGGTACATGAAGGCGAATCGGGCATTCGTTCAGTACAAATCGCTGGTGCAGATCCACAGCTTATGGCCGAGGCTGCTCAATTTAATGTCGATAACGGTGCGCAAATCATCGATATCAACATGGGTTGTCCAGCCAAAAAAGTGAATAAGAAGCTTGCGGGCTCAGCCTTACTGCAGCATCCAGAACTCATTGAAGACATTCTGAAAGCGGTGGTAAATGCTGTCGACGTTCCAGTAACGTTGAAAACGCGCACAGGCTGGGATACAGACAATAGAAACTGTGTCCAAATCGCGAAAATAGCCGAAGACTGCGGCATACAAGCTCTTGCGCTCCATGGAAGAACTCGCGCTTGTATGTACAAAGGTGAGGCAGAATACAAACACATTAAAGCAGCGAAACAAGCAGTATCTATTCCGGTTATCGCTAACGGTGATATCGATAGTCCGGAAAAAGCGAAGTTTGTGCTGGAGTACACCGGCGCTGATGCTTTAATGATAGGTCGACCTGCCCAAGGACGTCCTTGGATTTTTAACGAAATCCTACACTATTTGGAAAACGGCACCACGATGGACCCACTCCCGATTTCGGAAGTGAAAGACATCATGCTTGGTCATGTGCACGCTCTACATGAATTTTATGGAGAGTTTTTAGGCCCTCGCATCGCTCGTAAGCATGTGGGTTGGTATCTAAAAGAACATGAACAAGCGAGTGAGTTTCGCCGTACCTTCAACGCATTCGAAGCAGGTGATCTGCAGCTTGAAGCGCTAGAAGGTTTTTTTGATAACGTTGCACCATAATTACGAGAAGAGCTAGACCGAATATGTTCGAACAAAATCTGACTTCAGAAGCATTGACAGTAACTACAGTTACATCACAAGACCAAATCACGCAGAAGCCACTACGTGACTCAGTTAAAGCATCATTGAAAAATTACCTTGCTCAATTAAACGGTCAAGAAGTCAGCGAGTTATACGAATTAGTATTAGCTGAAGTTGAACAGCCACTACTAGACACTATCATGCAGTACACTCGCGGTAACCAAACTCGCGCAGCAACCATGATGGGTATTAACCGCGGTACTCTTCGCAAGAAACTTAAAAAATACGGCATGAACTAATCGTTCTTTCGTAATTTATTGAATTGAAAGCCAAGCTCATTGTTGAGTTTGGCTTTTTTTTGGCTTGTCGATCCGTGATAGTCGCTGATTACTCTCCAGTGCGACAGCAGCGACCTTTGTCGACGTTTGCTGAGTCCAAGGCTGCTAGAATCGAACAATGGCTTGCATCATCGTCTACGTGACCACAACACGCATCATTAATCTTTTTAAGTGCGGTGCGAATCTTAGTTAACTCGGTAATCTTCTCATCAATCATCTCTAGCTTTGCTGAGGTAATCGACTTCACTTCAGCGCAACTGTGCTGTGTGGCCTCGAGGCGAATCTCAAGCAATTCTTTAATCTCGTCCAAACTCAGCCCCAACGCTTTAGATTTGAGAATAAACGTCACCTGTTTCTGGTTATTTTCATCATATAGGCGATAACCCGAGTCACTGCGACTGGCTGGCGCGATCAGGTTATTCTTCTCATAAAATCGCAAGGTATCGGCTGTCACACCGCATCGCTTCGCTAATTCACCGATCTGAAACATGTTTTTTCCTACTGTTTCGTCCATTCCACAATTAACCTTATCGTTACTTTTCAGGCTGAAATGGCACTTTTCATAATTAATTTTGAGATGCCAAACGATTGCGCGAGCTTTTTTGTAATAAATTAGTTAGAATCTGCGCCATCAAATTTGGAGTTGGTTATCTTATAGCTTAATCATAAGACTAACCCAAAAGGTCTTTACCAAAACTGGCCAATATTTTATCTCTTACTGGTATCTAAGATAATCCACGCTAAGAAGATAGAAACAAGTTCTTTTTTGGCAAATATCTTTATTTTAACCCCATGAATTTGAGGAAGATGGAAGCATGAATAACGCTCGTCCAATTCGCCGCGCTCTAATCAGCGTATCAGACAAAACTGGTATCGTTGAATTTGCACAAGCTCTTGCTAACCGTGGTGTAGATATCCTATCTACCGGTGGCACTGCTCGCCTGCTTGCTGAAAAAGGCATCTCTGTTACAGAAGTATCTGACTACACTGGTTTCCCAGAAATGATGGATGGCCGTGTTAAGACTCTGCACCCAAAAGTTCATGGTGGTGTTCTAGGCCGTCGTGGCCAAGATGATGACGTGATGGAAACTCATGGTATCAACCCTATCGATATGGTTGTTGTAAACCTATACCCATTCGCAGAAACCGTTGCTAAAGAAGGTTGTACCCTTGCTGATGCTGTTGAGAACATCGACATCGGCGGCCCTACAATGGTTCGCTCTGCAGCGAAAAACCACAAAGACGTAACGATCGTTGTTAACGCACACGACTACGAGCGCGTTGTCGCTGAAAT
Organism: Vibrio sp. ZF57; assembly: GCF_001691235.1. Lineage (NCBI taxonomy): Bacteria > Pseudomonadati > Pseudomonadota > Gammaproteobacteria > Vibrionales > Vibrionaceae > Vibrio > Vibrio sp. ZF57. The sequence goes on along the minus strand of NZ_MAKD01000075.1, from coordinate 30,355 downwards.
GGACGCGAACGATAAATCTCTAACACTAGAGACTCGCTTCGACCTCGCTATCGCAGCATTCGAGCACACCGCTTCTTACGACGGCATGATCGCAAACTACTTCGGCACTATGGTTCCATCTTACGGTGAGAACAAAGAAGGTGACGAACCTTCTCCTGAAAACAAGAGCAAATTCCCTCGCACGTTCAACCAACAGTTCGAGAAAAAGCAAGACATGCGCTACGGTGAGAACAGCCACCAGGCAGCCGCATTCTACGTTGAAGCAAACCCTGAAGAAGCATCAGTTTCTACAGCTCGCCAGATTCAAGGTAAAGCCCTTTCTTACAACAACATCGCTGACACCGACGCAGCACTTGAGTGTGTGAAAGAGTTCGACCAGCCAGCATGTGTGATCGTTAAGCACGCTAACCCATGTGGTGTTGCACTAGGTGAAGACATCCTAGAAGCTTACGACCGTGCATTCAAAACAGACCCAACGTCTGCATTTGGCGGCATCATCGCTTTCAACCGTGAGCTAGACGCTGCAACAGCAACGGCTATCACTGAGCGTCAATTCGTTGAAGTTATCATTGCACCATCAGTTTCTGCTGAAGCAGTAGCAATCGTAGCGGCTAAGAAAAACCTTCGCCTACTTGAGTGTGGTGAGTGGACAACGAAGACAACTGGCTTTGACGTTAAACGCGTTAACGGTGGTTTGCTAGTTCAAGACCGCGACCAAGGCATGGTATCTGAAGATGACCTGAAAGTGGTTTCTAAGCGCCAGCCAACAGCTGAAGAATTGAAAGATGCTCTATTCTGCTGGAAAGTAGCGAAATACGTTAAATCTAACGCTATCGTTTACTCGAAAGGCGACATGACAATTGGTGTTGGCGCTGGCCAAATGAGCCGCGTTTACTCTGCGAAAATCGCAGGCATCAAAGCTGCAGACGAAGGTCTACAGGTTGAAGGCTGTGTGATGGCATCAGATGCATTCTTCCCATTCCGTGACGGTATCGACGCGGCTGCAGAGGCTGGCATCAAGTGTGTTATCCAACCGGGCGGCTCTATGCGTGATGACGAAGTTATCGCAGCAGCAGACGAACACGGCATGGCGATGATATTCACAGGCATGCGTCACTTCCGCCACTAATTTCCTCTTCGTATTTGGCACTGTGGCGTCGTTAGCTGCTTTCGCCCACCCCGGTCACATAGCGGACTATGCTCCCGGGGATGGGCTCAATTGCTGCCTAGCCACATCACCAACTACTTTGAGCAAAACTTATTTAATTTAGCTAATTTGAAATACTCTTAGTTTTAGAAATTTTTCATTTTAGAGCAAAGCCATATTGATAAGGTCAAGGAGAGCTCGCGGAGTTTATAACTATAAATGAGCAAGCTCGACGCAGAGATTAACAATATGGCGCAGCTATCAAAGGATAAATAAAATGAATGTACTTATTATTGGTGCTGGCGGTAGAGAACATGCTTTGGGTTGGAAAGCAGCACAAAACCCAAACGTTGAAACAGTATTCATCGCTCCAGGTAACGCAGGTACTGCACTTGAGCCAAAACTAGAGAACGTAAACATCGGCGTTGAAGACATCGCTGGTTTAGTCGCGTTTGCTCAAGATAAAAAAATCGAACTGACTATCGTGGGCCCTGAAGCACCATTGGTTATCGGTGTGGTTGATGCATTCCGCGAAGTAGGTTTGCCAATCTTCGGCCCTACTCAAGCTGCAGCACAGCTTGAAGGCTCTAAAGCATTCACTAAAGACTTCCTAGCTCGTCATGATATCCCAACAGGTTACTACTCAAACTTCACTGAGATTGAGCCAGCTATCGCTTACGTTCGCGAGCAAGGCGCTCCTATCGTAGTGAAAGCTGACGGTCTTGCGGCAGGTAAAGGCGTTATCGTTGCGATGACCCTTGAAGAAGCAGAAGACGCAATCAAAGACATGCTAGCGGGCAACGCCTTTGGCGAAGCAGGCAGCCGCGTTGTTATCGAAGAGTTCCTCGAAGGCGAAGAAGCAAGCTTCATCGTAATGGTTGACGGCTCTAGCGTGCTTCCTATGGCCACCAGCCAAGATCACAAACGTGTTGGCGACAAAGACACTGGGCCAAACACGGGCGGCATGGGTGCTTACTCTCCTGCGCCGGTTGTAACTCCAGAAATCCACAACCGTATCCTTGAGGAAGTTATCTACCCAACGGTACGTGGTATGGACGCAGAAGGCGCACCTTACACAGGTTTCCTTTACGCTGGCCTAATGATCGATGCTGACGGCACACCTAAAGTTATCGAATACAACTGCCGCTTTGGCGACCCTGAAACGCAACCTATCATGATGCGTATGGAGTCAGACCTTGTTGAACTTTGCCTAATGGCTATCGACGAGAAGCTCGACGAAGCAGAATCGAAGTGGGATCCACGCGCTTCTATCGGTGTTGTTCTTGCGGCTGGCGGTTACCCTGCTGACTACGCAAAAGGTGACGTTATTTCACTACCAACAAGCGAAGTTGAAGGCCAAAAGGTTTTCCACGCGGGTACGACAAATAATGAAGCTGGCGACGTTGTGACAAACGGCGGTCGTGTACTTTGTGCAACAGCACTGGGCAATACGGTTTCTGAGGCTCAAGAGCGCGCTTACGCGTTGACGAAGCAAGTTAGCTGGAATGGTATGTTCCACCGCAATGATATTGGTTACCGTGCGATTGCGCGCGAACAAGAGCAGTAAACAATCTTGTTGCTCGCTTACTTTCCAATAACAGTAAGCAAATGACAGCAAGTGAATAACAGAAAAAGGCGCCTCAATAGGCGCCTTTTATTATCTCATTTACACAAGAATCTGTATTTGTACAGACAAATAGGCACTTGGCCTACAGTAGGCCAAATACTCTCAATCCTTTGATTACTCGCTATTCTTTCAACAATGATGGCCTAACGACACAATCATGGCTGTCTTCAGCCAGCATCAGTAACTCTTCCACGCTCATCTTACCCAGTGAATCACTGCCAAGAAACGCCGCATAGCTTTCCACAGACGCCAATCGGTCAATCACGAAGCCTGGCAAGGTCTGGTTAAATTCAATGCGATCAAACTCACCACCAGCGCACGTTTTAAAAGAGCTGCCATTCCAGTAACCCTGAATCAGCCTAAGCCCTTCATCATGCTGCTTCGTTGTGGTCTCTAGAACCGACGTCGCTTCTTTCTGATAGTTTTCAAGCTGCTTGGCTTGGATAGGTAAGATTTTGCTATCAATACGATACTGTTGATACACAGCTTCGCCTGACTTATTGAAACGCACATGGACTCGATAGGGAACCAGCTCATTAGAAGAGTTACGCTGCTCGCCTTCACGAATGAATTCACGAAGCACGCCTTCTGACCAAGCATAATCAGTTTGGTACCAGCCGTAATCGCCGACAGTGACGTAGTCAGCTGAAGTATGAGGTTGTGTTAGCTTGTTTGTAACCCAGTAGAAACTCGTCGCGTCGCCCATGACTTGGCCGCCAGTGTGAGTTTCAAATTGCTCTAGGTTTTTGCGAGGGCTTGTTGAAGAACAGCCAATAAGAAATGTAGATAATAGTGAAACGAGAAGAAATGCTTTTTTCATAAAAACCTGTACCGAGGTGGAATACGACTACCTCGGTACAGTTTAGATTATTTCACTGAATCTTTCAGCGCTTTACCTGCAACAAATGCTGGAACATTTGCAGCAGCGATTTGGATCTCATCACCAGTTTTTGGGTTACGACCAGTGCGAGCTGCACGGTGGTTTACTTTAAAAGTACCAAAACCAATTAGCTGAACTTGATCGCCATCTTTAAGAGCATCTGTAACACCGCCAAGAGTCGCTTCTAGAGCAGCTTTAGCTTGTGCTTTAGAAAGGTCCGCTTTTTCAGCAATAAAGTCGATTAATTGAGTCTTGTTCATTTTAGGTTTCCCTTCTTTGTATTTTTGAATTCAATTCACTCTAAAACATAAATGCCCCATCTGGCAAAGGTTTGTCGTCGATCTTTAGCTCTAATGCCGTAGTTTTAGCCATAATATGAGTAATAACTCACAATTTGTTACTGATTTTATTAAGCAAGCCCTTGTTTAAAAGGGGCTGAGAGCAAAATTAATGATGACCTAGCCACTACTTTTTCACTATAATCCACGCTGAATCGCTGCTAAAGCGTACAATTTAATTTAAGGGCAAACATGCTGCTGCTATCTATTTACGTCTCCATTGCTATTGGAGTTTCTTTCATTTGTTCTGTTTTGGAAGCTGTACTTTTGAGTATTAGTCCGAGCTACATTGCTCAACTAAAACAAAATGGGCACCCTGCAGCAGAGTCTTTAGACAAACTGAAAACAGATATTGACCGCCCGCTTGCGTCAATTTTAACGCTCAACACCATCGCCCATACTATCGGTGCTGCGACAGCAGGTGCACAAGCGGCTGTCGTTTTTGGTAGCCAATGGTTAGGTGTCTTCTCTGCCGTGCTAACGCTAGGTATCTTGGTATTATCTGAGATTGTTCCAAAAACCATTGGTGCAACCTACTGGCGTCAACTTGCTCCTGCTTCGGCAAGCGTGCTTCGTTGGATGGTGTTCTTCCTAACACCGTTTGTATGGTTCTCAGAACAGATCACCAAACGTCTTGCTCGTGGCCACCAAGCACCAAAAATGCGTGATGAGTTATCTGCAATGGCGATTTTGGCAAAAGAGAGCGGTGAATTTGCAGAAGGCGAGTCAAAAATCCTGAGCAACCTACTGGGTATTCAAGATGTACCCGTGACTCAGGTAATGACGCCGCGCCCAGTGGTATTCCGTGTTGATGCGGAAATGAGTGTGAATACGTTCCTAGAACAACATAAAGACACGCCATTCTCACGTCCGCTGGTTTACAGCGAGCAGAGTGACAACATCATCGGTTTTGTTCACCGCTTAGAGCTGTTTAGATTGCAGCAAGCCGGTTGTGGTGAGAAAGCTTTGGGTGAAGTAATGCGCCCTATCCACGTGTTGCTGAACAACATGGGCTTGGCTAAGGCCTTTGACCAGATGATGGCAAACCGCCTGCAACTGTCTTTAGTTGTGGACGAATACGGCACTATTCAGGGCATCATCACCCTAGAAGACATCTTTGAGCACCTAGTGGGCGAAGAGATTGTCGACGAAGCGGATAAGACGACTGACATGCAAGAACTGGCGTTCCAACGCTGGGAGAAGTGGAAAGAGACACACGGTGTTATCGAAAACCGCGATGACGAGGACGAGGAAGAAACTCCAGCAGACAACGACTCTTCAGATGCAAAATCAACGAATGACGACGACGCATCAAAAGATAAGGCATCAAAAGACAAAGTGTAGAACGAAGACAAAAAAGACGCTTAATCTCAATTTGATACCGTCAGATACAACAAAGGCTCCCTAGGGAGTCTTTGTTTTTATTCGTACCTTGGTGCAATTGCGAATTATAGCGCAACACCAATGTTACTGACTGGGTCTTCACGCAGTTCGTGGCGTAGGTCTTTGATCAGCTCTAAGTCACGCTCAGTCGTTTCACGTAGAGGTCGGAAAATGGCCCACTGAACGTCCCACTCTTCACACACCGCTTCGTTTTCTTTCTGGTTTTCGTTCGTCACTTCTTCAGCGCCTTGAGCAAACTCAAGCTCAGCAACCGTCTTCACCGATTGTTGACTCACTTTAATTACCGCTTCCAACATATGTTCACGGTCAAGCAGACCATGAATTAGCGTTGCTAGGCCTTGGCATGCGTCCATTGCTGGGTAAACACCATAAAAATCAAAATCATCACCGCTAGGGAATAGCTCTTCAACCTTCTCAAGTTGACGCTCAAAGTTCACCTTTGCTGTTTTAACCGTCAGGATTTCCCAAATGCTATCCAAAACATCACGATAGATTCGAGCTTCCGCAAATTCTGTATTCTCACAAAACATGGCATAGTTAGGGTACATACGCTCACATAGACACGCCATAAAGGTAATTTGTTGCCAAGGTTCTAACTTTTCAAGACGAACCTGCAGTGGATTCTGAAGCATAGTCACTCAATAATTGCAGAAAAAGACAGCGAAAGTGTACTTGATAAACCCTGGGGGGAAAAGGTAAGCCGATGAACAATTTTACGAATAAGCTCTATATTCTTACTGAGCATGACGATACCTATACGCAACTGATTCTAAACCAGGATTTACCCGACCTAGAAATCACTCAAAACCCCAAATCAGCACAGATTGTCTTGGCGTCACCACCTCTAATCGCAGAGCGCCTCGGCGAGTTTAAAGAGCTAGACTGGGTACAGAGTACCTATGCCGGAATCAATAAACTCACTCAGCCAGATCTGCGTCAGGACTATACGCTAACCAACGTCAAAGGCATCTTTGGTCCGGCTATCGCAGAATACGTATTGGGTTACACAATCAGTCACTGTAGACACTTCCCTCATTACCACCAGCATCAACAACAACGAAACTGGCAGCCACAGCTTTATACTAGCCTAACTGACAAAACTATGGTGATTTTAGGAACAGGTTCAATCGGCAGTCATTTGGCAAAAACCGCGGCGGCTTTTGGTATTCATACCATAGGTGTCAACCGTACCGGCATCCCATCCAAACAAGAAACCTTTAAAGAGACTTTCCACATCAATGAGATAGAGGCTGCCCTTAAGCAGGCCGATATTGTGGTCAACACCTTGCCATCAACCGCTGAAACCTATCAGCTGTTGAACCAAACCACGTTAGGTTACTGCTCTAATATGTTGCTGTTTAATGTCGGTCGAGGGGAAAGCATCGACAATAAAGCCTTGTTGCTCGCCATAAAAAACAGATGGGTAGAACACGCATTTTTAGATGTGTTTGAAAGTGAACCCCTCTCTCAGGAACATCCTTTCTGGAAACTACCGCAAGTCACCATCACTCCACACATCGCTGCACTCAGTGAGCCAAGACAAGTAGTCGAGATCTTCGCAGAGAATTACAAACAGTGGCGAGATGGCTTTACACTTAATCATGTCATCGATTTTGAAAAAGGTTACTGATGTCCTCTTCGTTACTTAAAGAGATTCGACAATGCCGAGCTTGTGAGCCTCACCTATCACACGGTGCTAACCCGGTGATTCAAGCGCATCCAAACGCGCGCTTGCTGATCATAGGTCAAGCGCCGGGTATCAAGGTGCATGAGTCGTCGATCCCTTGGAATGACGCGAGTGGCGAACGATTAAGAGGATGGTTAGGGATAGATAGCGATACTTTTTACGACGAGCAAAAAGTCGCGATTGTGCCTATGGGGTTTTGTTATCCGGGGAAAGGGAAAAGTGGTGATCTTCCACCACGCAAAGAGTGCGCGGAGCTTTGGCATAACAAAGTGCTGCAATCTCTACCCAATATTCAAATGACACTGCTGATTGGCCAGTACGCACAAAACCATTACCTAACAAACAAGACCACCAGCACATTGACCGAAACCGTGCGAGATTGGCAAAGGTGGGCGCCTGAGTTTTTGCCATTACCCCACCCTTCGCCACGCAATAATATCTGGCTCAAGAAGAACCCTTGGTTTGAAAGTGAAGTCATTCCTTATATCAGGAAACACATCTCTGAGCATTTGGCCTACCATGATCCAAATACCTAATTAACTGCACACAACAAGATTAAACCGCCATCAAATGCCAATTTCAGGCAATAAAAAAGCGCTGTTGGTTTCCCAACAGCGCTTTCAATAATCTTACTCAGAATTACTTGTGGTAAGGCTTAGACAATTCGTGAACAGCGTCAACGAATACACCAGCGTTCTCTGGCGGTACATCTAAGTGGATACCGTGGCCTAGGTTAAATACATGACCTGTACCACCGTCGCCGAAGCCTTCAAGGATGCTGCCCACTTCTTCGCGAATACGTTCAGGCTGAGCGTAAAGCATTGAAGGATCCATGTTACCTTGCAGAGCAACTTTGTCGCCGATGCGAGCTTTTGCATCTGCGATGTTGATTGTCCAGTCTAGACCAACCGCATCACAACCTGTTGCTGCGATAGACTCAAGCCACATGCCACCGTTCTTAGTGAACAGAGTAACCGGTACTCGACGACCTTCGTTTTCACGGATTAGGCCATCAACGATTTTGTGCATGTATTGCAGTGAGAATAGGTTGTAGTCACGAGGAGTCAGTACACCACCCCATGTATCAAATACCATTACCGATTGAGCACCCGCTTTAATTTGCGCGTTCAAGTATTCGATAACACTGTCAGCCAGCTTGTCTAGAAGCAGGTGCAGCGTTTGTGGTTCTGCGTACATCATCTTCTTAATCTTAGTGAATGCTTTAGAGCTTCCACCTTCAACCATGTATGTCGCTAGAGTCCATGGGCTACCAGAGAAACCAATCAGTGGCACTTCGCCTTTCAGGTCTTTACGGATCTGACGAACGGCATTCATTACGTATTGAAGCTCGCCTTCTGGATCAGGTAGGCCAATCTTCTCTACGTCAGCTTTACACGTGATAGGACGCTCAAACTTAGGACCTTCACCTGTTTCAAAGTACAAACCTAAGCCCATTGCATCAGGGATAGTTAGGATGTCTGAAAACAAGATTGCCGCATCAAGCGGGAAACGACGTAAAGGTTGAAGTGTTACTTCTGATGCCAGTTCCGCGTTTTTGCACAAAGACATGAAATCGCCCGCTTCAGCGCGCGTTGCTTTGTATTCAGGAAGATAGCGGCCAGCTTGGCGCATCATCCATACCGGTGTGTAATCAACAGGCTGTTTTAAAAGTGCGCGTAAATAGCGATCGTTTTTTAATTCGGTCATTCCGTTAAATTCCAATTCAATCTTGTCTAGTTTTGATGGCAAGTATTCTAACACTGATTGAAGGGTAAAAGCTTTGTGCTTTGCAACCTAGATCAAGTTATTAACTTTTAAATCAATGCTTAATTTGCACCCAATTACGGGAGCATGTTAAAAATTTGTTCGCTAGCGAAAATTACAATTATAACATCTGAGTAGTCACTACTCAGCATCTCATAACGACATCTTACTTACCCCCTCCACTTGTGGAGGGTTTTTTTTAGCTTTTGATCACCCATAGGCCAAATACTATCACAGGCAAATTAGTGCTCTAGTATCTGCTCAGTCACACCATCTTTCATCACGTCATCAACGGTTTTCTCAATCAACTGTCTCGCAATGGTTCCAACAGGAGCAACATCAGGCAGGCTTGTTACGTCAAACCATTGAGCATCCGATAGCTCGCTGTAGTCAGGCTTGAGCGTACCACCAGCATAATCTGCGAGAAAGCCCATCATCATACTCGATGGAAACGCCCATGGCTGGCTGCCAAAATAACGAATATTATCGACATCGATACCCGTTTCTTCTTTGACTTCTCTTGCCACACACTGCTCTAAGGTCTCTCCGACCTCTAGGAAGCCCGCTATCACGGTATACATACCTGTCTTATGTCTTGGGTGCTGCGCAAGCAATATCTTGTTGTCGTTTCGTACAGCGACAATGATGCACGGGAAGATACGAGGATAATGAAGTGTGCGGCAATCTCCACACTGCATCGCCACCTGGTTATGGTTGAGATGATTTCGACCACCACACTGAGGGCAAAAACGCATACTTTGAGTCATATGCCCATATTGGATGGCTTTGCTTGCAGTCAAGAAACTCACTTCAGGCCAGTGCAGTAACTCTCTTAGGCTGACCATGCTCAGCTCATTCTCCACATCACAATCGTTGAGCCAATACACCTTGCGACCTTGATACTGACCAATACAGATTGCATGCTCCACACTCAGCCCAAGCTCTTCAGCAGAGCCAAACGGAAACTGATCATTATTAACCCAAATATCACTACCAGAAACGACGCACCAATAAGCTTGCTCTGTCATTTTGTTATCACTTTTTTTTAACATCCCTATGCCTCATTGCTTGCAGTTCGTTCATTTTACTGGCAATCTAATTTCATACTAGAGTTGTAGCAGAGAATATTTCAAGCTATTACTTTTAGTAGCTACCAATAAAACGGACCCTGCTTAGGCAATTACTTGATCACAAGGTTGTGATCAGATCATGAGGACATGGTCATGCTAAATAAATTCAAACAAATACAAGAACAATGGGGTGGCTCTAATGAGGTCATCGATCATTGGCTCGAAACTCGACAGTCTCTAATCGTTGAGTATTGTAAGCTAGGTGCCTTGCAGCCAGCTAGCAACGGGCAATCAAACGTTGTTGAACTCCCTTCCCCTAAAGAAATAAGCTCATTCTGTGATCATGTTGTCGATTATATCTCAGAGGGTCATTTTAAGATCTACGATATGGTCATGAAAAAATGGCAAGCAACAGGCTTTAAAACCAATGACGAGATTGATACAACTTACGCGAAGATCGTACTTACAACCGAGCCGCTTCTAGAATTCAATGATAAGTACGTTAAAGTAAATGCAGACGATGAGTTGCCTAACTTCGAAGGAGATATGTCCAAAGTAGGTGAACTACTCGAACTACGTTTTGAAGTAGAAGATAATCTTATCCAGCTTATTGCAGACAGTTTAGCTATTCCACCAGGCGCTTAGTTAGCCGAATCCTTAATAAGCTTGCCTCTGTGCAAGCTTTTTGTTTTGTCTGTAAGGTTATCCAAACTACCCAGAACCTTTCAGACAGAGCTTACTCGCTCGCCCTGACCTTTAGCCATAAGCATATGGTTACAGCCCTAATCAGCCTAGTCATCTCTACCCTTTATCTTACTGGCCTCAAAGAGCACTCTTCAGGACATAAATCCAACCTCACCAGCTAGATAAGCACACCTATCACTTTATAAGTCATAGCTAAATACCAATACGCCAGATACAAAAAAGGCACCCGAAGGTGCCTTTTTCTTATCTCTTAGAGACTACTCGTAGAGCTTACTCTTCTGAAGAGAAACCAGCGTTTAGAAGTGCTGCTAGATTGTCAGTAGCTTGTTCAGCTGAAGGACCTTCTTGCTCTTCTTCACGTTGTTTTTGACGCTCTTGGTGGTATGCGAAACCAGTACCAGCTGGGATCAGACGACCAACAATTACGTTCTCTTTCAGACCGCGAAGGTCATCACGCTTACCAGAAACCGCAGCTTCTGTTAGTACGCGAGTCGTTTCTTGGAACGATGCAGCTGAGATGAATGACTCAGTTGCAAGAGATGCTTTAGTAATACCTAGTAGATCACGTTCGAAACGTACTAGTTCTTTACCTTCAGCTTCTAGCTTACGGTTAGCAATCTTAACATTGTGGTACTCAACTTGTTCGCCAGGTAGGAACGGAGAGTCACCAGAATGAGTGATTGTACACTTACGTAGCATTTGACGAACGATAGTCTCGATGTGCTTATCGTTAATCTTTACGCCTTGTAAGCGGTAAACTTCTTGAACTTCGTTCGCGATGTACTGAGTTACTGCGTGGATACCACGTAGACGCAGGATATCGTGTGGAGTTTCAGGACCGTCGGCGATTACATCACCACGTTCAATCTTCTCACCTTCGAACACGTTCAATTGACGATGCTTAGGAATCATCTCTTCGTAAGCGTCACCGCCTTCACGAGTGATTACTAGACGACGCTTACCTTTCGTTTCTTTACCGAAAGACACAGTACCTGTGTGCTCAGCAAGGATCGCAGGCTCTTTAGGCTTACGAGCTTCGAATAGGTCAGCTACGCGTGGTAGACCACCGGTGATATCTTTGTTTCCGCTCGATTTTTGAGGGATACGAGATAGTGTGTCACCGATGCCAACTTCAGCGCCATCTTCGATGTTTACAATCGCTTTGCCAGGTAGGAAGTAGTGAGCTGGCATATCAGTACCAGGGATCATTACGTCGTTACCTTGCTCATCAACAAGTTTGATAGCTGGACGCATATCTTTACCTGCTGCTGGGCGAGCTGCTGCGTCTGTAACTTCACTTGAAGAAAGACCCGTTAGATCGTCAGTTTGACGAGAAACTGTAATACCATCGATCATATCTACGAATTGGATACGACCTGCCACTTCAGTGATGATTGGCATGGTATGCGCTTCCCAGTTAGCTACAACTTCACCAGCAGTAACTGCTGCGTTGTCGCCTTTGGTTAGCATCGAACCGTAAGGAAGTTTGTGCTTCTCTTTAGTACGGCCGAATTCATCAATAATCGTCATCTCAGATGCACGAGAAGTGATAACCAGTTTCTTATCTTTGTTAACTACGAACTTAGCATTGTGAAGTTTCACAGTACCAGTTGTCTTAGCTTGGATGCTGTTCTCTGCTGCTGCAGTAGATGCCGCACCACCGATGTGGAACGTACGCATCGTTAGCTGTGTACCCGGTTCACCGATAGATTGTGCAGCGATAACACCAACTGCTTCACCTTGGTTCACTAGGTGACCACGTGCTAGGTCACGACCGTAACACTGTGCACAACAACCGAAGTCTGCATCACAGGTAACAACAGAGCGCACTTTCATGCTATCTACTGAGTTGTCTTCCATGATTTGACACCACTTCTCATCAATCAGAGTATTACGTGGAATCAGTACATCTTCAGTACCAGGCTTAAGAACGTCTTCAGCTACTACACGACCTAGAGCAAGCTCAGAAAGTGCAACTTTAACGTCACCACCTTCGATGTGAGGCATCATGTCGATACCTTCATGCGTGCCACAGTCATGTTCGTGTACTACAACGTCTTGAGCAACGTCTACTAGACGACGAGTTAGGTAACCCGAGTTTGCTGTTTTCAGTGCTGTATCCGCAAGACCCTTACGAGCACCGTGCGTTGAGATAAAGTACTGAAGGACGTTTAGACCTTCTTTAAAGTTCGCTGTGATCGGCGTTTCGATGATTGAACCATCTGGACGCGCCATCAGACCACGCATACCTGCTAGCTGACGAATCTGAGCTGCAGAACCACGTGCGCCCGAGTCGGCCATCATGTAGATGCTGTTGAACGATTCTTGCTGTTCTTCTTCGCCGTCACGGTTGATAACTGTTTCAGAAGATAGGTTATCCATCATTGCTTTCGCAACGCGGTCATTCGTAGATGCCCAGATATCGATAACTTTGTTGTAACGCTCACCCGCAGTAACAAGACCAGATTGGAATTGCTCTTGGATTTCGCGAACTTCTTCTTCAGCAGATTCAATTTCATCGTATTTCGCTTGAGGTACAACCATATCGTCGATACCTACAGAAACACCAGAAAGTGCAGCGTATGCAAAACCTGCGTACATGATTTGGTCAGCAAATACTACTGTATCTTTTAGACCAAGCTTACGGTAACACTCGTTAAGAAGAGTAGAGATCTGCTTCTTACCTAACTTTTGGTTAACGATGCTGTACGGTAGGCCAGCTGGAACGATTTGCCATAGCATTGCACGGCCGACAGTTGTATCAACCATCTTCGTTTCAGTAGTGCTGTTACCATCTTCGTCTACTACAGTTTCGGTGATACGTACTTTAACGCGAGCGTGTAGCTCAGCAGTCTTAGTACGGTATGCCTTTTCAGCCTCAGCAGGGCCAGCAAGGTACATACCTTCGCCTTTCACGTTGATCTTGTCACGTGTCATGTAGTAAAGACCCAATACAACGTCCTGAGAAGGTACGATGATCGGATCACCTGACGCTGGCGACAGAATGTTATTCGTCGACATCATCAGTGTACGTGCTTCAAGCTGTGCTTCTAGAGTTAGAGGCACGTGTACCGCCATTTGGTCACCATCGAAGTCGGCGTTGTATGCCGCACACACTAGTGGGTGAAGCTGAATCGCTTTACCTTCGATTAGTACTGGTTCAAACGCTTGGATACCTAGACGGTGAAGTGTAGGTGCACGGTTAAGCAGTACTGGGTGTTCGCGGATTACTTCGTCCAGGATATCCCAAACGATAGCTTCTTCGCGCTCTACCATCTTCTTAGCAGCTTTGATTGTCGTAGCCATGCCACGAGTTTCTAGCTTGCTGTAGATGAACGGCTTAAATAGCTCAAGTGCCATCTTCTTAGGAAGACCACACTGATGTAGACGAAGGTATGGACCTACTGTGATTACAGAACGGCCAGAGTAGTCTACACGTTTACCTAGAAGGTTCTGACGGAAACGACCTTGTTTACCCTTGATCATATCAGCAAGAGATTTCAGAGGACGCTTGTTAGAACCAGTGATAGCACGACCACGACGACCGTTATCTAGAAGTGCATCAACAGACTCTTGCAGCATACGCTTTTCGTTACGTACGATGATGTCCGGAGCAGCTAGCTCTAGAAGGCGCTTCAAACGGTTGTTACGGTTGATCACACGACGGTAAAGGTCGTTCAGATCTGAAGTCGCAAAACGACCGCCATCTAGTGGTACTAGAGGACGTAGATCTGGCGGCAGAACCGGAAGTACAGTCAGAATCATCCATTGCGGATCGTTACCCGATGCAATGAACGCTTCAACTAGCTTCAGGCGCTTAGTAACTTTTTTACGCTTAGTTTCTGAGTTAGTCGTTTCTAACTCTTCGCGCATTTCTTCCACTTCTTGATGAAGGTCCATTGTTGCAAGCAGATCTTTGATCGCTTCAGCACCCATCTTAGCAGTAAATTCGTCACCCCACTCTTCTAGACGATCCAGATACTCTTCTTCAGTAAGCATCTGAGATTTTTCTAGATCAGTCATACCTGGTTCAGTTACTACGTACATCTCGAAGTAAAGAACACGTTCGATATCACGTAGAGGGATATCCATTAGTAGACCGATACGAGACGGCAGTGATTTTAGGAACCAGATGTGAGCAACTGGTGAAGCTAGCTCGATGTGGCCCATGCGGTCACGACGAACTTTAGTTTGTGTAACTTCAACGCCACACTTCTCACAGATAACACCACGGTGCTTCAGGCGCTTGTATTTGCCACAAAGACATTCGTAGTCTTTAACTGGACCAAAAATACGTGCACAGAACAGACCATCACGTTCAGGTTTAAACGTACGATAGTTAATTGTTTCCGGCTTTTTAACTTCACCAAAAGACCATGAACGGATCATGTCTGGTGAAGATAGACCGATTTTGATTGCATCAAATTCTTCGGTCTTATGCTGTGCTTTTAGAAAGTTTAATAAGTCTTTCACATTCAGCTCCTGTAAGGAGTTAAAGGAGCTCACTGCTGTAGCAAGCTCCCTTTTACCAAATAATCCTATCTTCTTTTAAAAAGAAGGAGGGATTACTCTTCGTCTTCTAGCTCGATGTTGATACCTAGCGAGCGAATCTCTTTCAACAGTACGTTGAACGACTCAGGCATACCAGGTTCCATGCTATGGTTACCGTCTACGATGTTCTTATACATCTTAGTACGGCCGTTAACGTCATCTGACTTAACTGTTAGCATTTCTTGTAGAGTATATGCAGCACCGTATGCTTCTAGTGCCCATACTTCCATCTCACCGAAACGCTGACCACCGAACTGAGCTTTACCACCAAGTGGTTGCTGAGTTACTAGGCTGTAAGAACCAGTTGAACGAGCATGCATCTTGTCATCAACCAAGTGGTTCAGTTTCAGCATGTACATGTAACCAACAGTTACAGGACGCTCAAACGAATCACCAGTACGACCATCAAACAGTTTAAGCTGACCAGATTCTGGCAGATCACCCAGTTTAAGTAGTTCTTTGATTAGAGACTCAGAAGCACCGTCGAACACAGGAGTAGCAATCGGTAGACCGCCACGTAGGTTCTTGATCAGTGTACGAACTTGATCATCAGACAGTTCAGCAATATCAACTTTCTGACGAGTATCACCAAGATCGTAAACCTTCTGTAGGAACTCACGGAACTTATGCAGTTCTTGTTGTTCCTTAACCATTTGGTTGATCTTGTCACCGATACCTTTCGCAGCCAAACCTAAGTGAACTTCTAGGATCTGACCGATGTTCATACGCGATGGTACACCCAGCGGGTTAAGTACGATGTCTACAGGCTGACCTTTCTCATCGTATGGCATGTCTTCAACAGGGTTAATCTTAGAGATTACACCTTTGTTACCGTGACGACCGGCCATCTTATCACCAGGCTGGATACGACGTTTAACCGCTAGGTAAACTTTAACAATCTTAAGAACGCCAGGCGCTAGATCATCACCTTGAGTGATTTTACGACGCTTAGTTTCAAACTTCTTATCGAAGTCTGCTTTTAGCTCATCCCACTGCTCAGCAAGTTGCTCAAGCTGTGTTTGTAGCGCATCGTCTTCTAGAACTTGCTCTAGCCATTGCTTACGACCGATAGTATCAAGCTTAGCTTCAGAGTAACCACCAGACAGAAGTACAGCTTTAACACGGTTAAGAAGGCCACCCTCAAGAATTTGGAACTCTTCAGTTAGGTCTTTCTTAGCTTCTTTAAGCTGCATCTGTTCGATTTCAAGTGCACGCTTGTCTTTCTCTACGCCATCGCGAGTGAAGACTTGTACATCGATGATAGTACCCGAAACAGAGTTTGGTACACGTAGAGAAGTATCTTTAACATCAGATGCTTTCTCACCGAAGATAGCACGTAGTAGCTTCTCTTCAGGAGTCAGTTGAGTTTCACCTTTAGGGGTTACTTTACCAACTAGGATGTCGCCACCCTTAACTTCAGCACCAATGTAAACGATACCTGACTCGTCTAGTTTAGACAGAGCAGACTCACCTACGTTTGGAATATCAGCTGTGATCTCTTCAGAACCCAGCTTAGTATCACGAGCCACACAAGATAGTTCTTGGATGTGGATTGTCGTGAAACGGTCTTCTTGAACTACGCGCTCAGATACTAAGATCGAGTCTTCGAAGTTGTAACCGTTCCAAGGCATGAATGCGATACGCATGTTTTGGCCAAGAGCTAGTTCACCAAGGTCTGTTGAAGGACCATCAGCAAGAACATCGCCACGTGCAACTGGTTCACCAGGAAGTACAGTTGGACGTTGGTTAATACATGTGTTTTGGTTCGAACGCGTGTACTTAGTTAGGTTGTAGATATCGATACCAGCTTCGCCAGGTACCAATTCATCTTCGTTAACCTTAACTACGATACGAGAAGCGTCTACAGACTGAACTTGACCACCACGTTTAGCAACCGCTGTAACACCAGAGTCAACTGCGATGTTACGTTCGATACCAGTACCTACTAGAGGCTTATCAGCCTTAAGTGTTGGTACAGCTTGACGTTGCATGTTGGCACCCATCAATGCACGGTTCGCATCATCGTGTTCTAGGAACGGGATAAGCGAAGCAGCGATAGATACTACTTGGTTTGTCGCAACGTCCATGTAGTCAACGTGATCGCGTGGGTGAAGACCAGATTCACCTTTTTGACGAGCTGTGATTAGCTCATCTGCAAACGTACCTTCTTCAGTAAGAATGGTGTTTGCTTGCGCGATTACGAATTGACCTTCCTGGATTGCAGACAGGTAATCAACTTCTTCTGTTACTACACCATCTACTACACGACGGTACGGAGTTTCTAGGAAACCGTAATCGTTACAACGTGCAAACGCAGATAGTGAGTTAATTAGACCGATGTTTGGACCTTCAGGCGTTTCGATCGGACATAGACGACCGTAGTGAGTTACGTGAACGTCACGTACTTCGAAGCCTGCGCGCTCACGAGTAAGACCACCAGGACCTAAAGCAGAGATACGACGTTTGTGCGTAACTTCTGACAATGGGTTGTTTTGGTCCATGAACTGTGAAAGCTGTGAAGAGCCAAAGAATTCTTTAACTGCAGCAGAGATCGGCTTAGCGTTTATAAGATCTTGAGGCATGATTGCATCAAGGTCACCAAGGCTTAGGCGCTCTTTAACGGCACGTTCTACACGAACTAGACCAACACGGAATTGGTTTTCTGCCATTTCACCTACAGAACGGATACGACGGTTGCCAAGGTGGTCGATATCGTCCACTTCACCAATACCGTTACGGATACCAATCAGTTTCTTCATCACTTCGATGATGTCTGATTCATCCAGAGTACCGCGCTCTTCTTCTTCTTCACGCTCGATAGAGCTGTTGAACTTCATACGGCCTACAGTTGATAGGTCGTAACGTTCTTCAGAGAAGAATAGGCTTTCGAATAGAGACTCTGCAGCTTCTTTCGTTGGTGGCTCGCCAGGACGCATCATGCGGTAGATTTCTACCAATGCAGAGATGCGATCTACTGTGCTATCTGCACGTAGAGTGTCTGACATGAATGGACCGTGATCTAGGTCATTCGTGAACAGAGTTTGTAGAGACTTGTGACCTGCTTGAGACAGGTTAGCAAGTGCTTCTAGGCTAATCTCTTGGTTCGCGCCAACGATGATCTCGCCAGTTGCTTCATTGATGTAATCTTTAGATGCAACTTTACCAACGATGTACTCTACTGGTACTTCGATGTGCTCAACGCCATCTTTTTCAAGTTGACGGATATGACGAGCAGTAACACGACGACCAGTCTCAACGTAAGTTTTTCCGTTTGCTTCGATGTCGAATGACGCAGTTTCACCACGTAGACGATCAGGAACCAACTCCATAAGAAGAGTTTGGTCTTTAACTTCGAAGTTCACCTTGTCGAAGAACAGATCTAGGATCTCTTCAGTCGATTTACCAAGTGCACGAAGAATAATCGATGCTGGTAGCTTACGACGACGGTCGATACGTACGAATAAGTTATCCTTAGGATCGAACTCAAAGTCTAACCATGAGCCACGGTAAGGAATTACACGTGCGTTATAAAGAACTTTACCTGATGAGTGGGTCTTACCCTTATCACTGTCGAAGAACACGCCTGGGCTTCGGTGCAGCTGGGATACGATAACCCTCTCGGTACCATTAATTACGAAAGTACCATTGTCTGTCATAAGCGGAATTTCGCCCATGTAGACTTCTTGTTCTTTAATGTCTTTTACAGTACCTGCTGGTGCATCTCGATCAAAGATAACTAGACGTAGTTTTACGCGTAGTGGCTTTGAGTAAGTAACACCGCGGATTTGACATTCTTTAACGTCAAAAACTGGCTCACCAAGACGGTAGCTAACGTATTGCAGCTCAGAATTGCCGTTGTAGCTCTGAATTGGAAATACAGAACGGAAAGCAGCTTCAAGACCGTATTGACCTTCTGGATCCTGTTCGATGAATTTGTCGAAAGAATCAAGCTGGATCGATAACAGGTATGGAATGTCCAAAACTTGTGGACGAGTACCAAAATCCTTACGGATGCGCTTTTTCTCGGTATAAGAGTAAACCATGGGGTTCCTCAGCTCGCTGATAAGTGACCCAAACCACCCAAAACACTCTTCAGAGGGGGTGGTGACAAACAGCTGTTTAGTGGTAGTGAACAATCATTTCGAAAAAATGACTGTTTTTTTGCTCGGATTATGACGGTTAAACAGCGGAAATTTCGTCATAGCCCTACAGCGCAAAAAGGCCGGTGGTTAATAAACCACCAGCCATTAGCCTTGCGGCTATGAAATTAAGTAATAATTACTTGATTTCAACAGAAGCGCCAGCTTCTTCTAGCTGTGCTTTAAGAGCTTCAGCTTCAGCTTTGTCAACGCCTTCTTTAAGCGCTGCAGGAGCTGAGTCTACAAGACCTTTAGCTTCTTTAAGACCTAGGCCAGTTGCGCCACGTACAGCTTTGATAACTTGTACTTTGTTAGCGCCAGCAGCAGTTAGGATAACGTCGAATTCAGTTTGCTCAGCAGCAGCGTCGCCGCCAGCTGCGCCACCAGCTACAACTGCAGCTGCAGCTGAAACGCCGAATTTCTCTTCCATAGCTTCGATAAGCTCAACAACTTGCATTACAGACATTTCTGCAACTGCGTCTAGGATTTGCTCGTTAGTAATAGACATAACAATTCTCTTTTAAGTCAACAATAAGTTTAATTTGCAACCAGTGAAAAGCAAGGCTTAAGCCGCTGCTTCTTCTTTTTGGTCACGTAGTGCAGCGATAGTACGAACCAGCTTGCCAGCAGAAGCTTCTTTCATGCACATCATTAGGCGTGCGATAGCTTCGTCGTAAGTTGGTAGTGTCGCTAGTACTTCAGCATCAGTAACTGCGCCTTCAAATGCAGCAGCTTTGATCTCGAAATCTTTGTTCTCTTTAGCGAAGTCTTTGAAAAGACGCGCTGCAGCACCTGGGTGCTCGTTAGAGAACGCGATCAGAGTTGGACCAGTGAAAGTGTCTACTAGACACTCGTAGTCTGTACCCTGAACCGCACGGCGTGCTAGTGTGTTACGAACGACTTTCATGTAAACACCCGCTTCGCGAGCTTGTTTACGTAGAGAAGTCATTGCGCCAACTTCAACGCCACGAGAATCAGCTACAACTGCAGAAAGTGCACCACTGGCAGCTTCGTTGACTTCAGCAACAATTGCTTTTTTGTCTTGAAGATTTAAAGCCATTTGGATTAACCTCTGGTTGTGATTACAGCACCCAATACAAAATGTATTGAGCGTTTACGATGTTATTTAAAAATGAATAAATCCACTTCAAACCACAACATCGCCTACGTAGGTTTTATTAAGCTATCAATAATCTAATGAAAATCGACAGCGCCTACGGTCTTGGGATAGATGATTTCAAATTGCTTTAAAACCACCCAACCACAAATATTAGGCGCAGAAGTATACACTAAATCTGCGCCTAAGCAAATTAGTTTGCTTGAGTATCAAGACTAGCTTGATCAACAGCAACACCAGCACCCATCGTAGTAGAGATGCTTACTTTCTTCAGGTAAGAACCCTTAGCTGAAGAAGGCTTAGCTTTCTTAAGAGCAACTAGAAGTGCTTCTAGGTTCTCTTGAAGTTGGCTAGCTTCGAAAGATGCTTTACCGATAGTAGTGTGGATGATGCCGTTCTTGTCGTTACGGTAACGAACCTGACCAGCTTTAGCGTTCTTAACCGCTTCAGCAACGTTAGGAGTTACAGTACCAACTTTAGGGTTTGGCATAAGGCCGCGTGGACCTAGGATTGTACCTAGTTGACCAACAACACGCATTGCATCTGGAGAAGCAACAACTACGTCGAAGTTCATTTCGCCTTTTTTCACTTGCTCAGCAAGATCTTCCATACCAACGATATCTGCGCCAGCAGCTTTAGCAGCTTCTGCGTTTGCACCTTGAGTGAAAACAGCAACGCGGATGTCACGGCCAGTACCGTGAGGTAGCACTGTTGCGCCACGAACGTTTTGGTCAGATTTACGAGCATCGATGCCTAGGTTAACAGCAACATCTACAGACTCAACGAATTTAGCAGTCGCTAGTTCTTTAAGAAGAGCAACAGCTTCGCTGATTTCGTATTCTTTAGTTGAGTCAACTTTGTCGCGGATTACGCGCATACGCTTAGTAAGTTTAGCCATGATCTTATCCCTCTACCACTAGGCCCATTGAACGAGCAGTACCAGCAATAGAACGTTTCATTGCTTCGATGTCAGCACCAGTCATATCAGCAGCTTTAGTTTCTGCGATTTCCTGAACTTGAGCGTCAGTAACAGTACCAACTTTCTCAGTGTTTGGACGACCTGAACCAGACTTAACGCCAGCAGCTTTCTTAAGAAGAACAGCAGCAGGTGGAGTCTTAGTTACGAACGTGAAAGAACGGTCGTTGTAAACAGTAATAACTACTGGAGTAGGTAGACCTTTCTCAACAGATTCTGTTTTTGCGTTGAACGCTTTACAGAATTCCATGATGTTCACGCCGTGTTGACCTAGAGCAGGACCAACCGGTGGACTTGGGTTTGCCATACCAGCTGCAACTTGCAGTTTGATATAAGCTTCAACTTTCTTAGCCATGATATTTCCTAATATTTTGGGTACATGCGCTAGCCGCAAGGCGAGCTCCCCATAAATTCAATTAACTCTTTTTCACTTCCACAGAAGCAAAAAGGCGCGAAATTATAATCATAATTCGCGCCTTTAACAACCCTAAAAAGGTGATTTTTTATACTCTTTTATTTTGAACAACTTATGAAGTATTTATCCACAGCTTGTTCAAAACTTAGAGTTTTAGTCCAGTTTTTCAACCTGACCAAATTCAAGCTCAACCGGTGTTGCACGACCAAAGATCGATACAGATACCTTAATGCGGCTTTTCTCGTAATCTACTTCTTCAACAGTACCGTTGAAGTCAGCAAATGGACCATCGTTCACACGAACCACTTCACCCGCTTCGAACATTGTCTTAGGACGTGGAGACTCGCTCGCTTTCTCTAGACGGTTCAAGATAGCATCAGCTTCTTTATCAGTGATTGGTGCAGGACGATCAGAGGTACCACCAATGAAGCCCATAACACGCGGAATGCTGCGTACTAAGTGCCATGATTCATCATTCATGATCATTTGAACTAATACGTAGCCAGGGAAGAATTTACGTTCACTTTTACGGCGTTGGCCTGCACGCATTTCCACTACTTCTTCAGTAGGTACTAGCACATCGCCAAATAGTTCTTCCATGTTGTGCATTTTAATATGCTCGCGTAGCGACTGTGCAACACGACCTTCAAAGCCAGAAAAGGCTTGAACTACATACCAACGTTTTTTTGGAGCTTCACTCATGAATCAGAACCCTCTACACCCCAGTTGCTAGAGAAACTAGACGGACCATAATGCCGTCAATTCCCCAAAGCACTAGAGACATAACAATACATACAGCTAAAACGATCAATGTAGTTTGCATAGTTTCTTGGCGAGTAGGCCAAACAACTTTACGAATCTCCATGCGAGATTCTTTTGCAAAATCGATCGCAGCTTTACCTTTAGTTGTTGTTGCTGCAACGCCTAGTGCGGCAGCAATCAGCACAACTACACCTGCAGCGCGAATTACAACAGACAATTCACCATACAGGTAATTACCCACAACAGCAGCAGCCAACAGAACAAAAGCGACAATCCACTTCATTGTATCTGCTGCACCTGAGCTATCAGGAGTTTCAGCGTTTGCTTTCATAAAACCAACCTGTGATAAGTCTTAAATATAGACGACAATAACCCCGCTGTTGCAGGGCACATTCCTTTGCGTTGCAAAACAACACATCTAACAGTCATTTTAGTCAAAAAGACCGTTTAATTCTTTGCTAAGAGCAAAAATCGATGTCAAAACATCCAACTCTTTTTTTAGCGCAGAAAAAGGGCATCAAATGATGCCCTTTTTACTAGTGGTTCGTCAAATCTTATGCAAAGATTTTAGCTACAACACCAGCACCAACTGTACGGCCACCTTCGCGGATTGCGAAACGTAGACCTTCGTCCATTGCGATTGGAGCGATTAGCTCAACAGTCATTTGAACGTTGTCACCTGGCATTACCATTTCTACGCCTTCTGGTAGAGTGATGTCGCCTGTTACGTCAGTTGTACGGAAGTAGAACTGTGGACGGTAACCTTTGAAGAAAGGAGTGTGACGGCCGCCTTCGTCTTTAGAAAGTACGTATACTTCAGACTCAAACTTAGTGTGTGGGTTGATAGAACCTTTCGCAGAAAGTACTTGACCACGTTCAACGTCATCACGCTTAGTACCACGTAGAAGTGCACCAACGTTCTCACCTGCACGACCTTCGTCAAGCAGTTTACGGAACATTTCAACACCAGTACAAGTAGTAAGAGTAGTCTCTTTGATACCAACGATTTCTACTTCGTCACCTACACGTAGGATACCGCGCTCGATACGACCAGTTACAACAGTACCACGACCTTGAATTGAGAATACATCTTCAATTGGTAGTAGGAACGGTTGGTCAACTGCACGCTCTGGCTCAGGAATGTAAGAATCTAGTGCTTCTGCAAGCTCAACGATCTTGTCTTCCCACTGCTTCTCGCCGTTTAGTGCGCCAAGTGCAGAACCTTGGATAACTGGTAGGTCATCACCTGGGAAGTCGTATTCAGAAAGAAGTTCACGAACTTCCATCTCAACTAGCTCAAGTAGCTCTTCGTCATCTACCATGTCACATTTGTTCATGAATACGATGATGTAAGGGATACCAACTTGACGACCAAGTAGGATGTGCTCACGAGTTTGAGGCATAGGGCCGTCAGTCGCAGCAACAACTAGGATACCGCCGTCCATTTGTGCAGCACCAGTGATCATGTTTTTAACATAATCCGCGTGTCCTGGACAGTCTACGTGTGCGTAGTGACGTGCTGGAGTATCGTACTCAACGTGAGAAGTTGCGATTGTGATACCGCGCTCACGCTCTTCTGGAGCGTTATCGATAGATGCGAAATCTTTAGCAACACCGCCGTACACTTTTGCAAGTGTAGTACAGATAGCAGCAGTTAGAGTTGTTTTACCGTGGTCAACGTGGCCGATAGTACCAACGTTTACGTGCGGTTTCGTACGTTCAAATTTTTCTTTAGACATGGGGTGTCCCTCTAGGTACGGATTAGGTGGCTTAAAATAAGACCACGCAACCAAAAAAATGGTTTTCTTTATTAAAGGAGAAGAAGCTTTAGACTGGTGCTAATACCCAGAGTCGAACTGGGGACCTCACCCTTACCAAGGGTGCGCTCTACCGACTGAGCTATATCAGCACACAAAATGAGTTGGAGCGTGCAGCGGGAATCGAACCCGCATCATCAGCTTGGAAGGCTGAGGTAATAGCCATTATACGATGCACGCAACACGTAACTCTGTTTGAGCTATTTAACCTTTAGAATATGGTGGAGAGGGACGGATTCGAACCATCGAAGGCAGTGCCAACAGATTTACAGTCTGCTCCCTTTGGCCACTCGGGAACCTCTCCAAATTTTGAGCTTTCTCTCGCTTGCCTTATAGGAAGGGAGAAAGTGGTGCCGACTACCGGAATCGAACTGGTGACCTACTGATTACAAGTCAGTTGCTCTACCTACTGAGCTAAGTCGGCACAAGTGGGGCGCATTTTATTGAATGATTTTCCACCTTGCAATAGTAAATTGAAAAAAAGTGCAAAATTCTCTGACCAAACTCCTACATACGGCTATTTAGCTCAAGGTTTACGTCTTTAACCCGCATCTAGTACAGGAAGATATTTTATTTATCTATCGCTTGATGTATTTTCCATGCACTTGTTTTGTTATCCACTATAGAGTTTTGTATGAGCCCATTTATGTCATTTGACCGCGAACGTTGGTCTGAGCTAAGGAATTTAGTTCCGATGACACTTTCTGAGAGCGACTTAAAAGAGCTTCAAGGCATCAATGAAAAGCTCACAATGGAAGAGGCAGTAGAGATCTATCTACCGCTATCTCGTCTATTGAACCTCTATGTGGCAGCCAGACAGAATAGAAACTCGGTACTCCACCAATTTCTAGATAAGAAAGAGAAAGCGCCACCTTTTATCATCGGTATTGCGGGTAGCGTAGCTGTTGGCAAAAGTACCACTGCGCGTCTGCTTAAAGCCCTACTCTCTCGCTGGGAAAACCACCCAAAAGTTGAACTAGTGACAACCGATGGCTTTTTATATCCAAACGAGGTGTTAGAAGAGAAAGGGTTGATGAGCAAAAAGGGCTTTCCTGAATCTTACGATATCAAGCGTTTAGTGAACTTTGTTTCGGATGTAAAAGCTTGCAAGAGAAATGTCACAGCCCCTGTTTACTCGCATCTTACGTACAATATTACTGATGACGTTAAGTGCGTCGACCTACCAGATGTGCTTATTATTGAAGGGCTTAATGTTTTACAAACCGGAATGAATTATCCACACGAGCCACATCGCGTGTTTATTTCAGACTTCCTTGATTTCTCACTCTATGTTGACGCTGATAGCCAACAAATCAAAGAATGGTACGTCAATCGCTTTATGAAATTCCGCGATGGCGCGTTTACTAAGCCTGGCTCTTACTTTAGTCATTACACTAAATTATCGAACCAAGCCGCATTGGACAAAGCAGAAGGTATCTGGAGTTCAATTAATGGCTTGAACCTTGAACAAAATATCCTTCCGACAAGAGAAAGGGCTCACCTGATTCTACGTAAAGGCGCAGATCATATGGTTGAAGAAGTGTTACTAAGAAAATAGTAACGCCTTAGTCGCCTTTTCTTAGCGATATCTCGCCACCAATATAGCTCTCGACACCATTCTCAGTTTTGAGCAATACAGCACCTTGTTCATCGATGCCTTGAACAACACCTTCAATTTCTCTAGGTCCAATGATCAATCTAACATTGCGACCTAAGAAATTATCCAAGCGGTTCCAACGCTCTAAAAAATTGGACATTCCTTTCAACTCGTAGTCGACAAGTGACTTATCCCAAGCATTGATCAGAGCCTGCGCTAACTGGTTACGGTCTGGCACCTTCCCATCACACACTTCTTTAAGGGAAGTCCATGGCTGGCCAATACCTGATGTTGTTGGATCCATGGATAGGTTTAGCCCTAAACCAATCACAATATGCGCAGCGCCACCAGACTGTCCTGACAGCTCGACCAAGATACCTGCAAGCTTCTTGTCATTGTGGTAAAGGTCGTTCGGCCATTTAAGCTTTACACCTTCTACGCCCATCTCTTCCAAAGCTTCAACAACAGCTACACCAACCACAAGGCTTAAGCCCATTGCGGCAGCCATCCCCGCGTCGAGTCTCCAATACATTGAAAGATAGAGGTTTGCACCAAATGGTGATACCCACTCTCGTCCACGGCGTCCACGACCCGCAGCTTGATATTCAGCAATACAGACAGAACCCGATTCGAGGGTGTTAGTGCGCTCTAATAGGTGTTGGTTTGTAGAACCTATGATGGGAATGAGTTCAAGAGAAGCATCGCGACTAACTGCAGACAATTTGTCTTGGTCAAGCATATCCAAACGACTGGCTAGTTTGTAACCCTTGCCTTGTACTCGGTAGATATCTAAACCCCACTCTTGAATACCTTTAATGTGCTTACTGATAGCCGCTCGTGATACGCCAATCATTTCACCTAGGTCTTCACCTGAATGAAACTCACCGTCAGCAAGACATCTCAATAGTGCAAGCTTGGTACTGTGCTCTCTCATGCCAATGACTCCAAAGCCTTATCCAAGTTTGTCTCGCAGTCTCGTCCCATAAAGCGCACTTCATGTTCCAATCGAATATCGAATTTATTCAAAACGGACTGGCGCACTCGCTCTGCAAGCTTAAGGATATCCACAGCAGAAGCCTCATCATAATTGATAATAACCAATGCTTGGTTGGGGTGAACCTGAGCGCCACCTTCTGTCACACCCTTGAACTGGCATTGATCAATCAGCCAGCCAGCAGCAACTTTGATCATGTCATTACTCTCATAACCAACCATATTTGGATATAGAGCTAACAAGCGATCAAAATGATCTTTGGTGATCACAGGGTTTTTGAAGAAGCTACCCGCATTCCCTTGGACTCTAGGGTCTGGCAGCTTACTTGAACGGATAGCACACACTTCATCAAATATAGTGCGAGGGGAGAGCGTATCGGCTGCTAGGCTTTTTAACGGGCCATAGTGATTGCATGGCTCCCACTCTTTCGGCAACGTTAAACCAATCGCAACAACAATCGCTTTATCGTAGAGAGCGTGTTTGAAAATAGAATCTCGGTAACCAAAGAGACACTCTTCTTTGCTTAATCGCTTAACTGTATAAGTATCCAGACACAGGATATCGACATACTCGCATACGTCTTGTAGCTCAACACCATACGCACCAATATTCTGAATCGGAGCAGAGCCGGAACAGCCGGGTATCATTGCTAGGTTTTCTAGACCACCCAGCCCTTTATCCACACTCCACTCAACCAAGCTTGGCCAATCCTCGCCACCACTCACATGCAGTAGGTGATGACTGTCCGTCTCGGCCAGCTCAATCCCGGCTAATTTATTCACGATGACCAGGCCAGCGAAGTGCTCAGTAAAAAGCATATTACTGCCCTTACCCAGTATTAACTTAGGCAAAGCTGACCATTTAGGGTCTTTGTAAAGCGAAATAAGTTCTTCGGTAGTGGTGACTTCAACCAACGCATCACACGTCTGATCGATGGAAAAAGTATGAACATTTTTTAAACTAGCATTGAGATGGAATTGCATGGCGATATTCAATTAACTTACACTGCGGTCATTCTACAGCAGATAAACCAATGGCGCAGTGACTGAATGAACAATGTCATCATTACTCAATTAGACCCAGTAAAGGTTCCCCTAGTTAAACGTTTCTATAAAGAACATTACCCAACGGGAAAAGCGAATAAGAGTGAACTGATCTATTCGTTATTGCTGAATAACGAACTGTGCGGTGTCGTGCGTTTTCGTACAATAGAAAATAATCGCTTACTTACCGGTATGGCGATATCAAAACAACATCGTGGTCAGCAATTAGGCTCCCAGCTTATGGATTATTGTGCGCAACATACGCTTACGGAAGATGATTACTGCTTTGCGTACGCTCATCTCACCAATTTTTACGCGCGACACAAATTCGTACAAGTAGACCCTAAAGATCTACCAAATGGTTTAAGAGTTTTATACGAGCGCTATTCGAATAGCGGAAAAGATCTCATTCCTATGCATTATCAGCAAAATTGTTAGAGAATGCCTCGATTATCTAGTATTTGGTGCTATCCCTTTGGTAAAATTAAAAGTTCGCAATTTTGCATATTTTTAAGGTAAAACAGTCAATATGATTGCCAGTAGGAATCCATTCATACAGTTGCCAACCATAGCGCAGAATCCTGACAAGTTTGAAGTACTACTATCAGCGCAAGAGTTTCGAACTCGCCTACTTGATGAAATATCTCGCGCAACGACTCGTATTAGTTTAGTCGCTTTGTATCTTGAAGATGATGAGGCTGGCCGTGAGATCCTAACTGCCTTATATGAAGCAAAGCAAAAGAATCCAGAATTAGACGTGAGCGTTTGTGTCGATTGGCACCGGGCGCAGCGTGGATTGATTGGCGCAGAGTCTTCTGAAGGCAATGCAGCCATGTATAAAGAGTTCGCAGAGAAATATCAACATTCTGTGCCTGTCTATGGCATTCCCGTTCGCGGCAAAGAAGTCTTTGGCGTATTGCACTTAAAAGGCTTTATCGTCGATGATAGCGTGATATACAGCGGTGCAAGCCTTAACAATATCTATCTGAATTACCATGACCGCTATCGCTTTGATCGTTACCATGTTTTAAACAATGCAGCTCTTGCTGACTCAATGTTTGCCTACGTACACGAACAGATGGTTGCGGACAGCGCTGTTTATGACCTGGCTGATAAGAACAAGCCTGCGACCAAAGAACTGAAACCAGCGATTCGTCAGTTTCGAGCATCATTGGCAAGGTCTCAGTATCAATTCGAAGGGCAAGAGGTTTCAGCAGAGCAAGTGGCTGTAACACCATTGGTTGGTATCGGTAAAAGACGTAACCGTCTGAATCAGGGAATCAACCAACTCGTCGCTCAAGCTAAAGATGAAATCTTCATCTGCACACCTTACTTCAACTTCCCACCTAGCCTAGCTAAAGAAGTGAAGAAAGCACTTAAGCGTGGCGTAAAGGTCAGCATTGTTGTTGGTGATAAGACAGCGAATGATTTCTTTATCTCACCAGAAGAAGAGTTTAAAACGATTGGTGGTTTGCCATACCTTTACGAACTGAACTTACGCCGTTTCGCTAAAGCGAATGAAGCTCATATTGCTAGCCGTAATCTATCAATTCGACTTTGGCAACACGATTCCAATAGCTTCCACCTAAAGGGCATTTGGGTAGATAAGCGCTACATGCTACTAACAGGTAATAATCTAAATCCACGCGCATGGAAGTTGGATCTAGAGAACGGTATCTTTATCCAAGATAACTACCATCACCTAACAGACAAGTTTCAGGCTGAAGTGGATAACATCCTTCAACACACTCAGCTTATCTGTACTTATAAGCAGTTAGACAAGGTAGAGAGCTACCCGATGGAAGTTCAGAAGTTGATTCGTAAGATCACTCGTGTGAAAGCCGATAGGGTGCTTAAGCAAATACTGTAGTCGATGTATTAGAGACACTATTTATCAACGCCTAGCAAACGCTAGGCGTTTTTGTATCTACGAGATAGCTATTTAGGTTTGTTTGATGGTCTTTCGAATCAACATCTCTATTTATGCACAGTGAGTGTGATAGCTTGAAGTGTTAAGCATCCTACCTTTTCCTTAGTCAGTCTCAGGGTTCCAGATACGTGTATCAGGTATGGTTTAGATAGCAGCTAAACGAGTACCAATACGAACATAATCGACAATTACCCTTTACGTATTCAAGCAATAAAGTCTCACTCCTTAGGGCGAAGTACGTACGCGATAGAGAATTTCACATAGTAAAACAATCAGATTAGTGCTCTGCTCTATTTAGCTTAACTACCAGAGTTAGAAGTAATACCAATCCGGAAAACTAACTGATCAGGTCAATCCAATCTCTTGTACACATTTTTGTGACGCGATCTTTG